>NZ_VMHF01000006.1:13953-105398 GCF_007559355.1 Allobacillus sp. SKP2-8 | reverse complement strand
ATGTATTAGGCACGCCGCCAGCGTTCATCCTGAGCCAGGATCAAACTCTCCAATAAAGTGTTTGATTGGCTTAAAAATTTTCGTTTGTTTCTTTCCCAATCAAGTAAGAAAGAAACCGAATTGACTTCAGGCTATTTTGTTTAGTTTTCAAGGTTCGAATGCTATATGGTGGGCCTGAGTGGACTTGAACCACCGACCTCACGCTTATCAGGCGTGCGCTCTGACCAACTGAGCTACAGGCCCATATATGGAGCGGGTGATGGGAATCGAACCCACGACATCAGCTTGGAAGGCTGAGGTTTTACCACTAAACTACACCCGCATGTAGATGAATTAAATTTTTAAGCAGGAAGCAACAAACACTTTTGATTGCTTCCCGTCTACGCGCCCGAGAGGAGTCGAACCCCTAACCTTCTGATCCGTAGTCAGACACTCTATCCAATTGAGCTACGGGCGCAACAGCGACAAGGAATATCATATCAAATCTCAAACATAATTGCAAGCTTTTTTTCTCAATGCGGTCGAGAGGACTTGAACCTCCACGGGATTAACTCCCACTAGGCCCTCAACCTAGCGCGTCTGCCATTCCGCCACGACCGCATATGGTGAGCCATGGAGGATTCGAACCTCCGACCCTCTGATTAAAAGTCAGATGCTCTACCGACTGAGCTAATGGCTCGAATTTTCAATATTAATTATCATAAAAGAAACGAAGGCAAATGTAAAATAAAAAATAGCATTTTAGCAATAAAAAAAGACTTACTTGAATTTATTCAATTCATAAGTTGCTATAATGATTTGCCCGATCCTTTCTTATAGTAAATAATGGCTGGGCTACCAGGATTCGAACCTGGGAATCACGGGACCAAAACCCGATGCCTTACCGCTTGGCTATAGCCCAAGAATGGCGGTCCGGACGGGACTCGAACCCGCGACCTCCTGCGTGACAGGCAGGCATTCTAACCAACTGAACTACCGGACCTAATATAACAAGTGACCCGTACGGGATTCGAACCCGTGTTACCGCCGTGAAAGGGCGGTGTCTTAACCACTTGACCAACGGGCCAATAAGTAATGGCGGAGAAGGAGGGATTTGAACCCTCGCGCCGCTTACGCGACCTACACCCTTAGCAGGGGCGCCTCTTCAGCCACTTGAGTACTTCTCCATATGGCTCCAGCGGCAGGATTCGAACCTGCGACCAATTGGTTAACAGCCAACTGCTCTACCACTGAGCTACGCTGGAATATAAGTAAGAAAATTCATTGTGGACACGTTTTGCTTAATATGCTCGTCGTGTCTCCACTCCTCGCAATCCTACTCAGAAGATTTTCCAAGATGTTTACGGTTCGCTACAATCAAACAACCATTCATTTTGTTGCGACGTTAAGTATAATACAACATCTTTCAGAGCGTGTCAATCGGTTAAAAATATTTTTCTCAAATATTTTTTAATCACCCGATCAGTAAGTAGAATTACTTTCTTTTACTTGAATAGCTCGCTCACAAATTCCAATTATACATGTTTCATATAGTTGAGACAAGGTGAAAATATAATTTCTTATTTTTGAACAAGTTTTCCCCGACATTTCCCACAGGAATACCGTTTTGTGTCCACTTTTCTTCTTCTTTTATATTCGAGTCCACACTTTTTGCATTGATATATGTATTTCTCTCGCTCCACCGATGGCAAAAAACTACAATGTCTTGGTGATCCGGTTTCTTTTAATAGTTGACGAAATTCTTTACTGCGATGATTGTAAGGTTTACCGTCGACATGTAAAAAATGATGACATAGTTCATGTTTAATAATTCCTTTGAGTTCTTCTTCTCCTAATTCATCTAAATATTTTCTGTTAATCTCAATTCGTTTCTTTGAAGGTATATATCTTCCGCCTGTTGTTCGTAACCTTCCGTTAAATACAATGTCAGCATGAAATTCCCGTCTAAAGTAGGTTTCGGACAGTTCTCTTGTCCATTGGAGCAATTGATTTTGATCCATTCATTTCACCTTTCGTACAATGGTATATTTCCATATAGCAAATCTCTGTTAATTGCATATAGTAATATAAACAGTTTCAGGAGGGTTTGCTATGCCGAATTGGTTGAAGGCACAGCTATTAAAAGCCTATGCCTCCAAAGATTTATACCAAATTAAATTACTCAATCAATGCTGGTTTTATTATTATGACCGTAATGTCAATTAAGTTTTACTGAACCATCGTTAATGCGATGCGCTGTCTTTTTACATCGATTTCTTCTACCCAGACCGTCACAATGTCACCTACTGCAACAACATCTAATGGGTTTTTAACAAACCGATTTGCCAACTTGGAAATATGAACAAGTCCGTCTTGTTTGACTCCGACATCTACAAATGCACCGAAATCGACGACGTTTCTGACGGTTCCCTGGAGTTCCATTCCTTGTTTTAAGTCTTCCATTGAAAGCACATTCGTTTTAAGTAATGGTTTCGGCAGTTCATCACGTGGATCTCGATTTGGTTTACGAAGGTCTTTCATAATATCTTCCAACGTGAGTTTTCCGATTTCCAGTTCTCGTTCAAAATCGGTTAAATTCACTTCTTTTAGTTTGTTGGACAGGTCTTCCGTACCAATATCTGCAGAAGTTGCATTTAATTCTCCCAATAGTTGTTTCGTTGCCTGGTAACTTTCAGGGTGAATGGACGTCCGATCAAGTGGTTCATCACCATCTGGTATCCTCAAAAACCCTATGGCCTGCTCATAAGTTTTATCTCCTAATCGAGGCACCTTCTTAATTTGCTTCCGGTTGGTGAATTTTCCATTCTCTTCTCGGTACTTAACGATATTATTTGCCACCGTTTTGTTTAAGCCTGAAATGTATTCAAGTAATGAAGATGAGGCTGTGTTTACATTTACACCAACTTGGTTCACTGCCGTTTCGACGACAAAAGTTAATGAGCTATTCAGCTTGCTTTGTGACACATCATGTTGGTACTGGCCAACCCCAATGGATTTCGGATCGATTTTAACCAACTCACTGAGTGGATCTTGTACTCTGCGAGCGATTGAAATGGCACTTCTTTCTTCTACCTGCAAATCGGGAAATTCTTCACGTGCAAGCTTTGACGCTGAGTAAACACTGGCACCCGCTTCATTGACAATGAGATAGGGTACATCCAGATTGTTTTGTTGAATCATATCCGCGATGAATTGCTCTGTTTCTCTTGATGCTGTTCCGTTTCCGATTGCAATCAATTCGACTGGATAGCGCTCAAGAATAGATAGCACCTTTTTCTCAGAACCTTTCACATCTTTTCTCGGTTCAGTCGGATATATGACATCCACTTCTTGCTTCGCTCCTGTTTCGTCAATGACGGCGAGCTTACAACCTGTCCGGAAAGCTGGGTCTACACCGAGCATGACCTTGCCTTTAAGTGGGGGCTGTAAAAGTAAGTTTTTCAGGTTCTTGGCAAAAATATCAATGGCGTGTTCTTCCGCAGTTTCTGTCAATGAGCTACGGATATCTCGTTCAATCGATGGTTCCAATAAACGTTTATAACCGTCGTCGATTGCGGCCTGAATAATATTCGCTTCTTCTATATCCTGGTTCATAATGATTTCTTTTTGCAAGTAAGAGATAACATTTTCCACTGGCGGTTCAATGGTCACTCTCAAAACCTTTTCTTTCTCTCCGCGGTTGACGGCTAGCACTCGGTGATGTGCAATTTTTGATACTTGTTCTTGGAAATCATAGTACATCTGATAAATCTCTTTTTCATCTTCAGCATTTTTTTTTATTTCGGTCTTGATGATTCCTTTCGAAAAAGTCATGGAACGAATTTTCTCACGGAATTTCGCTTCATCCGAGATTTTTTCGGCAAGAATATCATTGACGCCTTGAAGGACATCGCTCACTTCGAATAATTCATTTTCTTCAGAGAGATACTGTTCTGCCTCTTGTTGGACCTGAATTCCTTTTTGAGCCCAGACTTTCTCAGCTAACGGTTCCAATCCTTTTTCTTTAGCGATCGTTGCGCGTGTCCGTCTCTTTTGTTTATACGGTCGATATAAGTCTTCCAGACGTTGTAACTTGCTTGCCGCCTGGATGTCTTTTTTTAATTCATCTGTCAATTTACCTTGTTCATCGATTAAACGGATGATTTCTTCTTTTCGTTGATCGAGTTGCATTTGGTAGTCAAATGATTCTTTAATGGATTGTATTTGTGTTTCATCTAAATTTCCGGTTTGCTCTTTCCGATAACGAGCAATAAATGGGACAGTATTCCCTTCGTCCAACAACTCAACCACTGTGCGAACGGTTTTCGATTGAATAGATAAATCTTTACTGACGAAATCGACTGCTCGGTCTATGTATTGCTTTTCTTCCATGCTAATTCCTCCAAACAAAATGCCTTTCTGCTTTCCTATTATAACATTGTTTCGACTTCTATATTTATTGCATTTTGCGATGACGACAAAACAAAAGAAGGGTATAGTACCCTTCTCATCCCAGAAACTTCATCGCTATTAAAGTTGTATCATCATCCATATATTCTTTTTGTTGCTCCGTAAACCAAGCAACAGTCGTTTCCATCGATCGGAAGCTATAAAACTCCTTCGTTAGTTGGCGTTCGCTCACGCCATCTGAAAACATAAAAAATAATGCGTCTTTCTCCAAATCTCCGTAGTGAACTTTTGTTTTACGAGGCACCCCTGAAAGATATCCATGAATCGGAATGTTCCTTCGTTTGTTTCCATCAGCTGAGATCATCACAATACTGATGTTGCCTACTGAGACATAGGAGAATTGCCTTGTTTTAAAATCCAATCGTAAAATCCCTAACACACAACCTCTTAACTCATTTCCGAATAAGGCTGCGTTGCATTGTTCAAGCATGTCATCCAGTGGTCGATGTACGTTCCGACGAATGACATCGATGACTGTTTGTGAAGACTCTTTGGCAACTTCGCCACTGCCGAGTCCGTCTGACAGTGCAACCAAGAAATGTTCTTCCGTTTCGATATAAAAGTAACTATCGCCTGAATGATAGTTACCTTTTTTTGGTTTTTCATAAGTTGCTACTTCTACTCTTTCAGCCTGCTGAATCAAAACAATACCTCCAAGTCTTCATCCGATATGGATTCACGCAGCTTCCTGAGTGCGCGACGCTGCAATCTGGATACATGCATTTGCGAAAGACCGAGTCGTTTACCGGTTTCTTTTTGACTTAAATTCTCAAAATAGGTGCATCGTAAAATCTCTTGCTCTCTTTCGGATAAAAGAGGCATGATTTTTTCGATTAGAAGTTTATAGTCAATTTGCTCATAACCGTCTTCTTTTTCGCCAACAAGATCTAGAATCGTCACCGTACTTCCATCTGAATCGGCTTCAATTCGGCGGTCGGCAGATAAAGCATTATAGCTTTTGCCCATCTCCATTGTCTCCAATACTTCTTCTTCCGAAACCTTTAAATATTTGGCGATTTCGGGAACAGATGGAGAGACTTGATTTTCGGATGTCAGCTCTTCTACCGCTTTTTTAATTTTGGGTCCTAACTCTTTAATTCTTCTTGGAACATGTACGCTCCATGTTTTATCTCGAATAAAACGTTTAATTTCACCGATGATTGTTGGAATGGCGAAGGATTCAAACGATTTTCCGAACGATTCATCGTATCTGCGAATCGCCGCTAACAAACCGACCATACCAACTTGTACAAGATCTTCATGAATTCCACTGTTTTTGGAATATTTTTTTGCAATTGAATGAACTAGGTTTTCATATTTAAGGACGATTTTTTCTTGGGCTGCTTCATCTTCTGGGTTCTCATGGAGGTAGTCAATCAGTTGATAAACATCTTCTTCGTTATTGTGTTGTTGAGACCTGGTCGTCACTACGCCCCACCTCGTTTTCGAACAAGTACTTTGTCATAAGTACGATTACGCCGTTGTTGTTCGTGATCTCCACTTTGTCCATAAGGGCATCGATTAGGAACAGACCAAAACCTCCCTCTTTCATATTGCTGATCGGGATGTCTTCATTGTAAGGTCCAATTTTTTCCTTGATCGATTTAAGATTGAAGCTACCACCATAGTCTGCAATCATGACTTCCATACGGTCTTCATATAAACCAAACCCAATTGTAACTTCCCCAGCGCCTTCTTCAGTATAGGCATGCTTCACCGTATTGGTTATTGCTTCGGAAATTGCGACTTTTAAATCCTCAATTTCTTCATAGCTAAAACCCATTCGATTTGCCAAGCCGGATGCTGTCAATCGTGCAACGCCAACATAATCTGATTTTGCTGGTACTTTCATTTCAATGAAATCGAATAGCTCGTCCATTACATACCACCTCTAACTGTGTTTTCAATGTCAATCACTTCGTTAAGTCCCGTAATATTGAAGAGGCGGTAAACATTTTCTTGCAAGTTAATGAGTTTAAAGGTTTTGTTCGCTTCTTTGGATGTTTTTAATGCACTGATAAATACACCCAAACCGGTTGAATCCATATAATTGACTTGCTGCATATCTACTTGGACCTCTTGATTGTCCTCAATCAGATTCAGTAAATGCTCCTTTAATCTTGGCGCTGTATATGCATCTATTTCACCTGACAGTTTCAGGATCGACGACTGTCCTTCGTTATGATCATCGATATGTAGATTCATCAATAACCATCCTCCTATCTGTTGTCTACCTCTCTTTACCCAATCCAAAGTCCTATTAAACCTATTAATTATCTTTTCTTTGAATCGCAACTAATGTGAAGTCATCCCTAAGATGAAAATCTTGCAAACGTTCAAGATGTTTATAGACATTCTCTACCAATTTTTCCGGGGGTTCATGTACATAATTATAAAGTACATCAAGAACTTCTTCTTGTTCAATAAAGCGACCTGAAACCTTGCACTCTGTTACACCGTCTGTCAACAAAAAAATGATGTCGTTCGGTTCAATATCTAACTCAAATCGTTTATAATCCGAGTCTTTTTGTACACCTAGCAACAACCCTTTTCCCCGTATCTCTTCGAAAGTTTTCGAGCGATGACGATAAATGAATCCCGGTTCATGTCCAGCCGTCGCAAAATAAAATTTATGTTGCTCTACTTCGTACAACCCGTAAAACATAGATACAAACATTCCTGGTTCTACGTTTCTCTCAACAACCCGGTTCAAAAGTTCCAGGATCATTTCCGGGTAAATCCGGTTATCCGGGTAACTCTCCATCGCATATTTGATCATCGACATGACGAATGCTGCCGGAATGCCTTTCCCACTTACATCAGCGACAGCAACACCGATGTTATTTTCCGTGTCTTCTACGAAGTGATAATAATCTCCACTCATTTGCCGTGCAGGAAGAGAAATCGCACCTATATCCAGAACTTCAGAATTAGGTACTTCCGTTTTCAATAATGTATTCTGCATTTTGGCGGCTACATCAATTTCATTTCGAAGGGAATATTGTTGTTCTTTTATATCATTGA
The DNA here is from genome assembly GCF_007559355.1 of Allobacillus sp. SKP2-8. Lineage (NCBI taxonomy): Bacteria > Bacillati > Bacillota > Bacilli > Caryophanales > Bacillaceae > Allobacillus > Allobacillus sp. SKP2-8. The sequence continues at coordinate 97,925 of NZ_VMHF01000006.1, read as the reverse complement.
ACATTCCATAAGCTACACCGTAATAAATCATTGTTTCGATTAGAAATTTGAATGAATCTTTTAAACGCGGATCCATATCTGGAATGATTTCCGACATTGTTTGATAATGGGCGTCAATAATTTCTTCTGGTTTCACGCCATCCTGTATCGATTGTCGACTAAATTGTTCTGCTTGATATAACACTTTCTCATCTTTTGATCTCAAATATTCTTGTAGCAATTCTCTATAAACAGAGACCATTTTCTTCGTTTGTTCCATGCCGTCCCCCCTATTACCGTAACCATTTAATGACATGGATTGTCGTGCCTTCATCGCTTGACATAATGTCGAAGTCGTCCATTAACCGTTTCACACCTGGCAATCCTGCCCCTAAACCTCCAGAGGTTGAGTAACCATCAATCATTGATTTACTAATATCTTTAATCCCAGGCCCATTATCTTTTGCGATAATTTTCAGCCCAACTGGTGCTACGCCTTCTACTTGTTGGAAAGTGATTTCTCCTTTTTTGGCGTATAAGTATATATTTCTCGCGAGTTCAGAAATAGCGGTCGCGATTCTGGCTTGGTCCACAGAACTGAACCCCAGGTCGTTCGCTATATTCCTACCCGTTTGTCTTGCGCCAACAATATCAAGCTCTTTGGCTATTGGCACATTGGATAGTGTCCCCTTCATCACTTTTCCTCCAATTCCCGTCTCAGCTTAATCAACCCTTGTTCAAGATCTAATGCTGTCGGTACGTCTTGTAAGTGAATGCCTAAGTCGATTAAAGTCATGGAAACTGCCGGTTGAATACCAGTGAAGACGACTTTTGCCCCCATTAAGTCTGCCATCGATACGACATCTCCTAATACTTTCGCTATAAAGGAATCTATAATGTCTACAGAAGTTAAATCAAGTACTACACCTGTTGCACCTGACTCATGTATTTTGCTCAATAAGTCTTCTTGAAATTGCATCGCTGTTTGGTCATCTAAATCCACTTGCACAGATATCAAAAGATATTCATGTAACTTTAAAATCGGTATTCTCATATCTTTCACTCCTTCTCAATCGAGTTAAGAATGTTTTCGATTTCGTCGCCTTCGCTTTCACTTTCACTAACTACTTTTGCACCTGTCATCTCAAGTGCTGTTCTGAATCCTTTTTGCAACGAACTTTTCGTTGGGAAGTTGCGAAGATCGATACCTAGATTAACAATCGTCTGAGCTATCTCTGGACGAATTCCGACCAAAATACATTGCGATCCGACAAGACGAACGGCTTCGGCAGCCTGAATAATGTGATGAGCAACCATCGTATCAACAACTGGTACACCAGTAATATCAATCAACACAACTTCAGCATGGTTTTTAATGACACCGTTCAGTAAATTTTCCATGATGAGTTTCGCACGATCTGTATCAATCGTTCCTACAAGCGGCATAACCGTAATGCCTTCCATAACTGGAATTAACGGCGCGGAAAGTTCTTGCAAAGCTACCTTTTGCAAGGAAACAATGTTTGTCCAATTATGGGAGTATTCATTGATAAGACGGTTTTTAATCGGATCGACCCAATCGTTGACTCCTTCCATAATGCTCAAGAATTCATCATTACTGTTTGTTTCACCGATATCTTCTAGAATGACTTTAATGGTCACAGATCTGAATGCTTGCATACCTTCAGTCAAATAGCCTAATGGCCATCCAAGGTTAACAATTTTCTCGGAGAACTCATGTAAATCATCCGTTCCACCGTCACTTTCAATATTTGAAAAAATGACATTAACGAATTCTCGATTCGTTTGTTCAATCGATTCTTGAGAAATGGTTTCGCCATATTCAGCGATTTTACTTTGATCGAGTTTTTCCAGCCATTTTTTGATGATTTCATCGCTATGTTCTAGAATGATATTTTTGAGTCTCTTTTCCACCTATTAAACCCCCAAACAAATTTTTAATATTCTTTAAATAACTTACCATTTTTCGACGGTTATTTCTACCATGAGCCGTCTGTCTTACTAACTTGATAGAGTTGCATGATGCTAATTGATTCGAATGACATGCAGTTTAGCGTCTATCCTTTCAAGCAGTAAATGATTGGATAAGGTTCAATGAAAAGCAAAAAATCTTATGCAAAATACTATGCCGCCAGTATTTACATAAGATTTATATAATAGCCTATAGATCGATTAAGCCCAAACTAATTTGCAAGGCTTCATCCACTTGGTTCATTAAAAATTCGTCTAACGTTGTAAGCTTGTCTGTCAATCGCTGTTTATCGATTGTTCGGATTTGTTCCAATAGAATAACTGAATTTTTTTCAAAATGGTATTTCTCTGCGTCGATTTCTACGTGTGTTGGTAATTTTGCTTTTTGGATTTGTGCAGTGATCGCAGCCACAATAACAGTAGGGCTAAAGCGATTGCCAATGTTATTTTGTATAATAAGCACTGGGCGAACACCGCCTTGCTCTGAACCTACCACAGGGGTAAGGTCCGCATAAAAGACGTCGCCTCGTTTTACATACAAGTTAATTACACCCCACTCACTGAGCGCTCAAGAGTTGTGTCAGCCTCCTCTTCAGCCTGGAAAGCTTCTGATGCAATATCTAAGTTGATACTTTTCATCTCTAAATAACCACGGCGCATGCTCTCTTTAATTTTACGGTTCTTCTCTTCTTTAATATAGGCTGAAATCGCTTGGTGAAATAGCGTGTTTCGATCAATATCGTGTTCTTCAACCATGTGATCGCATTCATTCACTAGTGATAAAGGTAGCTCTACGACAATTTCTTTCGATGTGTTAGACATCCTTACACCCCCAACAATTTACGCAACACAAACTTTCTTTCATGATACCACCGATTCCTATCGTACGTAAAGGAATTCTCGAAAATTATTATACTTTTTCTACAAAAATGTTCCGTTTTGTCAAAAAAGAAATGCTAACTTGTTAGATAAACACGTGGAACTCGGTTGGTAATGATACAAGGAATCTCATAATTAATCGTTTCCAGATAGTCAGCCACATCATCTGCACGGATTCGTTGCCCGCCATTTTCACCAATCAGCGTCACTTTTGTACCGACAGGATATGGTTTGGGTAAACGGATCATCAGTTGATCCATGCAAATTTTCCCGACAATTTCTGCTCTCTCTCCTTCCACCAAAACTTCAAAGCCTTGCAATTTACGGATCCACCCATCACCATAGCCGATTGGAACTGTTCCAATCCACTCTTGTTGTTCTGCTTCGTAGGTTGCCCCGTAACTAATATGTTCGCCCGGTTTTAATTCTTTGACGTGAGCGAGTCGGCTTTGGAGAGAAAATGCCTCATTTAATTGAATCGCACTAATCTTTTCGACTTCTTTAGAAGGATAAAGTCCATAGAGTCCGATTCCGAACCGAATGCCATCAACCATGTCATCCGGGAACCGCATTGAAGCAGCTGTATTTCCGATGTGGACTTGTGTTTCAAGCGTACGAATGGGCGAAAACATCTCTAGCATTTCATAAAAATGATCTAGTTGCTGTTGGTAATACGACAAATCGAAAGAATCGGCCGTTGCAAAATGTGTGAAGATACCACTGATCTCAAATTCACTCGAAAAATTGGCAACTTCTTCAATTACAGCATATGCCTCTTCTTTCGTTTTTATACCAATTCGTCCCATTCCTGAATCAATTTTTATATGAATCTTTACTTTTTCTCTTTTATCTTTTAATATTTCAGCAGCTTGAGTGAACCAGTCTGGCTGGAATGCCGTGAGTTCGATCTCCGACTTCGCTGCAATTGACACGTGCCGTGGGTCAGTCCAGCCCATGACCAAAATGGGCGCTTGAGGAAAATTCTCACGCAAAAGAACTGCTTCATCCAAACTAGCAACGGCTAAAGCATCCGCTCCAGTCTCAAGGGCAGCTTCAGAAACAGGAATATAACCGTGCCCATATGCGTTGGCTTTCACAGCAACATATATGTTTTTATTTGGGTATCGTTGACGTATCCTTTTCATATTTTCCTTGATGGCAGTGAGGTCAACCTCTGCCCAGGTATGTCGAAAATTTGTGGCAAGTTCCATGCGAAACACCTATCTTTTTTACTGTTCATTATCGCGAGGAGAATACGCGTTGTCAATTCTGAACTTATCTTAGTAAAATAGCGGGTCCGCTGACAATATAGCGCTATTTGACCGCCAAGAATATCATTTGGTTCGCGTTTTGAGTTGTGAGAGCGCTGCTCGAACACGGAAGGAGTGCGTTTTCGTACCTTCCCGTCTCGAGAACCCTTATCAAACACGGAAGAATCCATTTTTCCGTGCATTCCCGTCTCGAGAGTGCTTATCAAACACGGAAGGACTCTCATTTTCGTTCCTTCCCGCCTCGAGAGTGCTTATCAAACACGGAAGGACTCTCATTTTCGTTCCTTCCCGCCTCGAGACTGCTTATCAAACACGGAAGGACGCTCTTTTTCGTTCCTTCCCGCCTCGAGAGCCCTTATCTAACACGGAAGGACTCTCATTTTCGTTCCTTCCCGGCTTGAGAGTGCTTATCGAACACGGAAGGACGCTCTTTTTCGTTCCTTCCCGCCTCGAGAGCACTTATCGAACAGAAAAATTCGTCTCCTGCTCGCTGTAACGGTTTTGAGATCTTTACGAATTCAACTGAACCTCTATCGGCATAGCAGCTCTCCGGATGATTAGATCTAACTGTATCCACCCTTCCTACTAAAAAACCGAGAGAAATATCTCTCGGTCTAAGCAGGCAATCTAACTTTATTTTAATACTTCTTTTTCTACCGATTGTGCTACTTCCACCAGTTCATCCACCGTCAAACTTTCGCTCGCGACAACAAATCGCATTCCGTCTTGTTCCCATTCCAATGTGCCATTTGCTAAGTGACCAACTGATTTTCCTAAATCAACCAACTCCCCATCGGCATAAACAGGGACACTCAAATCAGTCGGGTAGGATTCATAGACTTCTTGGATCAACGTAAAGGACTTTTCACCTTCAAATGTTGAAAGGACACGTTCACCATAATCAAATTCCATTACTTCTTCTCCCGCGAACTCTGTACCAGTTGGTAAGTTGACCGGATAGTATACTTCCAAGTCCTTTTCTTCCAACTCAGTCATCGTCGGAACACTGACAGCCCCTTCTGCAAGGTTCTGGTCCGTGTCGAACTCTTCATCTTCAATGGCGACATCAAAATCAAATGAATTGAACGTTACTTCCACAATGGATTCGTTTTCAGCATTGAATACTTTCACCAATGCAGGTTTCTTTGATTTTTTGTGGAAATAGATTTCTTGATAAGGGAGCTTCTGCTTCCCTTTGTAGTTCGTCTTCACCGTGAAAATATAATAATTCTCGGTTTTCTTGAACTCTCGCTCATCATCTGCCTTAATGTCGTCAATCAAAGAGGTGTAAAGGTATGGCTGGCTATGGTGTTTTGGCCATTCATTTTGGAACTTGTAGCTTTTATTGATCGAAGGAGTCAGTACAAATACACCTTCATCGTTCCGCAGAATGACCTGATTGCCTTCTTCATCCATTTTGTTATTCATGACCACTTTGTAAAAATTATCTTTTTTGTGCCAGACCTCTACGTTATACTGCTGCGTCTCTTCACCAGTCTTCATCGTCATATCCACCGTAGAAGTAAAGGATGATAAATCTTCACCTTGCTTCTCCAACGAATCAACGACATCCTCCACTGTTTCTTCTCCACATGCTGATAAAAGAACAACCATCATCAGAAACAGGGACAAGAAGAGTAATCGTCTGCTTTTCATTTGGACAACTCCTTCGTCTCATTTTCTTACTTACCTTCCATTGGCAAGCAATCTATCGTGTTGCGGTGACAATGTGCACATCGGATGAATTGTTACCCGCAATACACTATATGAGACAACCTAATTGAATATGCAGACGAGCTTATCGGAAATCTTCTAATTAATTACTGTATTGGATGCTCGATGATCACTTGGGCAATTGCATAAGCTTTACTATGGGAAATGGATACATGAGCGTTTCCCTTTACTTTACCTTGTTTGAAAATTAGTGGCTGACCCGATGCTCCGCGCAGAATCTCAATAGAATGAAAAGAATGGAGTTCACCGATTCCTGTTCCCTCTGCTTTGCTATACGCTTCTTTCGCTGCAAACCTCCCGGCTAAAAACTCAATTTTTCTTTGGGAGGAAGGTAATTGATTGTATAATGTCATTTCTGCGTCCGATAATATGCGTTTTAAAAAACGCGGTTTCCGCTCAATGATCTTTTTGATTCGGTCCAACTCAATAATATCTACACCGATGCCCTTAATCATGATTACACGCTCATTTCAAAGAGATTTTCATTATTTTTATTCTTATTATAAAAGAAAAATGGTACTATTTAGTCAGGTGATTAAAATGTTCTTTGTGCGAACAGAAAACTTTCAACAATTTATCCGGTTTTATCCAGTCATCACAGCTTTGGCTGCGATTCATATCATTTTATTTTTATTGACGGAAGTCATTCCACTAAACGGCTTCTTGGAATTGAAAGCTTTATTGATCGGAAATAATTACTTAGTTCAAGTAGAAGATGAATATTGGCGGCTTTTCACACCAATATTTGTCCATCTATCGCTTACTCACGTAGTTTTCAATACATTCAGTCTCGTGCTTTTTGGACCTGCACTGGAAGTCATGCTCGGCAAGGTTAAATTCATTCTAGCATATTTGTTCATGGGAATAATCGGGAACGTATTCACTCTATATGTCGGGTCCCTCCTTATGAGCCATGCCGGTGCATCAGGTGCCATTTTTGGTATGTTCGGCTTGTATCTATATTTATCTTTTTTCAGAAGGGATTTAATCGATCACCAAAGCAGGCAAGTCGTACTTGTGATCATTGTTCTTTCATTAGTGATGACCTTTACAGGAGCCAACATTAACGTCTATGCACATCTGTTTGGATTGATTGCAGGAGTTGCTTTAGGACCGATTGTTTTTGGGAATAAATAATAGGTGGACTTAATGAAGGGAGTGTCTGTATGAAAGACAATAAGTTGGGCCCATATCTGGCGGTAGCAATCGGAGTGCTGGCGGTCTCAACTTCTGCTATATTTGTTAGGCTTGCGGATGCACCACCATCCATCATCGCTTTCTATCGTTTACTTTTAGCGGTTGTTATGATGCTTCCTTTAATTCTTTGGAAATATAGGGATGAATTCATCAAAATAACGAAGCAGGATTGGTTATATACAGCTGCGGCTGGGGTTTTTCTTGCGTTCCACTTTATATTTTGGTTCGAATCATTGGAGTTGACCTCTGTAGCTAGCTCGACTGTTCTCGTTACAACACAACCGATTTTTGCTTTTATCGGCACATATATTTTCTTTAAAGAACGATTCACCAGTGGGGCTGTATTCAGTATGCTCATCGCGCTAACTGGTAGCTTCATCATCAGTTGGGGTGATTTCCAAATAAGCGGAATGGCTCTTTTCGGTAATTTCCTTGCCTTAATGGGGGCCGTTACCATCACTGGCTATTTCTTATTCGGCCAAAATGTGCGGCAAAGGTTGTCTCTTGCAACCTATACATTCATTGTATATGGCTTCACGACAGTTACCCTATTGATTTATAATATGATTACTCGTGAGTCGTTTACTGGATACTCAGATGAGACATGGATTTATTTCTTCGTCTTAGCGATTATTCCAACGTTCTTTGGCCATACACTTTTTAACTGGGCATTAAAATGGGTTAGCGCATCGACCGTTACGATGGGGATTTTATTCGAACCGATCGGAGCAAGTGTTCTCGCTTACTTTGTGTTGAATGAGCTTGTTACGTGGTCTCAGTTCCTTGGCGGCTCCATCGTCCTATTTGGATTAGCCTTATTTATATTCAGCACGACAAAGAAAAAGAATGTGCGTGTCATAAATAAAAACACTTAACGGAGGGGATTTTTCATGAAAGTTCAGTTAATCACAGACGGAAGCGCGGATTTACCAAAAGGCTTTGCCGAAAAGCATAATATCATTGTTGTTCCATTAAACATTCATTTTGGGGAAGAGGAAATACGGACAGATGAATTGTCAGTTGATGAATATTATAAAAAAATGCGAGCTGCGGACGATCTGCCGAAGACTTCTGCACCGAGCCCAACTGCATTTTACGAAGCCTATAAACAGGTCGATCCGAACACACCGATTTTAACGGTTACATTGACGGAAGAATTAAGTACAACCAACCAAAATGCAATCATAGGAAAAAAGATGCTTTTAGAGGAAGAACCTAATCGCCAAATCGAGGTTCTCAATACAAGAACAGCCTCTGGCGGTTTGGCCTTACTCTTACATGAAGCGATACACAGCAAACGGCAAGATTTACGCGAACTCTTCACCTATTTAAAAGAGAAAAATGAGAAAGTGACAACACTCTTCTCTTTAGCCACAGTCGAGAACGTTGTCAAAGGCGGAAGATTGGATCGCGTCAGAGGAGCGATTGCCAAGACTTTAAACATTAAGCTATTGATGCGTGCTTCTGAAGTCGGAAAGATCGAGGTTACCGAAAAAATACGAGGTGAGAAAAAAGCGCTTCGTCGTCTTGTAGAGCAAATCGGTGAATACTCAAGTTCCCTTCAAAATAAAACCATTGCCCTCGCGCATAGTAACTGTGAAGAAAAAGCTAAAAATGTATTGGAGAGCATTCGTGAAAAATACGCTCCGAAAAATGAATTTCTCGTAGATATGGGACCACTGATCGCAACATACGCAGGCGAAGGTGGAATTGTCATTTCATTCTTCGAGGAGTAAATGAAGAAATGAAAACCCGAGCAATTTAGCCGTATAAATTGCTCGGGTTTCCTGCTTGTATAGGTCCATCAAAAGAATTCCAACCGTAAAAATCAATTTTACGCTTGGTTCAATACTTTAATCTTTACCATTTATGATTTAATTTTTCGAACAAAATCTTGCATGTTTTTTACCATTGGACGGATCTCTCTTGTCGTTCGAACAACATGGCCAACTGTATTCAGTACTTTCTCCATATCGACTTCACCTTCATCGTCTTTAAAATAGTCCGCTAATACTTGCTGGACAGCTTGTCGTTGCCAACCAGATTGCTTAAACGATTGCTTATTGCTACTTTTGATCGAAGGCTCCGTCCAATATGGGCGATGATAAAATTGGTCTTGTGGAAACCGCTCCAATTCTCTCATGTCTCCACCCCTTCCCATTTCCTTTACTGTAATAGTCTATGTTCATAATGGAAAGGGTGTGTCTCCAACAAATTAAAAAAGATTTAATTCTTGCTTCAAACGCAACGGTTGAAAACCCAAAATGGCTTGGCTTCCAACAAATGTCGTCGGTGTACCAAACTGTCCTATATCTTGTAGTTCAACTAAGTAATCTCGATCTGCTGTAATATTCTTTTCTTTATAGTCTAGTTGATGATGATCTAACCATTGAAGCAAATCTTTGCTTCGCTGGCAATTATCACTTGTATAAACAACGATGTCATACTGCTCCAAGATGTTCACCTCAATCTATAAGATTTCTTCAATCGTATTCCCGATGAATGTTAACGGTAAACGTCAGATTTAATCACTCAGTAATATTTCACCCATTAATTTTCCATTTTTATTGATTTACGATCTTGTACGGTTTTTAGGTAGATTCCACTTTCCTAACGAGGCAATTCATGCCAAAATAGATGACGAACGGAGTGATCTAAATGATTGAAGATACAGGAGAGCGTGTAATTCCAAAAAAGATGAGCCCGATGAATAACTTATTACTCGAGCATATCGCACGTTACCAGTTTGCCCTGCCTTATCTTGAAGGACGAGTCCTCGATATGGCTTGTGGTGCAGGCTACGGAACCCATATGATCGCCAAACAACGAAAAAAATTCATTGATGAAGTGATTGGGATTGATATCGATCCAGAAATTATCGCTTATGCAAAAAAGGAGTATTACCATCCGAAGTCATCGTTCGATATTTACAATGCTACCGATTCGACATTGCCAAATAAGCTTGGCACATTTGATGCGATTGTCAGCTTTGAAACGATCGAGCATATTTCTGAGGAGAAAGATCTTCTAGACAATTACTATCGTTTATTGAATCCAGGTGGAACGTTAATCGTTTCGACACCTTTTGGTAAAGGTAGAGGAAAGCCGGTCGGTTCTCCCTTCCATGTCCATCAGCTAACAGTCGAGGAGTTTCAAGAGTTATTCACTGACTATGCAGAAACAGATTTTTATTATCAACGCGGCGTATTGATTGAACCCGGTCGTAAGGATCTCAGTTATCCATTAGGTATCGCTGTTTGTAAAAAATAATCAAGGATGTTACGGTGAAAATAAGTAAATAAGGCTCACGGGAATCATCCCGCAAGCCTTATTTTAAATGCGTTATTTACGAACTTATTTGTTGTCTCGCTGACGAGCTCTTTCGTTGCCGCCTTTTTCGCCAATTTCTTCATAGAATTCTTTGTCGTGGTTGCGGCTTGTTGCTTTGCCGCCTTTTTGTCCAATCTCTTCATAGAATTCTTGGTCATATTTTTCAGAAGTGGTTTCGCCACCTTTTTGACCAATATCCTGATAGAATTCTTGATCGTGGTTCTTAGACGTTGCTTCGCCGCCTTTTTCACCGATTTCTTGATAGAACTCTTGATCGTGGTTACGGCTTGTTGTTTTGCCGCCTTTTCTTCCTGCTTCCTCTAGAGACATTTTGTTGTTGTTTTTACGTTCTGCCATTCTTAACATCTCCTTTCGAAATTAGTAAGAATAAGCGGTAGGCTTAATGACGCCTACATTATAAACAATTCCACGTGTGTGTTTTCCTTAAACATTTTTGCCGGGATTTACTGATTAAGAATCTTTGTTTTGACGAGCTCTTTCGTTGCCGCCTTTTTCGCCAATTTCTTCATAGAATTCTTTATCGTGATTGCGACTTGTTGCTTCGCCGCCTTTTTCACCGATTTCTTGATAAAATTCTTTGTCGTGATTACGGCTTGTTGCTTCGCCGCCTTTTTCACCGATTTCTTGATAGAATTCTTTATCATGATTACGGCTTGTTGTTTTGCCACCTTTTCTTCCCGCTTCTTCTAGAGACATATTGTTGTTTTTACGTTCTGCCATTCTCAACATCTCCTTTCAGATTTGGATTGGCGAATCATCATCGCCTACACTAAAAGATTTTCCACGTGGGAATTATTTCTAAACCCTTATAATTGAATTCTCTTATATTTGCAGCACATCTATTGCTACGAAAGAATTCTACTTACATCTAACCGCGCGTGAACTCATTCCAATGTTCAAAGTTTATTTTTTGTTATCCTGTTTTTACATAGAAACATAAAACCGTGGCAAAATTAATGGTAAGAACACGATATCTTGGGTGTGAATGTTTGCTCCTGTATCGATTTTTGAAGGTTTCGATGTTTTGACTCACTCATCCAGTGGGTAAGGTTTACTAGAAACTGATAAAAAAAGGAGTGAAGAATCATGATTGGATTTTTACTATATTTATTAGTCGGTGGTATCATCGGTTGGATTGCTGGATTGATTCTAGGTGGTGTACCTGGTGGTATCATCGGTAACATTGTAGCCGGTGTCGTTGGGGCATGGATCGGTCACTCTCTAATGGGATCATTCGGGCCGGTCATTGCAGATATCGCAATCTTTCCAGCCATCATCGGTGCGTTGATCTTTGTTGCGATCTTAAGCATTATTCTTAAAGCAATTAGATAAAATGAAACAAAGCACGAATGGACTCATTTCCATTCGTGCTTTTTCTTTACGTTAATTTTCTTTCATAGATTAGCCAGCTACTCAATCGATACAATGGATAGATTACACACAACACATACACAAAAATCGGAACTTCAAAAACGAGTATAAAACTAATAATCAATAATAAGAAAATCAACGTCATCACGTTGCCATAGGTACCGTTAAGCGGCATCGCATCAAAAAACATAGACGCCTGTTCACGTTTCATCTTCACATGCTCTTTAAAGCATTTTTCATGAAAGGGCCGCAACACCATCTTCATATTGGACACAACAAGATTAGATTTTTTCCCAATCGATTGTTTACATCGAATACAGGTTATCGTTTTATCGGACATCGAAAGATCCTTTCTTTCAATTAAGTATATTCATAAACGTTTAAAGCATAATGATTGAAAAGCGTATGTCATTCTAAAATAATTATAAACATAGTCTTTTAAAAAAGAAAGGTGTCGTGATGGCAATTCAATTAAGTGTTTTAGATCAATCACCCATTTTACAAGGGAGTAGCCCACAAGAGGCACTTCAACAAACAATAGAACTCGCCAAACGAGTTGATCAATTAGGATATAAACGTTTTTGGATGAGCGAACACCATAGTGCTCAAAGTTTAGCTGGCTCAACACCAGAATTATTGACTGGAATCATCGCTCAAGCGACTGAACGAATTAAAGTAGGAACAGGCGGCGTCTTATTGCCACATTACAGCACATACAAAGTGGCAGAGATTTTCAGAACATTGGAGAGTCTGTATCCTGGACGAATCGACCTCGGAGTTGGACGTGCTCCGGGCGGGATGCCTGGTGTAAACTATGCATTGAACAAAGGAAAATATCCTGACGTTCAATCTTTCCCTAAGCAAGTCGCTGACCTTCTTTCTTACTTAGAAGGCGGAAGTCCTGAAGGTTATCAAGCATACGCAACACCGCTTGGACCGACAGTTCCGCCAGTATGGATTTTAGGTTCTAGTGGTTCAAGCGCCGGACTTGCTGGTGAACTCGGTGCCAATTATACATTCGCTCAATTTATTAATCCGGATGGAGGTCCAGCAGCGATCCAGCAATATTATGACCATTTCATTCCTTCTGAAAGACAAAAAGAACCGAGCGCAAGTGCCGCTGTATTTACGGTCGTTGGTAATACAGAGGAAGAAGCAGAGTATCTCGCCTCCTCTCTTGATGTATCTTTATTGATGGCTGATCAAGGTCAAATTCGAAATCATTTTATGTCTCCGGAAGAAGCCCAGCGTTATACGTTTTCTTATTTCGAAGCCGAACGAGTGAAGTATAATCGAAATCGTATGATCGTCGGGAATGTCGAAAGTGTCAAACAGCAGTTGGAGCAGATGGCAGCAGATTTTCAAATTGATGAAATCATTGCCAATATCATTGTGTACCCATTTGAGAAACGATTAGAAAGTTATGAGAAATTGGCTCAAGCTTTTCAGTTAAATAGAAAGTAAATCATATGAAAAGGGGTTTTTGAGATGGTTGCATTTGATCACCTTGTCATTTTTTCGAATGATCCTGCTCTGGATGCTTCCGATTTTGAGAACAATCATCAACTTCAAGCCGTTCAAGGTGGCGAACACAAGGATTGGGGAACGTATAACCATTTAGCATTTATGAAGAATAACAGTTATGTTGAATGGATTGGCATTCGCGATCAAGCGTTAGCTGAAACTTCGGATAACCCATTGATTCAGCACACCGTACATGCGAGCGTGCAACATACGAAAGGGCCGATTCAGTTCGCCCTTCGTGTGGAAAATATCGATACTTTTATCGACCATTTTGAAAAGAAAGGCATCGCCTATAAAGGACCATTTCCCGGCAGGCGAGTACGCGCGGATGGCAGTGTGCTCGAATGGCGAATGTTATTTCCTACTTATTCATTCGACGAAGCTCCCCTTCCTTTTTTGATTGAATGGTCTGGCGAGGGGAACCAACCGACGGATCTTAGTCAGCTTAATGAGGTGACATTTTCGAGAATTCAACTATCTGTTAATCAGCCTATGGAGTATAAGAAAAAGCTGAAGGAAATTTACGGGCTATCGGAGAGAACCAACTCCTTATTTCATTTGGAAAATGGAGAAATTGAAGTCAAGCAAGGAAACAACATCGTAGCACAATTTGAATCTATTCGATTTCAAAAGTTTTCATCCTAGATATTTTTTGAACACGGAAAAACCCGGCTTTTTTCTTCCTTCTGTGGTTGAGAGCTATTATCAAACACGGAAGGACTTCTTTTTTGCTCCCTTCCGTTGTTGAGAGCCCTTGTCGGACACGGAAGAACTCGCTTTTTTCTCCCTTCCGTCGTTGAGAGCCTCTATCGGACACGGAAGGGCTCGCTTTTTTCTCCCTTCCGTCGTTGAGAGCCCTTGTCGGACACGGAAGAACTCGCTTTTTTCTCCCTTCCGTCGTTGAGAGCCCTTGTCGGACACGGAAAGTCACCTTTTTTTCTCCCTTCCGTCGTTGAGAGCCCTTGTCGAACACGGAAGGTCTCGCCTTTTTCTCCCTTCCGTCGTTGAGAGCCCTTGTCGGACACGGAAAGTCACCTTTTTTTCTCCCTTCCGTCGTTGAGAGCCCTTGTCGGACACGGAAAGTCACCTTTTTTTCTTCCTTCCGTCGTTGAGAGCCTCTATCGAACACGGAAGAACTCGCTTTTTTCTCCCTTCCGTCGTTGAGAGCTATCATCAAACACGGAAGTCCCCTCTAGATATGACAAAATCATCGCACTTACTGCTCTCACACAAAAGTATTTATTTCTATTCTCGAAATATTATTTATTCGGAATAATTTTTTTGCTACAATAGAATGTGTTTAGAAAATTAAGAAGTTTCGGAGGGAAGTTTATGGCCTATTCACAGGTTTGGGATTTGGATGTCTTTTTTGAGGGTGGTAGTGATTCTCCACAATTAAGAGCTCATTTAGATGAAACAAAAGTTAAGGTCGATCAATTCGCAGGTAAGTTACAAACGTTTGAAACACCTACAAATCAGAGTGCTGCTGGTTCTGTCGCTCAATTGCTTGAAGAAGGGTCAACGATTCAAATGCATATTAGCCAGGCGAGTGGATTCATCAGTTGCTTGGAAGCGCAGGATATGAATGATACACAAGCAAACACGCTTCGTAGTGAAGTCACGCAAATTGTAGCTACCTTTAGTTCAGCTTTTAATTCATTGGAACAAAAGCTAGCCAAGACAGAGCAGACAGTTTGGGAACAGCTAATCCAAGACGAGCAATTGTCCGACTTTCGTTTTGTTTTAGAAGAGTGGCGAGCAAAAGCGAAGGAACAGCTTTCCGAAGAGGAAGAATCGCTCATTTCGGCTCTTTCCGTTGACGGATACCACGCTTGGGGACAAATGTACAATACGATTGTTGGTCAAATGACCGTTCGCGTAACAGTCGATGGGGAGGAAAAAGAACTTTCTGTCGGACAAGCGAATAATCTCTTATCACATGAAGATCCAGAGGTTCGTAAAGAAGTCTATGAAAAATTAGAAGATGCATGGAAGAGTAAAGAGGCACTATTCGCCCGCACGCTCAACCACTTAGCTGGGTTCCGGTTGAATGTCTACGAAAAACGTGGATGGGAGAATGTGTTGAAAGAGCCGCTCGATTATAACCGGATGCAACAGGAAACACTCGACGCGATGTGGGGTGCCATTACTAAACATAAAGCTACATTCGTAAAATTCCTTGAACGCAAAGCGAAATTAATGGGGAAAGAGCAGCTTGATTGGTATGACCTGAATGCTTCGACACAGGATAATAACCAAAAACTTTCCTATGATGAAGGCGCTGAATTTATCTTAAAGCATTTCCAAACCTTCAGTCCAAAAATGGCCGACTTTGCGAAGATGGCTTTTGAAGACCGATGGATCGAAGCAGAAGATCGATCAGGGAAACGGCCAGGTGGATTTTGCACAGGTCTGCCACTCAGCAATCAATCGCGGATTTTTATGACCTATAGTGGCTCCATGTCGAATGTGGCGACACTCGCTCACGAGCTTGGTCACGCTTATCATAGTTATGTTCTCCGTGATGTTCATCCGTTGAATCGTCGCTATGCGATGAACGTCGCTGAAACGGCTTCGACTTTTGCGGAAATGATCGTGGCGGATGCATCTGTCAAAGAAGCTCAATCAGAAGAAAATAAAATTGCTTTGCTAGAAGATAAAATTCAACGAAGTGTCGCTTTCTTCATGAATATTCATTCTCGCTTTTTATTCGAAACCCGTTTTTATGAAGAGCGGAAAAATGGTTTTGTTACGGCAGATCGACTGAACGCTTTAACAGATGAAGCTCAACGAGAAGCTTATGTCGATACGATTGCGACAACAAGTCCAAGTTATTGGTCCAATAAGCTTCATTTCCACATTACCGGCGTGCCGTTTTATAACTTCCCTTACACATTCGGTTACCTCTTCTCGCTCGCGATCTATGCGAAAGCATTGGAAGAAGGAACGGATTATGAGGACAAGTATATCGCATTGCTTCAAGATACAGCGCGAATGACGACAGAAGACTTAGCCAAGAAACATTTAGGTGCAGACATTACAAAAGAATCTTTCTGGGAGAAAGGCATCGAACTTTGCGAAAAAGATGTAGAAGAATATTTGCGATTGACTGACTAAAATAAAATCCTAGTTGGGCTTATGACCCGACTAGGATTTATTTATGAGTGGATTTTCTTTTCATAATATCTAAAAGGAAACGGCTCTCCTTCTTGGTATTTTTCGATAACAAATTGATAATTTGCTCGGTTAAATAATCGTAAAGCCGCTTCATTGATCGCATTTGTATCTGCGCATATATAATGGATACCCTTTTCCTTACCCAATTCCTCTGTAAAACGAAAAAAGGACTGCGCGATGCTTTTCCCTTGATAGTCCGGGTCAACCGCCAGCCGTTTCATGCATAAATACGGTTCCTTATATGTCCAAGGTATCTCAGCATATTCTTCATGTCCTTCTGTACTGATGCAAACGGCCCCTACAATCGTTCCACTAATTTCATATACGTATAACTGCCTGTTATGTATGTCATCTTCATAAAATGCCTCAGGATATGAACCATTCCATTGCGGGTTTCCTTCATCATTCATTTTTCTTTTCGACCGCTTTGCTACCGCTTTAATGCATTCTAAATCTTCAGGCTTCGCTTGTCGGATCATATCTGGCTCACCCCTTATATCTTTATCCATTTAAAGGGTTAATTCTCCATACGTCAAGCGTTTTTATCAGAAAAATTCATAAAAAAACAGTCCACGCTAAACTGCGATGAACTGTTCCGAATCAAATGTAGAATGATTTTTTATTCCTCTGTCAATTCCAATTTTCCTAAACCATAAGCTGCAATCAACCCACCAATTAAGCAAATTACGCTTACGATGTTTCGCATCTTATCCAATTCGAATCCAGGGTAAATGACGACCAATGCACCGATGACCAAGCCTATGATCAACGCATACATATGGAAATAGAACCGATCAAACAACACACGAATGATTCTACTCATGATCAATAACCCAAGTACAATCCCTAAACCTAATGGGATTAACGCTTCGATTACGAGATTTTCGATAGAATGGGTAAAGGTTTTGTACATACCAATGAGCAACAATAAGAACGAGCCACTAATTCCAGGGAGAATCATTGCTGAACTCGCTAACCAGCCGGATAGAAATAACATGAGGTAATCCATGCCTTCAAATTCTGTCATCGGGGTGATTGATTCATCGCCACGGAAAACGACCATCGAACCTACAAAGATCGCTGCTAGTAAAAGAGTCAAATAATGAGAACCTTGAAACTGACGACTTCCATCTGCCTGACGCCATAGAAATGGAATTACACCGGCAATCAATCCGAGAAAAGCAAATATCAGCTGATGCGGATAGTTATTTAATAACCAGTTAATAATTCCACTGAAAAAATAGACAGCAGTTAACACACCAACGCCTAACGGTGCTAAGAATGCCAAATGTTTTTTCCATTCACGCGTAAATATGCCATTAATGCCTTCAATCAGGCGTTGATAAATCCCTAAAACAACAGCAATCGTGCCTCCGCTCACACCCGGAACGATATCACTCGCTCCCATAAGCGCACCACGATATAGATTTTTCCATTCAATCATATGTTAATCCCCATTTCTCTTCTTCATACACTTTCAATATTATACTAGATAAGACTAGCATATGCCCATGTTTTTTTAAAAATGTCCTAAGAGAATTTGGGGTACATTTGATTTTGGATGACGAATAATTTCAGGCGTCGTATGATAAACATTTTCCAATAAATCGGAGTTGATGATTTCTTCATTACTCCCTGAGCGAACGACTTTACCTTCACTCATTAAAATCAGCTCTTCACAAAATTGAGAAGCTAAGTTTAAGTCATGCATAACCATGATGACCGTTAAATTATCTTTTTGTTGCCATTCCTTAACTAACTTTAGTATGTTCAATTGATGACCAATATCCAAGAAAGTCGTTGGTTCATCTAATAACAGTAATTCCGGTTGCTGCACCATCGCCTTGGCAATTGCAACACGCTGTCTCTCTCCCCCACTAAGGGTATCAAGAAATTGATCTTTCAAATCGGTCAGTGAGGTGAATGCCAAGACTTCTTCCACTAACTCATAATCCTTTTTACTCTCTCGTTGGAAAAAACCCAAGTGTGGATAACGTCCAAGGAGAATGGCATCAAAAACTTTAATAGGATAGGCGGCTAGTCCTTCTTGTGTCAATACAGCAATCCTTTGCGCCAGTTTTTTTACATTCCAATCCTGGACGTCTTGACCGTGAAAAGTAATGCTTCCACCCGTAGGCTTTTCATAAGCAGAAATCAATTTCATCAAGGTCGATTTTCCTGCACCATTCGGGCCAATCAATCCAATTGAACTGCCTTTGGGCACATCAAAAGAAACATTGTCCAAGAGGCTTTTATCTTCTATTTTTTTAGTCACTTGCTGGATTGATAACATGATGCTCATCATCCTTTTTAGTTAAATTAGGATCCGTTAAAGACTGTTGTTTAAATTAAAAGTCGTCCGTCAGGTGCTAAATGTTCAAAGAAAGCGTCTGAACGTTCAAATGATGACGCTGACCGTTCAAAAAGGCATTCTAACCGTTCAATCTAGGCGTCTGAACGTGCAAAGCACGACGCTGAACGTGCAAAGAAGCATTCTAACCGTTCATAGATTGACGCTAACCGCTCAAACAGGCATCTTCCATCTCGATCTCTAGAAATAGCCACGTCTTGCTCTTCTCAATAAATAAGCGAAGAAGGGCGCACCCAAGAATGCTGTAATGATGCCCAATGGTAGCTCTCTCGGCTGCATCACTGTTCTCGCAAAAGCATCAGCTCCGACGAGAAAAATGGCTCCACCGATAACACTCAATGGAATGATCATGCGGTAGTCTGCTCCGAAAATCAAACGAATAATATGAGGGATGACTAAACCGACAAACCCAATGGCTCCTGATACAGATACGGCAGCTCCTGTAATCAATGAAGCCAAAACCAACATAATAATTCGTGAGCGTTGCACAGAAACACCGCTATGATGTGCCGCTTCTTCTCCTAAACCAAGCATATTCAAATCTCTTGAGAAAAAATAAGCGATGACAACAGCGATCGAAATGACTGGAAAAACCACCTGAGTATAGCTCCAGTCTGTTAATGTTAGACTTCCCATCATCCAAAAAACAATCGTTTGTAGCTGCTCGTTCGATAATGCCATAATTAATGATAAACATGCGCCTAAAAAGGCTTGGATGACGACACCTGATAAAATCAACGTTTCAACCCGCATTTTCCGCTCAACCGTTGCTAAATAATACACAATCATTAAAGAAGCAAGGCCTGCTAAAAACGCCACGAAAGGTAGGGTGAATTTTCCTAACCATGCAATTTGCCAGCCGAAAGCCATCACTAAAGCAGCACCGAATGAAGCGCCTGACGAAACACCTAAAATAAAAGGATCTGCAAGCGGGTTGCGCAATACACCTTGGTAAATTGCTCCTGCCAGTGATAATGCCGCACCCACCAAAGCACCTAAAATGACCCTTGGCAGCCGGATATCCCAAATAATTGTTTCGGTTGATTCCTTCCAATCAACCGAAACCCAGTTTTGAACAATAGGAATTTTTGAGAGAACGACTTTCCAAACAACAATAAAATCAATACTTGCTGCACCCAACGTAATGGATAGGCTCATCACGATCAATAATAGAATCGATAAAAGAATTGACCAAAAAGCAACTTTTCCAAACGAGTGGGTCGATGTTGGATGTTTCATTGGTTACTCCATTAAATCGGGATAAAGGATGTTTACTAATTGTTCAAGTCCTTCAATCAACCGTGGACCAGGACGTGACAGAAGATCATTATCGATATTATGGACTTCTTCATTTTGAATAGCCGTTACATCTTTCCAGTTTTCTCGTGCAAGGACTTGTTCCTCGACGTCTTCCATGTAGTAGCCGTATGTCGTGATGATCACATCAGGGTTCGCTTCAATCACCACTTCTTCGTTCACCTGTGGCCAGCCTTCTTCTCCAGCCATGATGTTTTTACCACCAGCGATTTGTAGCAGCTCATTCATGAATGTATCTTCTGCAGCTGTAAATAATTCTTGATCAATCTCAAACCAGACGGATTTCTTTTCGTCTTCAGAGAGCTCGGCCGTTTTCTTTTCAATTTCTTCTATTCTGTTTTGCATATTTTCGACGGTCTCATTGGCTTTCTCTTCTGTTCCAACCGCTTGACCAGCTAAACGTAAATCCTCATAAGTTTCTTCCAATGTTTGTGCACCGAGTACAATAACTTTCAAGCCTTTGTCCCGTAGTGCTTGAATATCATCTCCATTATTTAAATCAGCCACTACCAAATCTGGCTCTAGTTCGACAATTTTTTCGAAATTTAAGTTCATGTCACCGACTTTTTCAATATCGGTTACTTCTTCCGGATAGTTGGACCATTCATCTACACCTACGACTTTGTCGCCACCACCAACAGCGTACACAATTTCAGTCGCACTTGGGATGACTGTCACAACTCGCTCAGGTTCTTCTTCAATGGTTACTTCTTCCCCTGATTTATCTGTTAAGGTTACAGATTCGGAGGCTGCACTCTCTTCATCATCTTGCGCCTCTTCTTCCGACGTTTCCTCACTTGATTCATTTTCCTCTACTTGCGTTTCTTCCTCATTTGATGTGTCGTCTCCACCTTGACATGCCGCTAACCCAATAACGAATGCCATGACCAATAGGATTAAAAACTTTTTCCAACTTCCCATCTTCATGTTATACTTCCTCTCTCATCAGTATTATTGTATTTTTCGCATAAAAAAGCTCTGAATCCTTTGTCATAAGGAGCCAGAGCATACATAACAATATCGATGCGCAGGCGATCCTTTGACCCGAAGGATTGAAGCCAAAACAAATAGGCAGGTCTCCTGGCTTAGAGTCATTGCATTCCATCCCTTCCCATTTTTAAAAAACAGTGGTTCGATGGTTTGCTTCTCATTACAGTGGCGGGACCGCGTCGGATTTACACCGATCTTCCCTATTATGTGAGTCGTAATACTCACACCTACACGTTTCGATTATACGATTGTATATTCATCATAATTCGAGCAATTATTTTCGTCAAGATAATATCTATCCTTTTATTAATATTCAAAAAAGTATGGTAATATATAGTTAACTGGAAAAAGTAAGGTGAAGAAATATGGATCTTGGTGCCATCATACAATACTATCGTACCAAAAAAGGTTATACGCAAAAACAGATGGCGGATGGCATTTGTTCTGTATCTTATCTAAGCAAAATAGAAAACGAGATGATCACGCCGAAAGAAGACGTAGCGAGATTGTTATTTGACCGGTTAGACATCAGTTACGATGACATCACGCATAGCGATAACCACCAAATTATCCGTAAAATTTTAAAACTATATAAGCGGATCAAAGAAAAAGATTATGAAGCGGCAAAAGAATCTATTGATGAATTGAAACGAATCCTCACACCTTTTCACGCACCGGAAGCATTGAACATCTTTCAATTGGTATATTTTTATTTCATCATTCAAACAAGAGAAAATGAAAAAGTTGAACAAATGTACCAAGAGGTCCTGCGTTTGGAAAATCGTTTTGAAAAAGAAGAGCTTTACCTTTTCCACAAGGTTATTGGCCTTTATTACAATTACAAAGCACAACCAAATAAAGCTCTCAATCATTTTGAAACAGCGAAAGCAATGTCAGTGAAATGGACAATCAAAGATACAGAGATCTATTATTTACTTGCTCTTTCATTGACTAGAATCCGGAAGCCGGCCCAATCGAATTATTACTGTCAAATCGCTAAGGATCAATTCGAATCAGACTTCTTATATACGAATGTTACCGATTGTTATATTTTATTTGGTGTTAATTATATGTTGCTGGAAGCTTATGACGTTTCAGAAAAATATTTTTTGCAAGTGTTACATTCGAAACCAATGGGGGATTTGCCCGACGTCCAGCGACGTGTTAAGCATAACTTAGCCATTCTTTATTTTTATATGGAAGAATATGATCGTTCCATTTCTTATATGGAACAGTTAAACAAATATGATTATAACTTATACGACAAAATTCAAGCCTTTTACATGCAAGCAAAAATTCATTATTTGAACGATAATGATAAGCAAGCCATCAAGTTTCTTAATAAAGGTGAAGAAGCCCTTAGAGAAGTGAAATACTTGAAATTCCAATACCAATTCTATGTACTCAAACATCAAATATATAACAAAACAAAAGACCCTGAATTCCTGAAAAAGGCTAAAAATGTTCTATTGCCTTATTTCCAACATTCAGGTGAGAAGAAAACAATCAAAGAACTTTCTTTAATTCTGGGACACCAATCTTATGATAACGGCGATTATAAGCAAGCAGCCGATTATTATAAATTTTTGATTGATCAATTTAATCACGTAAAGGATGAGGTGTAATGAGTAATACAGTAACTGTACAGTATGAAGAAAAAGTCGCTAAAATCACATTGAATCGACCTGACAAGATGAACTCGATGAACCAGGAAATGTTGGAGGAAATGGCCACCAAAATGGAAGAGGTCAGTCAAAGTGAAGCACAGATTGTGATTCTGACTGGTGAAGGCCGTGCTTTTTCAGCGGGCGGCGACATTAATATGATGCTTGATAATGACGATCCTAGTGACTTCAAAAAGATTATGGACACCATTGAGAAAACAGTTAAAACCTTTTATAGCATGCCGAAAATCACTATCTCGATGTTAAATGGTGCAACTGCTGGACTCGGTTTAAGTTTGGCATTAGCTGCAGACTATGTTATCGCTCAAAAAGAAGCCAAAATTGCCATGAATTTCATTGGCATTGGGTTGATTCCCGACGGTGGCGGGCACTTTTTCATGGAGCAACGACTCGGCACACATTTAGCTAAGCAAATGATCTGGGAAGGCAAAATGATGCAAGCCGAAGAAGCAGAGAAATTAGGCCTTGTCGACCTTGCAACTGAAAACGCAGAAGAAGCCACTCAAAAATACGTAGAAAAATTACAAGGCGCACCATTACGCGCCATGATTCGAACGAAGACAATTTACCATCAAGAAAACCTCAATAAGCTTGAGTCTTACTTAGCAGGCGAATCTGAAGGTCAAGTTGCCATGAGGCAAACCAAAGACCACCAAGAAGGAATTAAAGCATTTATGGAGAAGCGAAAGCCCGAATTTCGTGGTGAGTAGTTTATTGATGTATTAAGTAACCATCCAGGAAAGCACGCTATTTATTCGATATGTATAATCGTTGCGCTCCCCTCCAATAATAATTGACGAGATTATTATTGGAGGTGTTATAGATGGCAAGAGTTGCTGTAGAAGATACGTTGACGAACGTAAAACAAGCACTACAGAAGGATGGACATGAAGTTGTGTCACTTGAATCAGATCAAGCAAATGACTGTGATTGTTGTTGCATTTCTGGTCAAGATCAAAATGTCATGGGAATGAGTGATGCAACGACGCAGGCAACTGTAATTAATTGTGATGGTAAAAATGCCAATGAAGTTGTCCAGGAAGTGAATGAACTTTTTCGTACTTAATGGTTCCATTGTCTATGGACAAATCAATAGACATGTAAAAAGCCAGTCAATCCGACTGGCTTTTTTGATTGCTTAAATGTTGATAACGATTGATAAGTCATTTACTGACGAATTAATAAAATTCATGTCCAAAGTTATTGCCTTTTCTTGCTTCGACACTCATTGTCATATAAAGATCAAAAATTCGAAGCATCTCTTTGAGACGGCTTATGACATCTTCATTGATCAATTCATTTGTTTCTGTAAAATGCTCGCTATGCGCATAAACATAATTCGGCGTTACCAATGAACGAAAGTAACTTAAAATTGGTTTTAATTGATTCTCAATGACCAAGTGATGCTGAAAAGTTCCTCCATTTGCGATAACCGAAACGGGCTTGTATCGCATCGTTTTCGGCGAAATTAAATCTAACAAGTTTTTAAAAGAGCCTGGGATTGATCCTTGGAAAATCGACGTAGCAATAATATAGCCATCTGCAGCTTCCATTTTAGCGATGGCTTCTTGTGTATCTTCATTGTATTTTTCTTTTGATCGACCATCCGCAAGCTCGAGTGTTAATTGATCCAATGATAGTTGTTCCACATCATACGAATAATTTCCTTCATTTAAATAATGTTCAATTTCTTTTAATAGAACTTTTGGTTTCTCACCTGTCACCGTTCCATTGATCAGTATTATATTCAAAAAAACCAAACCCCTCTCTATCTGTACCTTCCATTTATTTTCATTTTTTATTCGTTTTCTATTACACTATCTCTCTTACGTAAACGAATTTTATTCAAATAGTTAACTCGTTAACTTATAAACTTTGAACGAGTTGGAAATGATAGGATTACGCACATGCAATCCAATCTATACGGAATATCCATTTCTATCTTATCAGATTTCAGACTATTATGTTTCATTACATGCTTTGTTAAGAGATTGTTTTCATTCTGTGGTTTGATTGAAACTAGTCTGTAGTCATTATTTGATAGAATCCTACTTGTGACTAAATAATCAGTGGATGGCATTTGCGTGCAGGGTAGAATCCTTGGCCTTAAAAGCCAACCATTAAAATATTCGGAGGGATTTTCATGCATCAATCTATTAAAAAAAATATCGGATTGGTCAGTCTCGTTTTAATCTGTTTGACAATGTTAACGGTTGCTGTTGTAACCGGTCAAAGTGACCAAGCAGATCAGGAATCCAGTGTACAAGCTGAAACTATCGATAATCAACAGACGGTCGGACAATTAGCAACAGCACAGTTAAGCTTAGATGAAAAAGATAAACTAGCAATGAATCAAGCAGCAATGAAAGAAGCTGTTAAAGAGCAGCCAACTGCTGTAAAGAAGAAACCCGTACAAGAAGCAGCAAACAAACAGACGGCGCAATCTAGCCAAGAAAAATCAAAGGGTAAAATTGTACAAGCCAGTCAACAAGAATCGAACAACCAAACACTCTATGTCACTGCAACAGCATACACAGCTTATTGTGATGGTTGTAGTGGTGTAACTCGAACAGGAATCGACTTACGTGCGAATCCGAACCAAAAAGTGATTGCGGTTGATCCAAATGTGATCCCACTTGGATCGAAAGTATGGGTTGAAGGTTATGGAACAGCAATTGCTGGTGACACAGGTTCAGCGATTAAAGGAAAACGTATTGATCTTTTCATCCCTTCTCATGAAGAAGCAATGCGGTACGGTGTCCGGGAAGTGAAAATAGAAGTAATCGAATAACTTATTCCGAGCCAATTGTTCACTACAATTGGCTTCTTTCTTGTTTCAATCACCCTCCTCAAGGGAAAGGGATAAAAAATTGCCTTACTCAAAAACCTGAACGGCAATAAGGAGGCATTCGCATGTTTTCTTTTTTAAAAAGTAGAGATGATCAAACGATCGCTTTAGGAATAGAAGGTAAAGTCAGTCAAACTGACGCCGAACGACTCAGCCAGTATGTAGAGGAAAATTTTGGTGATGACCAGCCATTTAATGTCGTCGCATATATGGATGAAGTTGAGAGCACAACCTTTAAAGGGGCTCTGGAAGGAATGAAGTTTGACACAAAGCGATGGGATCAATTTCAACGTCTTGCGTTCATTAGTGATAAGGATTGGATAGAGGCTGCGACGAATATTGGTTCACTATTGCCAGGTGTTGAAACGAAGCATTTTAATAAAGACGAAGTAGAAGAAGCATGGGGCTGGATTATGGAGAAGGAATAATATAGAACAAACGAAGAGACTGGGACAGAAGAAACGTATTGATGCATCAATTGAGAATTTCTTTGGAATTGGAGCAATTCGCCATGAAATTCTTGACGGTGTGATGCATTTGTCGGGCGGCTCGACACGTTTGTCCCAGTCTCTTTTTTTAATCGGAAAAACGAAATGGCCAAAACAACGCTCTTTTTTGGTAAGCGTAAAAGCAATACGGTTCTTCAAGAATCGAACCATCAGGCAATTGGGGCAGCATTCCGTTTCGTCGGATTGATACATCCACATCAGCCACTTTCCACGGTCTATGGTGAATTGGCCCTTCGATGAGCCGGTTTCCGAGCGTGGAATACAAAAAGTAGCGGTCTGCTAGCCATTTCGCCAAACTACCTTTTCCTACTGAAAAAGTCTTTTCTGATGGCTTAAATTGCCCGACAAATAGGCGTTGATAATTCATCATTCTTTTACTTTGATAATAATGGATGCCTTCCCTCTCGTTCTTTTCTAGAGACATTTCCGCCAAATAATAAGGTAAGGTCAGAAAGCGTGCCCCCAATACTGCTACAGGGTGTTCCGCTTCCAGATTGAAAAAATATACACCCGGTTTTCCATTATGAGTGACATATGTTCGGACATTTAATTCTAAGAAAGTATTTATTCCTTTCAGGGACTGTGTCCTCAAAGTAAAATCGTTGATGCTAAACGGGAGTACCGTAATCCATGCCTTTCCCTCAAATGTATCCAACTGCAATCCCTGCGGAAGCAGCGTCTGAACGGCTTTAGGATCCACAGGATAATTGATGAATAAGAGATCTTTCCATAACTGACTAGCGATCCACGGACTATCTGGGAAAATCGTTTTGCGATGAGCGGTCTCTTTTAAAATTTCTTCATACATAGAAGCCACCCTTTAGATGAACAAAGATTATGTACAAAAAAGCTGTCCTTTTTGTTAATGGACAGCCTTTTTGAATTGCATTTAGGATTCATTTGATTTTGCTTCTAATTCAACATCGACGTTTCCTCTTGTCGCTTTGGAATAAGGGCATACTTGATGTGCTTCTTTCATTAACTCTTCTGCCTCATCTTGAGCGACACCATTAAATTCAGACACTAATTTAACGGCAATCTTAAAACCGCTCTCTCCCTCTTTCAAAAAGCTGACTTCTGCTGTTGTGACCGTATCGATTTTTTTATTCTTTTGCTTGGCAACCAAATTCAACGCACCATCATAACAAGAGGAATAAGCAGCCGCGAAAAGTTGTTCAGGGTTCGTACCTGTTTCATTCGAATTTTCTGTAGGCATGACAATATTTAAGTCAATGACACCATCTTCTGATTTTACGTGACCATCTCTTCCACCTTTTGCTGTTGCTTTTGTTGTAAACAATTCGTTACTCATCGTCAACACTCCTTTTCGGTTGGATTTTTTGGTTTCTATGAACTTTTCCCTTATGTTGTTTACTTTAACCATAAATGAACAGACTGCGTACTTCAAATGAAATGTCAGAAATCTTCGGCAAAAATCCGATTAAATTCTTGTTGGTTGGGAAAACATACATATAGCTCTTCTATGTTAAATAATAGAAGAAATACCTTTCCAGGAGGATTTCATGGCAGACAAATCCGATCGTAGTAAACAGGAGAAGAATAAGGAAAGGCTGACTAACCGACAAGGTCATCCGGTAACACAAAATCAAAATATCCGAACTGTCGGTAATCGTGGGCCAGGCACATTGGAAAATTATGATTACATCGAAAAGATCAGTCACTTTGACCGTGAACGGGTTCCCGAGCGTGTCGTACATGGCAGAGGTGCCGGTGCGCATGGCTATTTCGAAGCATATGGAAAAATTGGTGATGAACCTGCATCCAAGTACACGAGAGCGAAACTTTTCCAAGAAAAAGGTAAACGAACCCCTGTGTTTGTCCGTTTTTCAACCGTCATCCATGGTACACATTCACCGGAAACATTACGGGACCCACGCGGCTTTGCAGTGAAATTTTACACAGAAGACGGAAATTGGGACTTAGTTGGAAATAACATAAAAATCTTTTTCGTCCGTGACGCAATGAAATTTCCAGATATGATTCATGCATTCAAGCCGGACCCTGTGACAAATATTCAAGACCCTGAACGGTTCTTTGATTTCTGCGCGAGTTCACCGGAAACTTTTCACATGGTCACATTCATTCACTCTCCATGGGGGATTCCAGCAAATTACCGTCAAATGCAAGGTTCTGGTGTGAATACTTACAAATTGGTGAATGATGATGGCAAAGCTGTTTTGGTGAAATTTCATTGGGAGCCAAATCAAGGAATTAAGAATCTGACACAAAAAGAAGCAGAAGAAATTCAAGGACAAAACTTCAACCATGCGACGCAAGATCTGTACGAAGCCATTGAAGAAGGAAACTATCCAGAATGGGAGCTATATGTTCAAATTATGGAGGACGGAGAGCATCCGGAACTTGATTTTGATCCGCTAGACGATACAAAACTTTGGCCAGAGGACCAATTTCCATGGCTTCCTGTCGGAAAGTTGGTGCTCGACAAGAATCCTGATGATTATTTTGCGGAAGTTGAGCAATCTGCATTCGGTACGGGTGTATTGGTTGATGGCATTGATTTCTCTGATGATAAAATGCTGCAAGGGCGTACCTTCTCTTATTCCGATACACAACGACACCGTGTTGGAGCAAATTATTTACAATTGCCAATTAACCGTGCAAGGACAGAAGTGAATACCAACCAAGAAGGCGGCAACATGCGTTATGAGGTCGATCGTGAGCCGAGTAAGAATCCTGCCATAAACTATGAACCATCCATTTTGGGTGGCTATGAAGAAGCTGAACCATATGGCAAGGATCATGAACCATATGTCGAAGGAAACTTAACACGCGAGTCCATTGATCGGACAAGTAACACCAAACAAGCTGGTGAGACGTTCAGACAGTTTGAAGAATGGGAAAAAGCAGAGTTGATTTCCAATCTTGTCAATGATTTATCTGTATGCGATCAACGAATCCAAGATCGTTGGATGGAGCTCGCAGAAGAAGCCGACGAAGAATATGGACTCCGATTACGTGAAGGTCTTGAAAAAGCGAAGAATGGGATGGATGATTCAAGTAGAGGCCCTATAGGAAACACATCGGCATCTGAAGCTACTGAAAAAGCAGAGCGAGAAGGACATGAAGCAGATCCTTATTAAAATAGCAAGATCTCCAGTTTTTTATTGAACTGGAGATCTTTTTTATTAATCATCCCGAATTTAACATGGTGAAATGCGCGATATACTTGAGCTAGCGACTTCCCCTGCTTTGAACCAACGGACGATATTTATGTATTTAAAGCATTGTCAAACAGCCACCAGCTTCCTGCACTGCCAAACTATTCTATTAAAGTCTGCCGGAGAGAACTTGGCAGGCCTATTGCATGCTTTGAGAGAGCTTATGACTGTCCAAGGCGCCAAGCTGACTGTTCAATAGAGTGATCGTTCAAACTACACGCGTGAATGTTCAAAGCAGGGAGCTGACTGTTCAAAATACGTGCCTGATCGTTCAAACCAATCGACTAACCGTTCAAATGACGTGCCTGATCGTTCAAAGCAGGGAGCTGACCGTTCAAAATACGCGCGTGACCGTTCAAAGCAGGGGGCTAACCGTTCAAACCACGCGCGTGACCGTTCAAATCAATAAGCCAACCGTTCAAACTATGTACGTAATCATTCAAATCAAGACGCTGTCTCTGAAAAACGGTGAATAAAAGTACAAATAAATAAAAAAGATGCACGCCCGTAAGCGTACATCTTGTATAGTCATTATTGAGCAACAACGTTAGCTGCTTGTGGTCCGCGATCGCCTTCAACGATTTCGAACTCTACTGTTTGACCTTCTTCTAAAGTTTTGAAACCTTCAGCTTGGATTGCTGAGAAGTGTACGAATACATCGTCGCCATCTTCGCGCTCGATGAAGCCAAAACCTTTTTCTGAGTTAAACCATTTTACTGTACCTGTCATATGAATGACCTCCTTTAAAATACTACAAAACAATTGGATCTTGTTACTTTGACTTCCTAAAGAGAGGCCACCCAAGTAAACAATGAATCGAATCATTTCGTACATTTACTACTATAACTCGCCTCCAGTAAAAAAGCAAGTGAAAAGAAATATATTACATTTTAATTTCAATTCCTGTTAAAGCTTGTATATTGTTGGAACCGTGTGCTAAAATTCAGGTCGTACCTAATTTAATTCACTCAAAGGAAGGGTTATTTTATATGAAAAAATTATTTCTCATCAGCGTATTGTTACTTTTATCCATTGTAGCGGTTGCATGCGGTGGTGACGATGGGGATAACGAGAATGGTGAAAACGCCAACGAATCCGAAAATGAGAATACTGAACAAACAGAAAATGCTGAAGGCGAAAACAATGAAGGTCAGCAAGAAGTCGAAGAAGTAAAAGCAGATGAATTTCCTGACGTTGTTGCAAAAGTAAACGGAGAAGAAATCACAAATGAACAACTTGCACTAAACGTAAATGCTATTCAGCAACAGTATCAAATGTATGGCATGAACATTGACGAAAATAAAGAAGGCATTCAACAGACTGCTTTAGATCAGTTAATCAATACAGAAGTCATCGAGCAATCTGCAAAAGAAAACGGTATTGAAGCATCTGAAGATGAAGTTAAATCAAATTATGATGAGCTAGTGACTCAACTGAAAGAACAGTATGAAACAGATGATGTTCAAGAAGTTTTTGAAGAAAATGACGTTACAGAAGAAGAGATCAAAAATGACATTAAAAGAAACATTGTGATCAATAAATTCATGGAAGAAAATATTGAAGATGCCGATGTCACAGAAGAAGAACTACAAGAAGCGTATGAAAATTACGAATCACAAGCTAAAGAAATGGAACAAGAAGTACAAGACTTTGAAACAATGAAACCTCAATTAGAACAACAACTACAGTCACAGAAAGCTCAAGAGCAGCAACAAAAGTACATTGACGAGCTACGTGAAAAACAAGAGATTGAAATATTGATCTAACGTAATCAAAAGCATGGAGTGCCTCGCACTTCATGCTTTTATCGTTTACATATAAAAAATCTGCACGCTATTTTGATTAGCAGTGCAGATTTTTTTATGGATTATAATTCATTTTCAGCCAACACAAGTTCCATCGGTTCAACAAACCATTCATTCCTTTCCTGGATCATCGGGATATATAAACCTCCCTCGTTGACTAACCGGTCAATTCCTTCGTTGTAAATATATTCGTGCTCCACTAAGTGGGCTTGATCATTAAGCTCATTCAACACATCCGGATGGAATACGCCACCTTCATTCATCATCCGATCAATTCCTTCATCATACTGATATTGTCTATCCAAAAACATATGAACCCCCTCCTATTATTTTGAAGAGTAAAATGTCTTTACAAAGTTTGTCGGATATAGAGCGGAATACCTTCCCTCTCTAGTTCTATTATATCATGGAACTCCTTAATATTTATCAGCGTTTATTAATATTATGTGAATATTTGCACTTGGAAAACAGTTCCATTTTACGTTTCTTGATTTACATCAAGGAAATGAGCGTCAAACGTTGATACGATCATATTGAGGGTAGAAATGAGGAGGGTATCCGATGATATGGACAATGTATCAAACAGTGCTTTGGTTGCATATTGTCATAGCAATCTTATGGGTCGGAGGGGTTATGTTTGTCGGGTGGGCAGTCTATCCCGCTTCCAATAAATTAGATCGGGCCCAACAACGTACGTTTTTAACTGCTTTGATGAAACATACGCATTGGTTATTTGTCATTGAAGGGATCGGTGTCATTTTCACAGGTATTCTACTCGGTACCATCCTCGGGCCAAATTGACCAATGGAGTGATTTATATACAACAATGTATGGGCGTAAGTTCATTGCTGCCTTCTTTTTAGCTGTTTTCGTATTACTTTGGGGTTCTTTGATTGGGTTCCGAAAAACAATGAATGTATTAGAAGATAATACGATATGGAATTTAGCCAAAAAAGATATGTGCACTCCATTGAACCGCGCTTTTCGATTTACTGCACTAGTCGCAGGTGTTGAAGTCATCGGCTTTCTAGGAATCATCGCATTGATGCTTCAAATCTAGTAATGTGGGTTATATAAACGATAAGGCATGTTAGAGAGGATGATGCAGATGAGTTTAGCGATTAAGCATCCGGCCGAGCTATACCATTACCGACATTCTTGGTTTCATCTTTTTCGGCCACTAACGTTTACCGGAACGATTGCTCCTGCATCTGCAGGAGCTGTTTTGTCGATACAACATCATACTTTTCAAATAGAAATTTTCATACTGTTTCTTTTTGCCATATTACTCGTTCAAGGTTCGATTAACATGCTGAATGACTATTATGATTTCAAGCGAGGGCAGGATCAGGAGAAATGGATTCAGCCTATTGAAGACTCCGGAATCGTCCACGGACCGAGTCATGCTTCTTTACCGAAAGTCGCAGCATTGATGCTGGCAATCGCCTCATTGATTGGACTGTGGCTTGCAATACTGACAACTTTTTGGATCGTTTTAGTAGGAGTTGCAGGAATGATTGCTGGGTGGCTATATTCTGGTGGTCCCCGCCCATTGTCTTCAATGGCACTTGGTGAAGTGACGGCATTTATTTTTATGGGCCCAGCCCCTCTGTTCGTCTCTTTATGGATTCAAGGCGAGCACCCTGGTTTTCACGCTTTTTTAATCGCTCTGCCTTTCGCCTGGATGATTTCCACGATGATCCTGACAAATAATATTCGTGATATTCAAAAAGACACCAATCACCGTATGACAATCCCAATTTTACTTGGAAAAAGAAATGCGGTTAAGTTACTTACGGTTATCCTCATGTTTGGCTATCTAACCATGTTTTTATTAGTCTTGGGGGATTACCTACCATGGACGGTTGTTCTCTCCATTTTAGCGATACCATTAGCAATCAGACTTGTGACATCTTACCGAAAGGATGCCACAAGAGCTGAAGAGTTAGCTGGTATGAAACATGCCGCCGTCCATCATTGGGCATTTAGTCTATTGTTTATCACTGGATTCTTAATTGGAATTACATTGCTATAACATTCTTCCTCTTTGACTCATCGACATGACGTTGATGAGTTTTATTTTTGATAAATATTTATATCAACAACAACCCATCCATATCGATGATTTCAATATTCGTTCTTGAAAGTTGCTTAATCAATCCACGGTCCTCTAAATCTGCCAGGCGTCGACTAATTGTTTCCGGTGAGGTTCCTAAGTAAGATGCTAGGTCATGACGGCTCATTGGCAGTTTGATGGTTTCACTTCCACTTTTATTCGCTAAATCGGCTAGGTATAATGCGATTCTGGTTTCGACTCTTTCGGTTGCGAAGTTTGTTGTTTGCGATCCTGATTCTTCCAGTCGTTTAGAGAACTCTGTCAACATTTTTAGCGATATGGTTGGATACTTCATTAAAAAATTTTGTAGATCTTCCTTTTTGATCATACAGATATTCGTTTTTTCCATCGCCTCAGCATAGTCATGGTGCGTCGATTCGTTGAATAATGCATATTCCCCTGTAAAGTCACCTGGGTATAGCACTGTTAAAATTTGTTCTTTCCCAGACTCTGCCAACCGATAGATCTTTACCTTCCCTTGGTGAATGATATACAACGTATCCGACCAGTCCCCAGCCCCGAAGATTGTCTCTCCTTTCTTGAAAGAAACGTGTCGAACTACATTCATTATTTCATTCATCTGCTCATGTCCAAGATGGTTGAAGATCGGCACTTGAGAAACACAGGCTTTTCGCGACCCGCCCGGATGGCACGTATGTCCTGTGCCTTGTTCTTGTGTATGTTCCTCTGTCATTTTCATCCCCCATTCTTTAGTGGATCTGTTGCTTCTATCATCGGTGATAATCTCAATAGCGTCAATCCATTTACTCTGTTGTGACGGCTTACTGGATTCTGGTACGACCCAGGAGCGATTCGAACGCCCAATCTACAGCTTAGAAGGCTATTGGTCTACTCTATTGAATTACTGATATGCGTCCAATTCGGTAAAATATGAACCCCTTGTATATCGATATGAACCCTACTTGAAATTATTTGATACCACTCACTGAATATATGTGCCCATGAATGACTTTTTTGAGCCAAACTCAGAAAAATATGTGCCAAAGAATTTACGATAAAGAAAAAAACCAATGCTACGGCATTGGTTTCCGAATAAAAGGGAGTGTTTAGATGATTAAGCATGTGCAGGTAATGGTTTAATCTTTTTCTCTGATGGTTCACGGTTGAATCGAATCAACCGCATACCATTCAAGATGACGACCAGGATGCTTGCCTCGTGGACGAACATGCCTGATGCTAAGTGAATGCTTCCAACTAGCACACCGAGTAGTAATACGAATACTGTTCCGACAGCAAACCCCATGTTTTGTTTCATGTTCCGAACCGTCACTTTTGCTAATGCGTAAGCGTGAGAGAATTGCTTCAATTTATCCGCCATCAAGACGACATCAGCTGTTTCCATGGAGACGTCTGTTCCACCTTCGCCCATCGCCAATCCAATATCCGCTTTCGCAATAGATGGCGCATCATTGATTCCATCACCGATCATCGCGACTTTATGCCCTTCGTTCTGTAGCTTTTCTACGAATTTCACTTTATCTACTGGCAATTGTTCCGCATGATACCCATCCAAGCCAAGTTGATCTGCCACTCGCTTCGCTGTGTGCGCATTATCACCTGTAAGCATGATCATTTGCTTGATTCCGTGTTCACGAAGTTCTTTCAAAGCGTCAACGGCATCTTCACGGATTTGGTCAGCAATCGAAATGATGGCTACTAATTGGCCGTTTTTTGCTGCAAAAATGGCTGTGTTGCCTTTCTTTTCTTGTTCGATTGCATAGTTATTGACTTCATCTGTTAGTTTGATGTCGTCCATCTCCATTAACGCTCGGTTTCCAATGCTGAATTGATGGCCAGCAACGCGGTTTCTAAGTCCGTTTCCTTTTACGACATCAACATATTCATAATCATTTTGTAATGATAACCCTTTTTCTTTTGCATGCTTGACAATCGTTTTTCCTAAATGATGCTCTGAAGCCATTTCTGCTTGCGCAATCATTTGTAGCAAGTCGTCAGGATTTTCATCGCCGATCACATGAAAATCAGTCACTTCTGGTTTTCCTCTTGTTAGCGTTCCTGTTTTATCAAAGACAATGGTGTCGATTTTCGATAATCGGTCCATGACATCGCCGCCTTTGATCAAGACGCCACGCTTTGCTCCATTTCCGATGCCGGCCACGTTTGACACGGGCGCACCAATGACTAACGCACCTGGACAAGCAATGACCAAGAAGATGATCGCAAGGTGAAGATCTTTGGTGATCAAATAAACGAGAACCGATAAGACAACGACTGATGGTGTATAAATATTTGCGAATTTATCTAAAAACCGTTGTGTTTTTGATTTGGATTCTTGTGCTTCTTCCACTAGCTCAATAATTTTTGCGAACGTAGTGTCTTCTCCAACTTTTTCAGCCACCATTTCGATATAGCCTGAATCAATGATTGATCCGCTGAAAACGTCATCATCATTTGTTTTTCCTACTGGAACAGACTCACCTGTAATGGCCGCTTCATTAATCGTTGCTTCACCGGTTAAAATTTTTCCATCGACTGGAATTTTTCCGCCCGAGCGAACGACGACTCTCTCTCCTTCTTCAACTTCATCTACCGATACGGATACCCAATCTCCATTTCGAAAAACAGAAGCTTCATCCGGTGCCAATTCCGTCAATTCTCTTAATGATGCTCTTGTTTTGTTGAGTGTACGCGCTTCAAGATATGCTCCAAATAAGAATAGAAATGTGACCGCTGCCGATTCAACATATTCTCCTATAAATAACGCAGCTGTTACTGCAATGGTCACCAATAACTCGATGCTAAAAGCTTTCATTCGCAATGCTTGGAACGCTTTAATGGCAATCGGAACACCCGCAACAATTGTCGCGACGATCAATGCCCCTTGTTTGATTGCTACAATCTCCATCCAATGAGCGATGAAAGCAATAATCAATAATGCTCCTGCCGTAAACGTCAGTTGATTTGTCTGCCTTTGTATCCAACGAATCATTCTGAACACTCCCTCTCTTTTTTACCTGACTTTTGTATCAATTTGTTGTATCCAATGTTCTACCGTGTCCGAATCAATCTTTTCTTCATCATACCGGCATAAAACCTTGCCAAGTTGATGAAATACCTTTCCAAATTCAATACCTTCTTTTTCAAGAATCATTGATTCCATCTCACTTGCACATCCTGGGCAAGTGAGTGGATCAATGGTGAGGAGTATCTTTTTCAATGTGTTCCCCTCCAATCAAGAAGCTGACAATACTGGGTAACCAAGCTTCGTGACCGTATCTTCAAGTTGATCCTTATTCACTTTTGCTTCATCGTATTGGACCTTGACTTTACTTGAGTTAAAGAGAACCTTCACTTCATCCACACCATCCATTTTTCCTAAGTTACTTTCAATCTTTTTGATGCAAGATGGACATGTTAACGTTTCTAATTGAAATTTAGTTGTTTTCATCTTCATCTCTCCTTTGTTTTTTGGTTCATCTTAAGTATAGAAGGGATTGTGGTTCTATTCCTTGACCTATATCAAGATATACAGATTTTTGTGGAAATCTTTCTGCATAGTGGTCAGTCGTTTCATAAAACCTGCACAAAAGACTATTAGACGGCTGGTGATATGCTCCCTTTTTCCGTAAATATGTGCCT
Source organism: Allobacillus sp. SKP2-8 (assembly GCF_007559355.1). Classification (NCBI taxonomy): domain Bacteria; kingdom Bacillati; phylum Bacillota; class Bacilli; order Caryophanales; family Bacillaceae; genus Allobacillus; species Allobacillus sp. SKP2-8. The sequence continues at coordinate 60,988 of NZ_VMHF01000006.1, read as the reverse complement.
GAAGATGAGATTATGAGCCCAAAAGACTCCGTTATGCGACCAACTGGCTAACTTATAAGCCCAAACATCGTAAATATGCACCCAGATTCAAAATATATGGTCCCTAATGGTTAAAATGAACACAAAAAAACACCCAATCACGTCGATCAGGTGTTTAACCGATTATGTAGGTTATTCTTCCGTGTCCTCGATTGACATGGACACACAGCCATCTTCATCATAACTCATCGTCTCTAAAACGAGTTCATTCCCTTTTGGCAGCACAACTTCCTTTTCGCAGTATTGGACGATGTCACCAAAGTACTTTTCTTTTCCGTATATGTAATAGACATCGGGATCATCGACGAAGCTGACAAAAACATGCGCTTTATAATAATCTTGGTGTGTATCGTAAGGCGGTCGAACTATTTTTGCATCTGAAATTTCTTCTTCTGAAAGACCAACCGATTCTAAATGATCGATTGTAGCCGCTTCCAGTCGTTCATCGAAAATAGGCATACCATTATTGACATAATAAATATAGAAAAAAGGCGATACAACCAGCAACAAAAGCGCCGTATAAATAAACGTAAACACGACATATTTCCAGCGAATTTTATGTATGTACTTTTTCATCACCGTTCCCCTCCCCCCTTTTATTTTACAGAAAATTAATAAGAATACAATAAGAAAAAGGGGGATTTAGTCCTATAAGAACGAAAAATGTTTATGAAGAATTCCTTCTTTTTTCAAAAGCCCTACTCATTCTCGGCGAGCCATTTGATTCGTCTTTCAATTTCATCTCGAACACTGCGGAATTCATGCAGAATCTCTTCTTCTGTCCCTTCCGCTTTTGCTGGGTCTGGCAAGTCCCAATGTGTTGTTTGAACTCCTGCTGGGATTGTCGGACAACGATCTTTCGCGTCACCGCAGAGTGTAATGACAAGGTCTGAACGGTTTAAAATTTCTGTGTCGATTAGTGAAGAAGATTGATTGGAGATATCGATGCCTTTTTCTTGCATCATCTCAATCGCTCGTGGATTCAAGCCATGTACTTCAACCCCTGCACTATAAACATCCCAGGTTTCTCCAAGCATTTCTTTTCCAAATCCTTCAGCCATTTGACTGCGACAAGAATTTCCTGTGCAAAGAAAATAAACTACTTTTTTATTCATTTTAAGACTCACTCCTTAAAATAAGATCAATGTGAAATACAAGCCGAATAACGTAATCACCAACACAGGAACTGTTAAGATGATTCCGACTTTAAAATAATATCCCCATGAAATACGAATTCCTTTTTTCGATAGCACGTGTAACCAAAGTAAGGTGGCAAGCGACCCAATCGGCGTAATCTTTGGTCCTAAGTCACTGCCGATTACGTTCGCATAAATCAAAGCCTCCTTCGTAATGCCGGTTGCACTTGTATCGGCAATCGCCAATGCATCGATCATCACAGTCGGCATATTATTCATCACAGATGACAAAATAGCAGCGATGAAGCCCATGGACATCGTCGCAGCAAGCAATCCGCCTTCTACCGTATAATTAATGATTTCTGCCAATAAGTCGGTCAACCCGACATTTCGTAAGCCGAAGACGACGACATACATGCCGATCGAGAAAAACACAATATCCCATGGTGCGCCCTTGATGACTTCTTTTGCGGAAACGGCTGGACTTCTTCTACCAATGACGAAAAAGATAATCGCTGTGACTCCAGCTACGACAGACACCGGTACCGCGATGAATTCACTGGCAAAATATCCGATCAATAAGACACCTAAAACAATCCATGATAGCCTGAACATCGTATGGTCCTTAATGGCTTCACTCGGTTTTCGTAACGCAGTCACATCATAGTTGTCCGGAATCGATTTACGGAAAAATAAAAACAGCACAACCATGCTTGCGACAAGCGAAAATAGGTTTGGTAAAATCATTCGAGCCATGTATTCAATAAAGCCAATCGAAAAGAAATCGGCTGAAACGATATTGACAAGGTTACTGACGACAAATGGCAAGGAGGTCGTGTCAGCGATAAACCCACTTGCCATGATGAACGGCAGAATCATCGCTTCTTTAAAGTTCAAGGCACGGACCATCGACAGGACAATCGGTGTCAGAATCAAAGCAGCACCATCATTGGCGAATAACGCAGCTACACCCGCTCCAAGTAATGTTACGTAAAAAAACATTTTTACGCCATTTCCTTTAGCCAACCGCGCCATATGTAAAGCAGCCCATTCAAAAAATCCTATTTCATCCAAAATCAATGAAATGAGAATGATGGCGACGAAAGCAAGTGTCGCATTCCAGACAAGCTCCGTTACGGTAATGACGTCATTGAACGTAACGACGCCAAACAATAAGGCAATGATCGCGCCCACACAAGCAGACCAACCAATACCTAGATTTTTTGGCTGCCAAATAACAAAAAGTAATGTAAGTAGAAAAATTGCAATGGCGATTGTTGTTTCCACGATGTCATACTCCTTTTATTAGCTAGATTTCTTCCCAAGTAAACGTTACTTCGCCTTCTATATTGACTCCATTAAAAAAGAACAACAATTCACCTGTTTCAGTTGCCTCATATGAAATGGTTTCATTTTCTTCAATGGTTAAATCTCCCATTTCATGAACGTCAGGTGAGAGACGGAGTCCGTGTTGAGCATCATTCTCTAAATTCCAATCAATCTCAATTTCATATTCCTGTTCTGCCTCAACTGGAATCCATACAGGCTCTTCCCCATTGAAATTATCGAATTCAGCGTGATATGAATTTGCCTCATACGCACTTGAAAACCCTGATTTGATTGCTGGGTTTGTGAAGACAATAAACAAGATCGCGATCAATGATGGAATGCCAATCATCAAGATTTTTTTCACATTCATGCGAAACACTTTTAAAAACAGATAAAATACGATAAATCCTATCACAGTATAAATACTTGAATAAATCACCACAAAGAAATACCATGAAAAGGAATCAAACAACACCGTAACAAATAATACAGCCCAAATGATGATTCCAGCTAATGTATAGGCTGAAACATAAGACCAAGTCGATGTTTCATTGATTTTTTTGAAAATCCAGTCAATCAAAAAAGAGATACCTATTAAATAAAACGTGAAAATCATCCAATGCAATGGGTTGGACACATAATCATTCGCAGCTTGTAAACTCATATCAGAAAACAATAAATTCGCGATATATGTAAATAGGAAAGCTGCTAAAGCAATCGAGAGCCTAGATAAGATCTTAAATATCATTTTCTTTCCTCCAATCTTCTCTATCTTACAATAAGAGAAGGTGTAAGAAAATATTCAAAGCATACTTCTTACTTTTTGATGTTTTTCGTACTATAATTTTGATGTAACTATAGGAGATTTATTATGACAAAACGAGCTGAAAACTTTGCGATCACCGGATGGGTCATCGCTTTGGTCGCGACACTAGGATCGCTTTATTTTTCGGAAGTTCAGCAGTATCCACCTTGTGAGCTATGCTGGGTTCAACGTATCTTTATGTATCCCCTCGTCCTTATTTTATTGGTTGGAACTTTACTGAAGGACACGAAAGTATTCATTTATTCAATCGTTTTTTCTAGTATCGGTCTAATCATTTCGATTTATCACTATGGGATACAAAAGTTGGAGTTCTTACAGTCTACTGCTCCGAGCTGTGGACAAGTTTCTTGTACTGGAACCTACATTGATTGGTTAGGCTTTATTTCCATACCATTTCTCGCCGGCACTGCATTTTTACTGATTTTAGTAATCAGCATCTTAGGATTCAAACAATCAAAAGGAGTGTAACTATGAAAAAAATTCTTATATTTGGCGGTCTAGTAATCGTTTTATTCATAGGCATCGTTTTACTAACCAATATGGCAACATCTGAAAAAGTCGAAGGGAATCCTTATGGAAAAGATTCCTTACATCCAGAAACGGTTAAATTATTGGATAATGAACATTATCAAAACGTTATTACTCCAGACGAATTAGAAGAAGACTTATCTTCTGGCGAAACGATGACTGTCTATTTCTTCAGTCCGACTTGTGAACATTGTCGAGAAGCGACACCAAGATTATCCCCATTAGCAAAAGACAAAGGCGTTGATTTAAAGAAATTCAACCTTTTAGAATTTGAAGATGGTTGGAGTGAGTACAACATCGAGGCAACACCAACATTAGTTTACTACGAAAATGGTGAAGAAGTGCACCGAATCATGGGTGCAGCACCAACAGATAAATACGAAGAATTTTTAGAGGAATATTCGTTGAGTAATGACTAAAATCTCATTTCAATTTTGATTGAGTAAACATTTGCACTGACTTCGGTCGGTGCTTTTTTTGTGTTGTTGAAGTAGTTCGAGTTAATTTTGAAGCTGTACGGTTTATCGTTAAAAACTTGAGGGTTTGCGGGTTAACACTGAAGGTTGGCAGATTAACACTGAAGAAGCTTCAATCAACACTGAAGGTTGGCGAATTAATGCTGAAGAACGGCAGATTAACATTGAAGAACGACAAATCAACACTGAAGCACGCTGGATTAACACTGAAGGTTAGCGGATTAACGCTGAAGAAGCTTCAATCAACACTGAAGGTTGGAGCATTAACACTGAAGAAGTGCTGAATATATACAAAACGCCAAATAAAAAAGCTGTTCGATATCAGTAATTCATAACCGACATCGAACAGCTTTCCTTCATTCAGCTTCTTTCATTTCTGTTTGTGTCTCTGGAAGTGGATCTACCTCGTGTTTATAATTATATCCCTTTGAAATAGCCATCAATGTTACCGCCAACACAACAATAAAGATTACCAATCCGATCGCCATTGTGTAGATTAGTGTCAATGGTTACCCCCCTTACTGATCCAATCGCTTCAACACGGTTTTGTTCGCCAATGAGTGATGCTACTTTTTGATTCATATACTTTTCCGATTCTAGCTTTATACCAATTGTTCAATTCGCTTAAATTCCAGCTCGTTGAATTTTTCCATAACCCGCTCCCGGTTAGGTTGAAACACTGCATTTGACAAGTCACAAAACGCTTCCGTTTCACAGTTGATTTCAGCCAGTTGACGAGATAAATGTACCATTTCCATATCGGTTTCGAATTTCGTTCGTTGTGCTTTTGTCAATGAATCTAAGTTTTCCAAAATAGCTTCCAACGATCCGTGTTTTTGCAACAATTTAAGGGCTGTCTTTTCGCCAATCCCTCGAACACCAGGATAATTGTCACTGGAATCTCCCATCATTGCTTTCAATTCAATCATCTGTAGTGGTTGTATCCCGTGTTCTTCTACGAAACGTTCTGCATGATAAATATCGTAGTTTCCGACTCCTTTTTTCATTAGAACCACTTTCACTTGTTCATCCAGCAATTGCAGGATATCTCTGTCTCCGGTCAAAATCAAGACCTCTGAATCTTCTTGATATGCTCTTGCCAATGTTCCAATACAATCATCCGCTTCATACCCTTTGATCCCTACGTTTGGAATATCCATTGCTTCCGTCACTTCCTTGACGAGATCAAACTGGGGAACCAACTCTTCCGGCGGTGCTGAACGGTTTGCTTTATAGCCGTCAAATAAATCATTCCGGAAAGTGTGTGAACCCATATCCCAACAGCAAACGACGTGTGTCGGCTGAAAGTGATTCGTTGCGGTGAGTAAATGCCTTGTAAATCCGTGGACAGCATTCGTCGGGATGCCTTTTGAATTCACCATGAAATAGCCTGACATGGCTGTCGCATAAAACGCACGGAATAAAAGTGCCATGCCGTCAACGAGTAATACTTTTTTCTCCATTATTAAGTCCTTCCCCTTCTATTTTTGCTCTACTTCTCGGAACTTTTTAATAAATTCTATCGGTTCATCCTTTACATTCAACGTCATGACGCCTTTCGATGTATGCAAGTAAAAAAATCCATATTCTTCCGATAACATGCGATACGATAGATCAAATACTTGATGGATTTTATATTCTTGTTCCTCGGTCACAATTTTATCCTCATATAAAGAGACGTAACAAACGTCTTCGATATGCTTTTGTTCGAGATTAATGGGATCCATCTCTCTTCTGAATTTTACATATTGATGCCTTTCTAATTCCATACCGTCTCTCCTTCAATCGTTCGGTGTGTCGCCATTATATCATGCGCGGAAGGAAAAATCGCTGTTACCGTTTTCCATTAAACCATTACCAATGATGACAAAGATGGTTCATTATAGTAATATAACGCAAAGTGAATATGTTAGAATAATCACAATGGTTAAAAATTATGAACAGCTTACCTAGATGGAGTTGAGCATCTTGAAGAAAATCTTATCACATCTGAAACCTTATCGTTTACATATGATTGTCGCTTGGTCCCTCATGTTGATTGAATTGGCAGTCGAATTGATGCTCCCATTTTTTCTCGGAAAAATGATTGATGAAGGTATTGTGACTCAAAATATGGATACGGTCATTAAATGGGGCGTTTTAATGCTCGTGCTTGCAGCGTTTTCATTTATTGCCGGAATGCTGAATTCTTTCTATTCAGCTTATGTCACTTTTCATTACGGTTACGATATCCGGCAACGGCTTTTTGAAAAAGTTCAATCGTTTTCCTTCAAAAATCTACACCATTTTCCGACATCCGGTTTGATTACACGCTTCACCAATGATGTCAGGATGGTACAAAACGGGATTTTCATGGGACTTCGGATTATGCTACGGGCACCCCTTTTAGTCATTGGCGGTGTTCTCATGGCGTTTCTCGTCAATTGGCAAATCTCTTTAGTTTTTTTGGTTTCCGTTCCTATACTTGTTTTATTAATTTTGTGGGTCATCAAAAAAGCGAGTCCTCTTTTCACAAAAGTGCAAGTTCGGTTGGACCGTGTCAATCGGGTCATGCAAGAGAATTTGTCTGGCATCCGCTTGATCAAAGCATTTTTACGGAAGAACTTTGAGGAGACTCGATTTAAAGAAGTGAATACAGAGCTTATGAATCGAACAAAATCAGCTTTGCGTCTCATTGAATCGTCCATGCCTGTTCTTTTATTTGGCATGAATATGAGTTTGCTAGTCATTTTGTGGTATGGGTCAACTGAAGTTCAGGCAGGACAAGCGCAAGTCGGTGAAGTCGTCGCCATCATCAATTATGCACTACGGGTATCGATGGCCATTACGATGTTCGGGTTTTTGACAATGGCTTTATCACGGATGAAAGCATCTGCCGAACGGCTTCAAGTCGTCATGGATGAAGAAGTCGATTTACTCGAAAAATCCAATGCAGAAAAGGATCTGAAAGTAACTGCTGGGAAGGTTGAATTTTCACAAGTTGATTTTTATTATCCAGAAACAACGAATAAAGTACTGGACCATGTATCGTTTACCACCCAACCGGAGGAGCGTATCGCGATTATCGGTGCAACAGGTTCAGGTAAATCGACGCTATTTCAGTTAATTCCTAGGCTTTATGATACAACGGGTGGTCAAGTGAAGATTGATGATGTCGATGTTCAGGATTATCCTTTAGACACACTACGAATGGCGATTGGCTTCGTTCCGCAGGCGCCTTTATTGTTCACCGGTAGTATTGAAGAAAATATTCGCTGGGGAAAAAATGATGCAACGAAAGAAGAAATCATCCAAGCCGCTAAAGACGCTCAAATCCATGAGACAATTATGGAACAACCTTTAGGTTACGAGACCAAAATCGGCCAAAAAGGTGTCAATCTGTCCGGAGGTCAAAAGCAACGTGTCTCTATTGCCCGAGCTTTGATTCGCAGTCCAAAAGTTCTTTTGCTAGATGATAGTACAAGCTCGTTAGATTTAAAAACAGAATCTAAACTTCTTCAGGCGATCCAAACTTATGGGTGTACAACATTCATTGTGACGCAAAAAATCGACACGGCAAAAAGCTGTGATCGCATCATTTTAATGGATGAGGGACGTATTTTAGCAGAAGGTTCACATGATGAACTCGTTGATACATCTGAACTTTACCAAAACATTGTCGCATCACAAGTTGGAGATGAGGATTTATATGCTTAAACAGCTACTGGAACCATTTCGACAGCAAAAAATAGATTTATCAGAAGCAGAACGCGTCACCGATGAACGAGCAAAGCCAAAAGTACGCAATTGGAAAAAGACGGTGCGTCAAATCTTCTCTTACTTATTGGCGGAAAAATGGATGCTTCTGCTTGTTACCGTCATGGTTGCTCTAAGTTCCGGCTTTGCCATTCTCGGTCCGTATATGATTGGGACGACAGTCGATGAGTACATTGCTGTCCAAGAGATGTCAGGGATTAACCGTATGCTTTTTTGGTTATTTCTCGTCTATCTAGGCTACTCTATCGCGATGTTTTGCCAGCATTTTTTCATGATTGGCATCGCCCAAAACACGGTATACACCATCCGCTCGGAGTTGTTTGAGAAGCTACACACATTGCCGATTCCTTTCTTTGACAGAAGGCAGCAAGGCGAAATCATGAGCCGGTTAACCAATGATATCGATAATGTCAGTAACACATTAAACACGTCCATTATTCAAATTTTATCCAGTGTCCTCACGCTGGTCGGAACAGTCAGTGTCATGGTCTATCTCAGTCCATTACTGGCACTGATCACCATGTCCATCATTCCAATTATGGTATTTGGCATGAAGTGGATCACAAGTAGGACTGGCCCGTTGTATAAAATCCAACAGCAACGGCTTGGACATTTGAACGGCTATGTGGAAGAAACGATATCGGGCCAACGGATTATTAAAACATTCTCCCAAGAGGAACGAGTGACTGACGAATTTGAACAAAAAAATGATGACGTGCGGAACTCAGGCTATTGGGCAGGTACGATCTCTGGATTCATTCCGAAGCTAATGAACATGTTAAATGTGCTTAGTTTCGCTTTGATTGCTTTTATCGGTGGTGTGTTTGTATTGAACGACATGATTACCGTCGGAACCATCGTGATATTTACTGAATTGGCACGTCAGTTCACACGACCGTTAAACGAGCTGTCCAATCAGTTCAACCAACTATTGGCTGCCGTAGCTGGAGCCGAACGAGTTTTTAATATTATGGATGAAGACGGCGAAGAACTTGATGAAGTAGACGCTGATTCAATCGACGTACCTAAGGGTGAGATTGAATTTAAAAACGTTACTTTTTCTTATAACCCTGATGAACCAATTCTAAAAGGAATCAGTTTTACTGCAGACCCTGGCAGCACAACTGCTTTTGTCGGACATACAGGGGCCGGCAAAACAACAATCATTAACCTCATTGCTCGATTTTACAATTATGACGATGGGGAAATATTGCTAGATGGAAAAGATATAAAAAGTATTAAACGAAATAGCTTACGGAAACATATGGCGTTCGTTTTACAAGATGCTTTTTTATTTGAAGGCTCCATTCGCGAAAATATTCGTTATGGAAAGTTGAATGCAACCGATGATGAAGTTGTCGAGGCAGCTAAAAATGCCAATGCGCATGACTTTATCTCGAAACTTCCGGAGCAATACGATACGCCAATTGATGCGGATGGCATGAGTATCAGTCAAGGACAGAAGCAACTAATTACCATTGCTCGCGCGCTTTTGGCAGATCCGAAAATACTTGTACTGGATGAAGCAACAAGCAGTATTGATACGGTAACAGAAATTAAAATTCAAGAAGCGTTAAAACGTTTGATGGAAGGTCGGACCAGTTTTGTTATTGCTCATCGCTTGAACACCATTAAATCAGCCGATCAAATCATTATGCTCGAACACGGAGAAATTATCGAGAAAGGAAGTCATGACGAACTAATATCACAAGGCGGCCGGTATGCTGACCTTTATGAAACTCGGCTAGAGGAACCAGGATAATAATTTTCAAATCAAATAAACATACTAAAATTAGTGGGTAAGATCATCGACGGATGACCTTACCCACTATTTCTGTTTATACGATATAGTGAGGCCGGAACAATTTTCATAGCGCTGGTTAAAGCACTTTGTTCCACCCTCGTTTTTATCATAAGTAATACTCATCCGTCGTTTCATCAATGGACTCGATGCGCTCTAGCCATTCTTCATTCATAAACTCTTTCATCTCATCTATTGGAACTTCAACCTCTGGCATGCCTGCCACACCTGCTGTAACTTCGTATTTATCAAATTTAACGACCAAGTTATGATCGCGAATAAAAACATTCGAGAAGTCATATTGATCTTGATTTAACCATTCCTGTAACTGGTCTTCCATAATATAATTCGAATAATAGTCAGATGCTCTCAAATTCTTTTCAACTAACTCAAAAAACTTGTCTTGTGCTTCAAATGGCTGATCAAATAAATCAATCGGATCCACAAAATCCTCGGTTAACAGGTCGACCAAATAAACGGAAGATTTTTGATCGAAATTGGCTCCGCCTGTATAGGTTTCTTCAGCCATAACGACAGAAAAGAATTCTTTCCCACTTTTATAAAGATCGGTCGTTACAAAATAGGCTCCTTGGTGTGATGGAGATACATTACCACTGTGTTCAAGTAATGCAATAAAATGTTCTATACGCTGTTCGGCTTCCTCTTCAAAGAACTGATCGATTGCTTTTACTCCAAACAAAGGTATTTCCACCTGTAGTTCATACGTTTTAGCTTTTTCGTTCAATTGTTTGATCTTTATTCCTTCAAAATCTGTATCGACAATTTCATCTTCAATGTTGTTTTTACTCATCACTGGTACTGCCTCTTCATACTCGGTCGATTCCGTTTTGTCCCAACCAAATAAATAGCCGATAGACATACTAATGATTAACGCGATCACAAAATAAGGTATTGTTTTATCTTTCATGGTGTCTTCATCCTCATCTGTTCATTTATCCTTAGTTAGCCCAACAGATACGAGGATTATACACTTTTAAAAACGGGTGAATTTACGAACTATGTACCCAAATAATGAAAGGCAGTGGCTCGTGTGCCACTGCCTTGGTTTTTTATTTATTAGCCATCATTTTTAACGTCAGAATCTAAGTCATCACCATCTGCGTCTCCTGATCCTGTGTCAGGTTCAGCACCTTCAGACTCCATGTCGGATTCTGTGCCAGCACCTGTGTCGGAATCGGTACCTTCAGATCCCATATCGGAATCTCCTTCAGTTCCTGTTGAACCAGTGTCTGTGGAACCTGTATCTGTTTCACTAGAACCTGAATCTTCTTCTGTTGGTGTTCCAGTGTCTTCATTCGTTGCTGGGTCCTCTTCACCAGAGTCTCCACCGCAAGCTGCTAAAGTAAGAATTAGCGCAAAAAATGAAGTCATAAATAGTTTCTTCATGAAGTAACACTCCTTAAAATGATTTTTTCTTGGTGTTGCGTCGTGCTAATACATTAATAACCGTTCTGAACAATACATAAACGCATGTTAATGAATTGTAATGTATTCCTTGTTTAACTCGAACGAAAGTCCTTTTGAACGATTGTATATTAAATATTTTCCCCTTAAATCTAGGTAGATATTCACCGTTTGTTTTACGATGATTTTTCAACCATGAGAAACATCTTAAACATCCAACGATTATGTAATATATTTTTTTAAAAAAAGTCGTTTGAAATGGTTGTTCTTGGACTGTTAGCGAAAAATATTGGTATGATAAAAAGACAAACATTAAAAGAGGTTTTTCTATGTCGGATCGTTTTCAGAAAGCTCAATTTGCATCGATTATCGGGATGGTCGCCAATGTAATCCTAGCCATCATCAAAGGGATCGGTGGAGTTCTTGGCGATAGTCGTGCATTAATCGCCGATGCTCTCCACTCTGCTTCTGATGTCATCAGTTCAATCGCCGTATTGGTCGGTGTCCGTGCCGCACAAAAACCACCTGATTCAGAACATCCCTATGGACATGGTAAGGCTGAAAACATTGCTACCTTGATCGTATCGATGTTGTTGATTGTTGTTGGGTTTGAAATTTTAATGGATGCCGTCTCTGCCATTTGGTCTAATGCTAAACAATCAACACACCCACTGGCATTATATATTGTTGTCTTTTCCATCATCGTTAAAGAAGCTTTATTTCAATATAAAAACCGTTTAGGGAAAAAAATCAAAAGCCAAGCAATCATCGCAGATGCTTGGCATCATCGGTCAGATGCGATTTCTTCAGTCGTTGCTCTCGTTGGTATTGGATTAGCAATGATTGGTGACCGCTATCAAATTTCTTATTTAACTTATTTCGATCCAATAGCCGGAGCAATCATTGCTGGAATTATTATGTGGATGGGTTTTAGTTTAGGAAAAGAGGCCGTTAGAATTTCACTCGAAATTGTTCTAGACGAAGAAGAAACGGAAAAATTTAATCAAACAGTGAAACAAGTCAATGGCGTTAAGAGAATTGATTCTTTGCATGCGAGGTCACACGGTTCTTATGTTATAATTGATACTAAAATCAGCGTTGATCCCACAATCACAGTCGATGAAGGTCATGCGATTTCGGCAAGAGTGAAAGAAATATTAATGAATCATTTTGAAGAAGTGCATGATGTCCATGTTCACGTCAATCCGTATTATGATTGAACAACAAATTGAATAATAACTTTTTAGGAGAGGAGAATGAACGATGAAGAAAGCATACTCCACCAAAGAAGCACCAGAAGCAATTGGACCTTATTCTCAAGCAGTTGAAGTAGGTGATCTCGTCTTTATCTCAGGACAAATACCACTTGATCCAAAATCGATGGAGATTGTCAGTGAAGATGTTGCAGATCAGACACACCAAGTCATGAAAAACTTAGAAGCTATCCTGAAAGAGGCTAACTTACAGTTTAAAGATGTCGCGAAAATGACTATTTTATTAAATTCCATGGATGATTTTGCGACAGTGAATGAAATTTATGCGAGTTATTTAGAAGAGCCTTATCCAGCTCGTGCTGCCTTTGAAGTCAGCCGCCTTCCGAAAGATGTAAAAGTAGAAATTGAGGCAATCGCAAGTAAATAAGCACAAAAAGACACCATAGATTTCTTTTCTATGGTGTCTTTTTTCTCAAACACCCTCAAACAATTGATAATATCCAACAAAAACAAACCACTCTCGATAGCTTACGACAAACGCCACAACACCTAACACATCAATTCTAAACAGTTATCTATACATAATTAGTTAAGTGAAACCCAATGAATAAATATTATTTATTTATAATCATTATTATTTACAAACCAATTTAAATATATTATGATAAGTATACAATTCAATGAAGGAGGATTTTAATCAATGGATCAGAATAAAAAACGACTGACAACTTCTAGTGGTGCTCCTGTAGGGGACAACCAAAACTCTGTCACTGCTGGTAATCGTGGACCCGTACTATTGCAAGACGTGCATTTACTGGAAAAACTTGCACACTTTGACCGCGAGCGTATTCCGGAGCGTGTCGTTCACGCAAAAGGTGCAGGAGCTTACGGCTATTTTGAAGTGACAAACGATGAAATATCAAAATACACAAAAGCTGACTTTTTAAATGAGAAAGGGAAACGTACACCGATGTTTATCCGCTTCTCAACCGTTGCCGGTGAACTAGGATCGGCTGATACTGTCCGTGACCCTCGTGGTTTTGCGGTGAAATTTTACACACAAGAAGGGAACTATGACTTGGTCGGTAACAATACACCGATTTTCTTTGTTCGTGATGCCATCAAATTCCCTGATTTCATTCATACACAAAAACGAAATCCACAAACGAACTTGAAGGATAAAAATGCGGTTTGGGATTTTTGGTCTCAATCACCAGAATCCATGCACCAGATCACTTATCTTCACGGGGACCGCGGTATTCCGGCAACATACCGTCATATGAATGGTTATGGAAGCCATACGTACAAATGGGTGAACGAAGAAGGAGAAGCGTTCTGGGTTAAATATCACTTTATCAGTGACCAAGGCGTGAAAGGCTTAGACGTGGATTTGGCAGACGAACTTGCAGGTACAAATCCTGATTATCATACAGAAGATTTATTCAATGCCATCGAAGCTGGTGACTACCCTTCTTGGACTTTATATGTGCAGATCATTCCGTTTGAAGACTATAAAACGTACAAGTGGGATCTTTTCGATGTGACAAAAACAGTTAGTCAAAAAGATTATCCGAGAATCGAAGTAGGAAAAATGGTATTGAACCGCAATCCGCAAAACTACTTTGCAGAAGTTGAACAAGCTGCTCTATCTCCAGCACATTTCGTACCTGGAATTGAAGCATCCCCTGATAAAATGCTTCAAGGACGTTTGTTCTCCTATTCCGATACACAGCGTTACCGTTTAGGCGTCAATCATGAACAGCTCACTGTTAACCGCCCAATTGTTGAAACACACAATTACCAGCGCGGCGGAACCATGCAATATGGTCATCAGGTAAGTTCTGTCAATTATGAACCAAATAGCTATGACTATGAGCCAAAAGAAGATTCATCTGTAGTCATGGATCCATTCGAAGTTGAAGGCCATGCGGACAGTGTTGCGTATGATTCCGATGATCATTACACGCAAGCAGGTGATCTTTACCGTCTAATGAGCCAAGATGAGCAAGATCGTCTAGTTAAAAACTTCGTCGATCATATGAAACCTGTAACAAGGGATGACATTAAACTCCGTCAAATTGGTCACTTCTACAAAGCAGATCCAGATCTAGGTACACGTGTTGCTGAAGGTTTAGGATTGGAAGTACCAGCTGAAGTTAAAAGTGAAGTAACCGAATAACGCTTAATTTTTTACGATCCACTCTCTCATTTCCAGCTGCACCGTTGCAGCTGGAATTTTTTATTGATTGATTTATTTCTCGCCCAATAAAAAACCAGACTGGGAAGAATTCCAGTCTGGTCATTTTTCATATAAACGATGTTGCATACTTAGTAACCACTATAAGAGTCATTATGAAACTTTCCGCTTGCTTGATATAAATACTTTTCTGGAACGGCTTCTTCAATCACAGGGAATAATTCACGTTCTTCCAAACGAATGTGTTCATCCAATAAGTGACCCAATAAGTTCAGTTGTTCATGATCAGCCTGTTGATTGTTTCGGATTGCTGTAATCAAGCCTCGAATTTCCGCATGTTGATAGAGAACTTTTTTGACCAAATCGACATTGGGTTCACTCTCAAAACGTAAGTACAACGGAATGAGTACTTCCTCTTCATCTCGGAAATGTTCATTCCCGTCCTTTTCCCAAAATTCAACAAGCTCACGTAAGACAATCTTATACGTCTTCTCACCTTTACTTGTTCCTATGTCCTTTAAATCTTTTGAAATTACTAATGCATGATGATGATGATGTGATAATGGAAAGAGTCCTTCGTGTCGTTTCACGTAACATACCTCCTCATTGTTCTATACCCGGAATCCGAATTGTTTATGTTATACTTTTAAATAAGAAGTCAGACAATAACTAGAAATCATCTATTCTCAACTTAGCAAACAACGGAGCAGAAAGGAAGGATTTTCATGAATCAAGCAAAGACTCTACAAGATATCATGTTTGAAGAGATCGAGCTTTGTGTCCGGACGACTCAGAATTTATTGTTGCACATTAAGGATACCGATTGGGATTATCGCCCAGCTGAGAACATGCGGACACTAAGAGAACTTGCAATCCACCTTGTTTCTATTCCAGCCACAGATCTTTATATCTTAAAAGAAGAACCATTAGAGAAGGTTCGAGAGCTTGAAAACAAATATAGTCAATTACAAACTCCAACGGATATGGGTGTGGTGTTTGAAGAAGGTTACCATGCACTTTATGAATATATGACCTCTTTGTCTGAAGAAGAATTTTTCACGAAAAAAACGAAAGCATTTTATATGGAAGATGGCCATACACAAATACAATGGTTAGCTGAGATCCAGTCTCATGTCTTTCACCATCGTGGCCAATTCTACAATTATTTAAAACAATTACAGTATGATGTGACAATGGCTGATCTATACGCCTAATGTTTTTAACAAAAGCAGACACCGATATCGGTATCTGCTTTTTTGTTTTTACCAGTATTTGAACCCGCTAGATCCTGGTGGTGAGTTATTGATAATGTCGATAATCGGTAAGGTGTACGCAATGAAAATCAATGCAAACACGATTCCAATCCAAAGTTTCCAATTTTCAAGCCAGTTTGGCGTCTGTTGTGTCGGATTCAATTCTTCGGCAATTGGGAATTCCTCGTTGCCTTTCGGTGCGAAGAAAGCTAGATTGATCAAAACGATGACAAAGAGTACTAACGAGATGACCAACAATGTTCCACCGACTGCGTGAGCCATTTCATACGCTCCCCATGAAGAGGCGACTTCATGACCATTGTAACTAGTCATTTGCGTACGTCTTGGGTTTCCGAGTAGCCCTGAAATATGCATGGCAGAAGACATGATTCCCATGCCGACAGCCCAAAGAACTGTTTGATAGATTCCAATCTTATTCATCTTCTTCGTTAAGATACGGCCTTTCAAATGTGGAATGATCCAATAACTGATTCCGAAAAATGTTACTGCAACCGTTCCACCGACTGTGATATGAAAGTGCCCTGTGACCCAGATCGTATTATGGACGATTTGGTTTAATTGGTGGGAAGCGTTAATGATTCCACCTGCACCTGCTGGAATGAAAATTAACATCCCCATGAAAGGTGCCAAGAATCGCACATCGCCCCACGGCAACTTTTTAAACCAACCGAACAGCCCTTTTCCACCTTTTTGACGTCCTGCAATCTCGAATGTTGAAAACAATGCGAATGCAGTCATTAATGATGGTAGAATAACAGCAAATGTTAAAATGACTTGGAAAAATTTCCATCCTTCTCCAATTCCTGATTCAAGCAATTGGTGGTGAAATCCTACCGGAATGGAGAACAAAATGAATAATACAAATGAAAACCTTGCCAATTGATCACTGAATACTTTTCCGCCAATAATTTTTGGTACCATAACGTACCAAGCCATATAAGCTGGCAGCAACCAAAAATAGACGAGCGGATGACCAAAATACCAAAATAATGTTCTTGTTAACGCGACGTTAATTGTATCCGTCCAACCGAAAGCCCAAGGTAGGAACTGGAATAGAACAGCTGCGACTACACCGATCGTAGCGATTAACCATAGAACTAATGTTGCTACTGCCATATAGGCAAGTAATGGCGTTTTCTCGCCAGGGTGTTCTTTTTTCCATAAACGATATCTACTGATCACCGCGAATGCGCCAAAATAAGTTCCGATAATAATCAATGCTAAAGCAATATAGAAAAACGGTGAAGCTTGTAATGGTGCATAAAACGTATATAGTACAGTGGCTTTATTTAAAGCAATCATTAATGCAGCCAATACCAATCCACCAGTTAACAACCAGAAACCAATCCAACCGGCTTTCCGTTGTTTGTTGGTGAATTCTCCAGTCGACTTCGCAACACTTGCGTAGAAAAATCCAAAGATAAAATACGTTGTAAACACTAAAGCCATGACCACTCCATGGCCGGTTAATATTTGATAATAGTTGATCCATGATGGCAATGTAATTAATTCACTTCTTACTAAGGTTTGCAGGAGTCCAAGCAACCCGGCAAATAATATCGATCCAAAAGCAACATAAAAATGAGCTAAACTTAATCGTGCGTCCAATCGATTGATTTTCATTTATATCACCTCCAAGTTTGTGCTCATGAAGTGATGACCTGTTCCACAATATTCATTACATAAGATTAGATAAGAGCCTTTTTCATTAAATGTGTAGGTCATTGAGTTTACGTGCCCCGGTGTTACCATCATATTTGCAGTCGTTCCAGCAATTTCAAAGCCATGAACAACATCAAG
Organism: Allobacillus sp. SKP2-8; assembly: GCF_007559355.1. Classification (NCBI taxonomy): domain Bacteria; kingdom Bacillati; phylum Bacillota; class Bacilli; order Caryophanales; family Bacillaceae; genus Allobacillus; species Allobacillus sp. SKP2-8. The sequence goes on along the minus strand of NZ_VMHF01000006.1, from coordinate 43,187 downwards.
GGAAGTAGCTTTAATATGAACTGTTGCCCCTTGAGGAATTTCAATATCTCCAGGTGTAAAGCCGTATGATTGCAAAACCATAATCAATTCGTATTCATTTTCGCCAATCTGTTTCAATCCCGGTTCGTTAAATGGAGCAGATTCTGTAACCGTTTCAGGATCGACTAGCGTCATATCACTTGGTGCTCCTTGGTGTTCTCCCCCTTCTGCTTTTGAAAAGGCTTGAACGCCAACAATCGTTAAAAAAGAAATCAAAGTAATAATCCCAACAATCATCCAAATTTTTTCGAACTTATGCATATGCAGCATCGTTCGGTTCCCCCCATTCATCTGTTAGCTTGCTTGGTAAAGTACATAAACAGCTACCCACATAATGACAATGATGGCTCCAACAATTAATGAAGAAATAAAAGCCCCATTCAATTTAGGTTCTTCATCTTGGAACTCATTTTCAATTGCCTGGGTAGATTGAACATCCAAATCCTCGATTACAATGTAATCCTCATTTTTCTTGTACGTCTCATTTTTCACCGAATCTACCTTGCTTTTTGATTTGGCACCCATCATTTCTCTCCTCCCTTTTGTGTGGTTACTTTTATTGTAGAATTTTAAAAAACTCAAATTGTGATTTAAATCACAGTTTTGAGCGATTCCATGGAGGTTTTGTGAAGATAAGATGTCGATTGTGTGAAAACGGTTACATGAAGGTTTTTTTGATGGTTTGAAGCAATCGAGATGGTTAATCAAAGAGGATGTCGATGGATAAACGGTTTCATGGTTTAACAGTGTTGGTCATAAAAAAAGAAACCCAGCAACTGCTGGATTTCTTTCCTTATTTTTTAGATCGAATTAATTCTAACCAATTCAACCGACTAGGTAACTCCCATTTTCGGATGATGGATAAAATACGCATCGTGACAATTGCCGAAAGCAGGATATATATTTCTGTTTGTGTATCTATTACACCAAGCCCTACGATAAATGCACCGAGAACAGCCCACATGGCGTAGATTTCTTGATGCAACACCATTGGTTTCCTGCCAGCCAACAGATCGCGAATAATTCCTCCACCACAACCGGTTAACACACCTGCAACGATAACTGCACTGAGCGGATATCCAGCCGCCAAAGCCAATAATCCTCCTTGCACTGCGAAAGAAGCCAACCCGATCGCATCAAAGAAGGCTCCCCATCGATTCCAGGTCATTAACCAATGAAAAGGAATAAAAAACATAATTGTCATCGTCACGAATGCTACAGTAAACAAAGTCCCCTGTGCCCATATATCTGAAATTGGCAACCCTACGAGTAAGTTACGAAATGCACCGCCACCAAATGCTGTCACATAGCCAAGCAAATAAACACCAAAAATATCATATCGCTCTTCCATGGCAACGATTGCTCCACTGATCGCAAAAGCCATCGTCCCAATAATATTCAAAACTTCCCATGTCATGCTGATCACCTATTTATCTACTATTCATATCAATTTTAAACCAGACGGCAAGCAAAAGAAATGATAATGGTTATTATTAATAGTAATGCGAGCTATTTGTGACTGGATTTCTTAGTATATTGTTATTAGAGAATTGATTGTACCGTTCTTGACTTGTTGTAAGAATTTTGAGAGGAAAATAGGTTGGTTGCTGGCTATTTAGGTAAAAAGACGAGATCAATTTAACCAGAATTTGCTGTTTATTTATAATTTAGGCGATTGGTGACTCTATTCGACCGAATCTCTCTCCCCTCTTATGATTCGGGCGTTTTGGAGCCTCCTATTCGACCGAATCCCTCTCTCCTCTTATGATTCGGGTGATTTGGAGGCTCCTATTCGACCGGTTCTCTTTCTCCTCTTATGATTCGGGCGTTTTGATGCCCCCTATTCGACCGAATCTCTTTCTCCCTTATGATTCGGGCGTTTTGATGCCCCCTATTCGACCGAATCTCTTTCTCCTCTTATGATTCGGGCGTTTTGGAGCCTCCTATTCGACCGAATCTCTTTCTCCCTTGTGATTCGGGTGATTTGGAGGCTCCTATTCGACCGGTTCTCTTTTTCCTCTTATGATTCGGGCGTTTTGATGCCCCCTATTCGACCGAATCTCTTTCTCCCTTATGATTCGGGCGTTTTGGAGCCTCCTATTCGACCGGATCTCTTTCTCCTCTTGTGATTCGGGCTATTTTCCCAACTACGTGAACTAATAGTAATATGTCCAACGTTTTTTTCCACCTCTCTTGAAATTTTTTTGAAGTGCAGAAGAAATTCCTTTTTTCGAGATTAAGCTGTTACACCATTCATGCGTTTGAGAAACTGTGATTTTCATTTCAGGAAACAGCAACACAAAATCATGCACTGTCCGAACAACTGAATCAGCAAATGGTTCGTTCCACCCACAGTCATCACAGTAAACTGTTCTTCCTTCCAACTTAACGATGGATGAGCTGCATTTTCCGCAAAGTATCCCTTTTTTTACTTGTTCATAAGAGTACGCTGGCTTTTTTTGAAATGGTGATTGATCTAAATGTTGTTCTATAAGTTTTTCCGCCAATCGCTTATGTACATGATTAAGCCGTGATGGGATTGTTTGAAGATATTCTAAATGAGAATCAATTTGAGTGGGTAGGATCATTGAGGTATTTGGTGGCGCATTGAAAAGTGTGAAGTTCTTGTTTATAAAAATGACATGTGACTGAATCGGCCAGTTAAATCCTAGTTTTCGGATGAGCTGAGTTAATAGAGAAGTCGACCTTGCGATTTGATGCAGAGGGTTTTGAATTTCTTGTTGGGGAAATTTAAAGAATTTTTCTTGCTCGTAAATGAATTCACCGTGAAAGTTCTTCACCTCATAAACGAAAATTTTTTCTTGAGTAATCAGTAACGTATCGATTTGAAACACAGTCCCATTAAACGTCAATAATAAATCGTTCACCTGTAGATGTTTATTACTCAAACTTTCAAGCATGGAATCAAATAATCTTTCTCCTTCAAAACCTTTTTTAAGTTTAACTAAATCACTTTGCTTTTTCGGTGATAATGCTGTACGGTGAGCTAAAACTTCAAGCTGCAGAAGTTCCAAAGGTTTTGATCTTTCTTTATAGATCATTACTTATACACCCGTTTCTTTTTTTAAAATCATTATAGCTAAACGGAAGCCAGTTATGAAATTAGCGTAACTTCATCTTCTTTTAAAAAATAGTAAATTCAGCATCAGACCATGCTAAATTCCATTAAATAAGTAAAAGTAATTAAAAATCATAAAAAAAGCGAGCGTATCTCGCCCGCTTTTTAATCCAATATTCGATTGTTTTCATCTACATTTGCGACTTCATTTGTTTTCCGTTGGTTCGTGGATGATTCAAAACCTGTACCGTTACAGACCGTACACGTGTATTGCCATTTTTCATCATCCATTAACAAGCCGTCTCCGTCGCAAGCTCTGCATCTAAATTCATGTGCACTCATTCCTTGCCCTTCCTTCTACTGAGTATATCGGAAGTCACTTAGGCCATTTTACTTTGACGTTTCTTGACCCAGTTGATGACTCCTCCTTCTAGTAGAATGTCCATATGGCGTTCGGTTAATGCATGAGACACAGGAATCGTTAAGTCTTTTCCTTTCACTTTCACATCGAAATCTTTCTGTTTACGAATGGTTTCGCGAACATTTTCAAATTGAAGGATGTCTCCTTCTTCAAGTTTTTCGTAGTCTTCTTCATTTTTGAAGGTGATTGGTAAGATACCAAAGTTAATCAAGTTCTGTAAATGAATGCGTGCAAAGTCTTTCACCAATGCAACTTGAAGTCCTAAGAACCTTGGAGCCAGTGCAGCGTGTTCACGGCTGGAACCTTGACCATAGTTAAATCCGCCAACAACCGCATGGCCACCTTGATCTTTAATTTCCATCGCGCGGTCATAATACGATTCATCAACAATCTCGAATGAGAACGTTGCGATTTGTTGTAGGTTACTGCGATATGGCAACACTCTTGAGCCACCCGCTAAAATTTCATCCGTTGAGATATTGTCACCCATTTTCAACAAAATCGGCACTTCGAATTCGTCTTTGATTGGTTCGATCTCTGGGATTGAGCTGATATTCGGTCCTTTTTCAAGCTCTGCATGATCTTCTTTACTCTCAACAGGTGCTTCAAGTAGACTTTGTTCTTGTTTCAAGTTTTTATTTTCTGGTTCCTCGATATGCGGATAATCCATATCCAATGTTCTTGGATCGGTTATCTTGCCCGTTAATGCTGAGGCTGCTGCCGTTTCTGGACTCACAAGAAAAACACTGTCCTCTTTTGTACCTGAACGTCCAGGGAAGTTACGCGGTGTCGTGCGTAAGCTGTTTCTTCCTGTCGCTGGTGCCTGCCCCATTCCAATACAACCGTTACAACCGGCTTGGTGCAGACGTCCACCAGCTGAAAGTAGGCTTGCAATATGTCCGTTATCGACAAGGTTTGTCAGCATTTGTCTGGAAGATGGGTTGATGTCAAAAGAAAGTCCTTCGGCGACTGACTTTCCTTTTACAATCTCTGCAGCCATCGCAAAATCACGATAGCCTGGGTTTGCAGAAGAACCGATATAAGATTGATAAATTGGTTCGCCCTCTACTTCGGTTACCGGAACAACATTACCTGGACTTGATGGTAAAGCAATGAGTGGCTCAAGTTCTGATAAATTAATTTCTTCATCAATGTCATAAGTAGCATCTTCATCGGCCACTAGTTCTTGCCATTCATCTTCCCGGCCTTGCGTTTTCATAAAACGTTTTACCTCTTTATCGGAAGGAAATACAGTGGTCGTCGCACCGAGTTCAGCACCCATATTCGCGATGACGTGACGATCCATGGCAGAAAGGTTTTCTACGCCTGGACCATAATACTCAATCACCTTGCCGACGCCCCCTTTTACATCATGGCGACGAAGCATCTCTAAAATGACGTCCTTAGCACTGACCCAGTCCGGCAGTTCTCCTGTTAAGCGAACACCCCACACTTGAGGCATATTGATGTAATACGGTTCACCGGCGATGGCCATTGCCACATCAATTCCACCGGCGCCCATCGCTAACATTCCCATACAACCATTCGCACACGTGTGGCTGTCAGACCCAAGCATTGTTCTACCTGGACGACTTAATCGCTGCATGTGTACCGGGTGACTCACCCCGTTACCTGGACGACTGTAATATAGACCGAATCGGTTTGCCGCACTTCTTAAAAATAAATGGTCGTCAGGATTTCGGTAGTCATCTTGGATTAAGTTATGATCGACGTACTGCGCAGAGGCTTCCGTTTTTGCTTTATCAAGACCCATCGCCTCCAATTCAAGCATTACCATCGTTCCCGTTGCGTCCTGTGTTAACGTTTGGTCAATCTTTAGACCAATTTCTTTTCCGGGAACCATCTCACCTGAAGTCAAATGGTCTTGAATCAACTTTTGTGTAACATTTAGTCCCAATGCCATACTCCTTTCCATTCAATAGGTTATTATTCCTACCCATACTATGTCTATGTGTAAGTTTACCCTTTTTGCCTGTTGAATAAACAAGTGAACAATCAACCGTATCCACCTTACTGCTAGAAATTGCTTATTTTTCAGAAATCCATTTACGAACACACGTTCTTATACTATACTGTGAATTAACACGGAGGTGGATTCGATGGAATACGGTATCTTTCTAGTCATTATTGCTTTTAGTTCATTCATCGTCGCTTTATTATCCCTCATTGTGCAAATAATAATTGCGATTACAAAGAAAAAATAAGACCCAGACGAAAAAATTATCAATTCGTCTGGGTAGCTTATTATTGAATTGCCCATTCTACTGCCTTTTTAGCATGTATAGCTGTCGTGTCGATCAACGGCAATTGGAAATCATCCTCTTTGATGAGTAATCCAATTTCCGTACAACCAAGCACGATTGCTTCGGCACCATTACGTTTTAACTCCTGCATTACTTTTATAAAGTAATCCTTAGAGGAATCATGCAGTTCGCCTAGAACCAATTCCTCGAAAATGATACGATTCATTTCGTCAATCTGGGGATCCGACGGTAAAACTGGATCAATATTTCGTTCCTTCAGTCGATCTTTGAAGAAATCAAGCTTTAACGTGTACTTTGTGCCCAATAACCCTACTCGAGAAATTTGCATATTGTCAGACTCAACAGCAACCGCGTCAACAATATGAAGAAATGGCACTGATATTTTCTCTTCAATCTGTTCAGCAACTTTATGCATTGTATTGGTAGCCAGCAACACACCATCCGCGCCAGCTCTTTCTAAATTCAACGCCTCATTTCCCAGGATCTCGCCAGCTTTTTCCCAATCACCCTGTGCTTGTAACTGTTCAATTTCGTGAAAGTCCACACTCGATATCAAACAATTTGCTGAATGCAAACCACCAAAACGTTGATTTACCATCCGATTGATCATCTGGTAATACGTAACGGTCGACTCCCAGCTCATCCCTCCAAGAATGCCGATTTTTTTCATGAAGGACCTCCCTTCTTAATGGATAAATTTCATTTTCAATTGAAATCAAAATCATGTCATAAACAATCATTTCCCAGGAAATACTGTCGTTTAAAGCTTGAGATCTGTCGAATCAACCAACTGAATTCCTGTTTTTCGTAATTCTGACCAACCTTGCTCAGATACCTCTTCGAATCCAGGGATACAGCTCATTCCATCCGTCAACACGTATATTTGTTTCAAAAATTCATTATCCTCACGGTAATGATCAACGATTTGTTTCACTGACTCATAAACACAATGCGACTCAGCTTGTCCCGCAACGATAATTTTATCGAATTCACGTAAATAACTTAATAATGATTCATCTTTTTCACGACCAACTTCTGGTTGGACAATTCCATACATTTCACTGAACCCTTTTCCTTTAACGACTTTTTTAATCGGGTTGCCATGAACGAATGAATGGAAGTGAATAAACTTAGCGAACTGGCTCTCCAACATCACACCCGTTGTTCCCTCGATACAATGGTACGGCCATATGCATAACTGTTTTTGTCCATTTTCCTCTAATGCCTTCACATAAGCTAAACTATCTTCTTTATGTTTAACAGGCTGCCATTTGCCGGATTCTACATCTTCCACGGAAATAATCGTCATAGGCTCTGGATGATTGCCGTCCTCATCGATCCACCATGCCGCATGGAAAATTTGTTGGATGAAATGCGTATCCAGCGAAACTGCAATGTGTGAAATTTTATTAAAATGCTCATACAAAAAACGAAGTGTTCTTTCTAGATCTTTGAACGAATCTGGTACACCAAGTGCCCCACCTTCCAGAAAGTCATTTTGAAGATCGACACCCAAAAAAAGTATTTTTTCATCTGATTTTGATACCTGTTCGATTTCCGCCAGTTTCGCCAATTCATTTAGATCAACTGGATCATTTTCACCAAAACGGTTGATATCAATGATCTCCTCAAAAGTCGTTTTCATTGTTCCATCCCCCTATATAATGATCTCTCTCCATTATACACAAGAAAGATTTTGTTTTAATTTAAATCCTAAAATAAATAACTTTTAAAATATTCAGTATATTGCGTTGACTTATTTACTGATATCCAATATATTGGATATATGAAAACGCATACAAACTTTAAATCCATTAATAAAATTAGTTTATCCCAACACGTCTATCATGCGATTAAAGATGCCATTATCACCTTGGAGCTAGAACCAGGCCAGAAAATTCGGGATGTGGAACTAGCAGATAGCTTTGAGGTTAGCCGAACCCCCATACGGGAGGCACTCAAGCAATTAGAGTTGGAAGGTTTAGTCGAAACCAGACCAGCTTCTCACACTCGAATCAGCGAAATCGACGAGCAGGAGGTGAAAGAGTCATTCGTCGTTGTAGCCAATTTACATGCGCTCGCCACTAAACTAGCTATTCCTAATATGCTTCCAGAAGATTTATTAAAGTTGAAAGAATTGAACCAACAATTGGCCATAAAGATAAAGCAAAAAAACTCCCTGGAAGCGATTCAAGCAGATGATCAATTTCACAACTTATTCATTCGGTTAGCACGTAACAAAAAGATTGATGAATGCATCCAAAGCTTGCTCCCCCAAATTCGACGATTGGAATATCTCAAATTCGATTCTACACAAGCACAATACTCCATCCAAGATCACGAAAAAATCATTTATTATGTTGAAAATGGCAAAACAGAACAAGCTGCTTTAGCAGTTGAAGAGAATTGGTTAAGTTTGTCAAAACAATTGATCTAAGGAGGAATTTTCATGGAAACAATTCAGCGACTGGAAGTACATGATGAGAAAGTTTTAAATTGGGCAAGAGAGTTAATCGAGCAAAGCCCTTCTGCACGAATGGCTGGTCAGGAAGTCGTCAATGCTGTACGAAGAAATGAAATCTGGCGAGGAGATGAATGCCTGAACTTGCTTGCGCCTGAAGCACCGACAAGTCCAATTGTTCGTAAATTGCTGTCTGCAGAAGTCGGTACAAGGGCTGCTGAAGGTCACATTGGCTCTCTACAACGTTGGTTTGCCGGTACTCAATACATTGATGAAATCGAAGCTTTATGTATGGAATTATTGAAAAAAGCGTTTAACTTAACTATGCAGATCATCGATTAATCGCCAGCATGATTGGAAACTTGACGGTTTATGGAACATTAACAGAGCCCGGAGATACGGTAATGACGATGTCACAGCCTGTTGGTGGCCATTCCAGTAACCGCTCGGATGGTCCGGCAGGAATTCGAGGTTTAAAGATTGAAGATATTCCGTTTGACTCCCATGAGTTAACAGTCGACCTTGATGCATTTGCTGAGAAAGCCAAAGCAATTCAACCTAAATTAGTCACACTAGGTGCTTCCATGACTCTCTTTCCATTTCCGATTCGTGAGATGGCTGACATCGTGTCTGAATGGGGCGGAAAAATTTACTTTGATGGTGCTCACCAACTCGGATTGATTGGCGCAGGATACTTCCAAGACCCTTTGAAAGAAGGAGCCGCCGTAATCACAGGTTCTGCTGGTAAAACCTTTTCAGGTCCTCAAAGTGGAATCATCCTATGGGACGATCCTGATTTGACTCAAGGAATTACCGATACAATATTCCCGGCACTTGCTGCTACCCACCAAGTCAATAGAGTTGCTGCTTTAGCTGTTTCTGCTGCGGAATTTATTGAATTTGGCAAGGAATACATGGGGCAAATCATCAAAAACGCTAAAGCCCTCGCTAAAGGACTTAATGATCGAGGGATTAGTGTATTGGGTGAACACAAAGGATACACAGAAACACACCAGGTAATTGCAAAAGTCGGCGAATTCGGTGGTGGATACGAAGTAGCTAACCGATTAGCTGAAGCCAATATCATCGTCAATAAAAACCTCATTCCAACAGATCGACCTGAAGATTGGGATAAACCAAGCGGGCTTCGCATCGGAACAATTGAAGCAACACGACTTGGTATGAAAGAAAAAGATATGGATTATATCGCTGAATTGATCTCCAAGATTGTAAAAAATGAAGACCAACCAACAAATGTTAAGAAAAAAGTGTTGGATTTGAGAAGGGATTTTAATACTTTTCATTACTGTTTTGAGGAATAATTTGAAAACAAGCGGCGTGTTGGCCGCTTGTTTTTTTGGTTTCTAATATAATGCATCAAAAATCCGTCCAGCTGAGTTTATCCCAGCTAAACGGATTCAGACCCAATCTATTATTGATTTCTCTCTGCTTCATTAGAAAATAACAGGTGCATGAATAAAGCTAAACCTACTATGAAGAACAAGGCAAAGCTCACTATTCCTGCCAACCAATTGGATGTATAATACCCAACTGTGATGGTAACGAAGATGGCAAACAGCATTGCTCCTACGGCACAGGCATATAAAGCTGCTCTTTGGTGCGTCATGTTTTTGTCTACTCTTATTTTTCTAGCGAGTAAAGAGTAAGTGAATAGCATTCCTCCGAGTACAGCATAGAAAAACATCGCCGGTGCTGCTGTCGTGTAAATGCCGAATAATGAAATATTCATAGACATCACTATGCCGAGTAGTAAAAAGCCAATTCCTGCTACCATTCCTGCAATCGATAGCTTATTGGTCATGGATGGATGTACGTGTTGCTCTGTTGACGTTCCATCCAATATATTTTTATTTTCGCAGCGATCTGTAAATCCTTGGAGGTTCTTCGTATTGACGATTGCTTCTTCAAAGGCATCTTGGTCGCTCACTCCGGATTGTTCAAATTCACGCATGCTTTCAGAAAGCTTCATGCTTATTTCTTCTTTTTTCTCTTTTACACGTTCGGTTTCATGTGCTTCGGCGTACAATTCGTCTACATAATCGTCTATTTCTCTTCGATGAGTCATTAACAATACCTCCCATGTTGCAAAACACTCACTTATATTTTGTTCTTGGGTTCGGCTTACTGTTTATTTTCCCGATACAGAGATGTTTAAACACGTTAGCGAGCAAGGAGTGAGCTTATAACGACCTTTTACACGAGTAAAATAAGCTTTACGGAAGGTTGTTGTCCGACAGTCACTACCCCATCTTGAGTGGCCAAATATGTCAGAGATTTTACCCATACTAAAAAAGTGGACCGCATCCTTTAGCGACCCACTCCAAAATTCTATATTTTCGTGCTTTCTAAATACAAAATAGCCTGTTCGGTTGATTCGACAAGTTCTTGATTCCCTTTGCTGCTTCTGATGGTAAGGGCATCTTGAAAGGCTTCCATTGCTTCTTCAGACTGGCCCATTTCCATCAAGCATTTGCCTTTGTGCTGAAAGGCAAAATCAATATACGCTGCGTCATTTTCGTATGCGGTGTGGAGCGCTTGCTCGAATAATGTTAAAGCCTTTGCGTGCTTGTTGGCATATTTTAATGACTCACCAAGACGTATGGTCGCAATGATTTCCTTCGTAAGATCTTTGTTTTCTTTCGCAATTTCCAAGCTCACATTTAAGTATCCGATCGAGCGGTTTAATTTTCCGATCACTCGATAAAGATTCCCCATCGTTCCAGCTAAGAAAAAACGTTCATTGGAATCATCTTCATTGATGAATAAATGTTCCGCTTCATCGATTAATGCTTGGATCTTTTTCTTATCTCGTGCTTTTTCTCGTAAATAGTCATTTTCATCAAAATAGACTAAGCGTGGCACCCATTTTAATTTTTCTCTAAAACGAGCATTTTTCATATGTATCTAGGTTCCCCTTTTCTTTCTAATACGATGATACTAGTATAACGAAAAAAATGTAAACGTCCATAGATTCACAATCTATAGACGTTAGGCTAATTCTATTTCGTTGTTTTCACTAATAGATCGTTTAATTTAAACAAATCCACATTACCTCCGGATAAGACATTCACGACTGTTTTGCCTTTGATGTCTACATCACTGTTTAATGCTGCGGTCAGGGAAACAGCTGCGGACGGCTCAATCACTTGTTTCATTCGTTCATAAACGAAGCTCATTGCAAATCGAACATCGTCCTCTTTTACAACGATGAGATCGTCAATATATTTTTGTAAAATCGGAAACGTTAAATCGCCAGGTTGATCCGTTCGTAGACCATCGGCAATCGTGTTCGCTGGGTTTCCGGCTGTCATAATCTTACCTTCTTGCAATGAGACAGCTGTGTCATTCGCGAGTTCTGGTTCGACGCCATAAACCTTAATGTTTGGGTTGATTTCTTTAATTGCCGTCAAGATTCCTGCAACTAAACCGCCACCGCCGACTGGAACAAAAACGATATCTACATCTTGTACCTGCTCAGTAATTTCTAAGCCGACTGTTCCTTGGCCCGCGATAATATCTGGATGATCGTAAGGTGGAATAAATACACCATCATTTTCTTTTGCGACTTCCTTTGCTTTCGGAATTCGATCTGCTGATGTTGTTCCAGCAAATTCAACCTTCCCATTATAATTTCGAATGGCATTCACTTTGCTCTCTGTAGCGTCTGTTGGAACGACAATGGTGGCAGGAATGCCTAACTGATTCGAAATATAGGCAACGGCCTGCCCGTGGTTACCAGAAGAGGCAGCGGTAATGTATTTTGCGCCTTCTTTCTCAGCATTGATCACCCGGTTCGTTGCTCCACGAATTTTAAATGAGCCTGTTTTTTGCAAATGCTCCGATTTGAAAAGCATATTCGCTCCTGTCATTTCTGATAACTGAGAGGATCGAAGAATACGCGTTTTGTGAATCGTCTCAGCGATTTGTTCCCTCGCTCTTAAAACATCCTCTAATGAGACCATAAAATTTCCTCCTTTTGATTTAATGTACTCATGACCGTTCTTTGAATATCTTGTTCGTCATTTTCCCGATAAACAAGTCGGTTAACCGATTTTTCTATCAACTATAGATAAAAGTCTTCTATAATTCACCCTGAATTAGTCTTTGTCATTCCATATTTGCAATCGGAATATCCGTTTCGAGTTTTCCTGTAAGTGTTGATTGTTGAAAATCATTTCCCTTCAACCATTGTTGAAAATCAAAAACTTCAGGTTGCTGGTTTCCGCCGAGTGATATCCATGCTTTCAACGCTCGCGGTTGATATAGTGACGTATGAATCGTTCCCGACCAGCTTTTATAATTGTCCGAGAAAATCCCTTTGCCCTTCGCATTAAATGTTTCAAATGCTTTCTCAGGTGAAAGCATTGATGGTTTAAGCTCTTTGATTTTTTCGAGCCGTGTTTGGGACTCTTTGATATGATGTCGATTCTCTTTTTCTTGCGTGAGAAAGTGATTGGTACATTCACTTGCTTGCCGTACGGTTACATCTCTTGGACTGGCTTCAATAATATAATGCTCACCAGTTTGATCGAGTAAAATATAACTAAAGGCATTTCGATGCGGCAATTCTTTGATGAGCTGAACGGCTTGATCGACATTTTCACACAGCTCCAAAATCATTCGCGAGATCATATAGCATACGAAACCATCCTTTGTTTTTTTACGATGCGTAAAGTTGTATCCGATCGCTAGGCCGTACTCATTCATGCCATCCATTCGTCCCGTCACTCTTGAGCTTGGTCCAATCACCGCCAGACCTCCATCGGTCGGTTGATAAACCATATACCGTCCATCGTAAGTTACCGGTTGAAAATCATAATTTCTGACTAAAAATTCATCTTGGACAAATACTGAACAGCCGCTTCTTTCTGGTTCCATCCGATATCCACCAAAGTCTCGCAAAATATTCTCAAGTGGTTGTTTAGATCCGTCAGAAATGCCCTCAAATTCATCCCAAATTTTTGGAGCAAATTGCAGAAAAGCTGATTTCGCTTCCTGAACGTCTATGTTGAATCGTGGTCGTTTTAATTTCCAATATTTATGGCGCGTCTTTAAGATAGGCGAGTCGCTTAATTCTTCGCCTTGTCGATAACCCAGTTCATAATGAGTCCCTCGAAATTGTCGTAGATCGCTTTGAATCGTTATCATAAATAATCACCTACCGAAAGTATATCATGAATGCCTGAAGTAATTCTTTATAAATTAAATTTTCTGAAACTGTTTAAATACAAAAAGGTTGGGGATAACTCACTATGTAAGCAATAAAATCCATGGAGGTCATAAACGTGTCTCATCAAGAAAATCAACAATTAATTCAAACACTTCATGAATGTGTTGCAGCATGTAATCACTGCTTTGATGCATGTCTTCAGGAAGATAATGTGAAGATGATGGCTGAATGTATCAAGCTCGACCGCGAATGTGCGGAGATCTGTGCATTTTTCGAACAAGCCCTTTCTCAAAACACAAAGTATAAAAAAGAACTCGCGCAACTTTGCGCACAGGTTTGTGAAGATTGTGCAACAGAATGTGAAAAACACGAGCATGATCACTGTAAAGAATGTGCAGAGGCTTGCCGCAAGTGTGCGGAAGCTTGTAAACAAGTTGCATAATAGAGTTACATTGAGCCTTAAACGTAATTATTATTTCATATCCCTAGTCGCAAAAGTGGCTAGGGATATTTTGATGAGATCCTTTAAATATGTTTGCGAAGACTGATTTTATCGTTGCCGTCTGGTCTTAAGTAGCGATATGGATTCTCTAGGACCGAATTCATTTGCTCGGCGTTCGATCAGGCGTCGAGACGAGTTCTCTTCGACCAAACTCTTTCCTCTTACATGTAATCGGTCGTGGAGTTCTTCATTCAGTAACTACTTGATTTAAATTCAGATGATGAAAAAATTATTGATGTTACACTTTTCTCCTCTCTCATTTCACAAAAAATGTTATATTAATGAGAATAATTTTCATTTACCTCTTGATTTCTTAAAACTTTCATTATAATATTTACCTTAGCGACAATGATAATCATTATCAATTGCATGTACCAGTTTTAAAGAGGACGGCGCATTTTCTTTATTGGCAAACCCTAGGGGAATTACGAAATGAAAGTATGATTAGCAATGAAAATTAGATATTTAGTTATCGCTTTAGTTGTATTCTCAGTAAGCTCTATTTTTATCGGAGTTTCAAGCATTAGCTTAACTGATATTTTCCATTTAAATGAATTTCAGCAACAGATTTTGTTGCACAGCCGACTTCCTCGTTTAATCAGTATCATCATCGCGGGAGCAAGCATGGCCATTTGTGGATTGATTATGCAGCAGTTAAGCCGAAACAAATTTGTTTCTCCAACGACGGCTGGAACGATGGATTCAGCAAGATTAGGTATTCTCGTATCCATGCTTGCATTCTCAGCGGCAAACCCACTCTTCCGGGTAGGAAGCGCTTTTTTCTTCGCTTTGCTCGGTACGTTTTTGTTTATGAAATTACTCGATAAGATCAAATTCAAAGACGCGATATTCATTCCATTGATTGGAATCATGTTCGGAAATATCATCGGTTCAATCACGATGTTTTTTGCTTATAAAAACGATATGATTCAAACGATTACTGCCTGGTTGCAAGGTGACTTTTCGATAATCTTATCTGGAAGCTATGAGCTGTTATACATAAGTATTCCAGCACTATTCATCGCTTACTTTTTTGCGAATAAGTTCACGATTGCCGGGATGGGTGAAGATTTTTCCATTAACCTTGGAATGAATCATAAACGAGTGGTTAATGTCGGGTTAATCATTGTTGCCGTATCGACTTCTGTCGTTGTGTTGACAGTTGGGGTCATTCCATTTTTAGGATTGATCATTCCGAATATCGTCTCCATTTATCAGGGAGATAACTTACGTAGCAATCTACCACATACCGCTTTACTCGGCGCTGTGTTCGTATTGTTTTGTGACATTTTAGGGAGAGTGTTGATTTATCCTTACGAGATTCCAATCGGATTAACGGTCGGTGTGATTGGAAGCGGCATGTTCATTTATCTTTTATTACGGAGAAAAAATTATGCGTAATTCAACCAAACTAATCATTTTATCCATTTTGGCAGTCGTGCTCATTTTAGCCTTCCTTTTCACCGACCTGGGAAGTAACTGGGATTATATTTTGCCAAAACGTACGATGAAAATTATTTCGATAATCTTGACAGGCAGTGCCATTGCCTTTTCGACCGTTATCTTTCAAACAATTACGAACAACCGGATTCTGACACCAAGCATTATTGGGTTGGACTCACTTTATTTATTGATTCAAACATTTATCATCTTTTTATTTGGTTCAACGAGCATGACCTTAATGAATCAACATGTGAATTTCTTTATTTCTATTGTGTTAATGATTTTATTCTCTTTGGCTCTCTATCACTTTTTATTTAAACGAGAAGGAAATATTTACTTCCTTTTATTAATCGGATTGATTTTCGGGACATTTTTCTCAAGTTTATCTGACTTCATGCAAGTGTTGATTGATCCGAATGAATTTCAAATTGTTCAAGATGCAATGTTTGCGAGCTTTAATAACGTCAATACCGAACTATTTTATGTAGCTCTTTTGATCATGGGACTAGCGACATTATACTTTTTGAAATTCGAAAAATACTTAGATGTTCTTTCGCTTGGAAAAGATACAGCCATTAACTTAGGTGTCGACTATGACAGGGTCGTTCAACGACTTTTTATCATCATTGCAATCTTGATCTCCGTTGCTACTGTTCTCGTTGGCCCAATTACTTTTTTAGGCTTATTAGTCGCAAACGTAGCATATGAGTTCTTGAAAACGTATCGACATCGCATACTGATTCTTGGTGCCATTCTGATCAGCATCATCGCTTTAGTGGCTGGCCAGCTGATCGTTGAACGAATTTTCACCTTCTCAACGACGATTAGCGTCATTATTAACTTCATCGGTGGAGTGTACTTCATCTACCTTCTATTAAAGGAGAGTCGAGCATGATTAAAGTAAAAAACTTATCCAAAAAATATAATGATAAAACCGTTGTGAACAATGTTTCCGTCAATATTAAAAAAGGAAAAATTACATCTTTCATTGGTCCGAATGGTGCAGGGAAAAGTACGTTACTCTCAGCCGTAAGCCGACTGATCAAACATGATGTCGGTGAAGTCATGATCGATAAGAAAGAGATCAACAGCTGGAAAAGTAACGAGCTATCCAAAAAGGTTGCGATTCTAAAGCAAGCCAACAACTTGAATGTTCGCCTGACGATTCGAGAACTCGTATCTTTTGGTCGCTTTCCCTACTCCCAAGGTAATTTGACTCAAGAGGACTGGGATAAAGTCGATGAAGCGTTGTCGTTTATGGAGCTTCACGAAATCGAAAATCAATTTTTGGATGAGCTCAGTGGTGGTCAACGCCAACGTGCATTCATCGCCATGGTCATCGCTCAGGACACCGAATATATTTTGCTCGATGAACCATTAAACAACTTGGATATGAAGCATTCTGTACAAATCATGAAAGTATTAAGACGACTTGTTGATGAATTAGGGAAAACAGTTATTCTCGTTATTCATGATATCAACTTTGCATCATTTTATTCAGACTATGTAGTTGCTTTGAAAAATGGTGAGATCATCCGCCAAGGACCAACGAATGAAATCATTGAACAAGGAACATTAAAAGAAATATATGATATGGACATTCCGATTAAACAAATCGATAAATGTAGAGTTTGTGTTTATTTTGCTTAATTAAATTAACAAAAATCAAAGGATGGTTACAGATGAAAAAGTTTCTGTTTATTGTATTGATTGGATTAATGACTTTCGCCTTAGCTGCATGCGGTTCGGACGATGCACAAGGTGATACTGACGATGAGAAAGAGACCATTACAATTGACCACAAACTGGAAGACGGCGTAGAAGTTGAAAAGAATCCAGAAAAGGTCGTTGTTTTTGATTTCGGTATGCTTGACTCCATGAAAGCATTGGATCTTCCTGTTGCGGGAGTACCGAAAGATTCTTTACCAACTTATTTAGAGGAATATGACGCTGAAGACTATGAACATGTCGGTGGCTTAAAGGAACCTGATTTTGAAGCCATTCACGCTATGGATCCTGATTTGATTATTATTTCAACTCGTCAACGAGATGCTTATGAAGATTTCAGTGAAATTGCGCCAACCATTTATGTGGAATTAGACACAGATAACTATATGGAATCATTTGAACATAATGTTGGTTTACTTGGAAAAATCTTTGACAAAGAAGACAAGGTGCAAAAAGAAGTCGACAAAGTGAATGAACAACTTACAGAGCTACAAGATAAAGCTGAGAACACTGAGGAAGATGCACTTGTCGTTTTATCAAACGGTGGTAAAGTCAGTGCATTTGGACCTGGTTCACGCTTCGGCATGGTGCATGAAGTATTCGGTGTAAAACCAGCTGACGAGAATGTTGAAGTTGCTCAGCATGGACAGAACGTTTCATTTGAATACATTGTCGACCTAGATCCAGACTACTTATTTGTCATCGACCGGGATGCTGTTGTCAATGACCAACCAATGGCTCAAGAAACAATCGAAAACAAATTAATGGAAAATACGACAGCTTATCAAGAAGACCAAATTGTCTACCTTGATCCAAACTACTGGTATTTATCTGGTGGAGGAATTATTTCAGTATCTGAAATGATTGGTGCTGTCAGCGAAGCGATTGAATAAGACACGACAAAAAAAGGCTTCAATCATCAGTTATTGATGGTTGAAGCCTTTTTTGGCTTTGCTTATTACCACCACATTCTCTTTAGTGACGAGCGAATCATCTTTGCAGTTAAAAAAATCAGTCTCTAACAATGCTTTCCTGCTAGCATCGTTAGAGACTGACCCCTTACTACTGAACATGCCGATTGATGTTTAGCTAAACTGCCTATTCACCCTGCGACTTTCCTTGTAATTTATTATAGTATTGCACACTCGTCATCGCGCCTTCACTCACCATTTCGGCATCTTCTACATCCGACGGCTTGCCCCAACTCTTCACATCGGTTTTGTTAATCATATTTAGCCCTTTATTTAACTGCTTTTTTAACTTCTCACGGTTTTCGCTTTTTGACAGATATGTCGCTCCAGCAGCAACACCTGCCACACCTAGTACTTTTGATAATTTTCCCATTGATATCACTTTCCCCTCATAGAAATATTGAACCAATGAACATGAAATATTGACAAAATTCTTATATTTATTATCTCATATTGGTATACATAAATAAACTTAAACCAACTTATACGGGTTTTTAACAATGAAATTGACAAATGGTCATAAAAAATCCCGATGTAATAGACACCGGGAAATATTTACACATCAATCGTCTACGTCGTAACTTAGGTTAATCTCTTCTTCATTATCGTACTTGACTTCAAGCTCGAATTCCTGAATGTCATTTTCGTTGATATCTATCTGTCCAAGTACATTTTTCTTTATTTCAGCAAAGCTTTGATCGGAGGAAATCTCTACATTTTCCAATAGTTTCTCAATTTCTTCATGAGCACCTTCTGTTTCTTCACCGTTCGCTTTTTCGATAACAGCTTCACCGCTTCGTTCATAGTCATATTCCAATTCATCATTATTGTTTTTGGTCACTGAGAGATTAAAACCAAGAATTTCACCATTTCCTGGGCCTTTTGCTGTTCGATGTTCAACGCTATATTGAGGTCCTTGCTTATAGTTCGTTTCCAATTTATAATCCGCTAAATTGGTTATATCAATGTTGATATGACTTAATGTTGCTTCAACCATATCATCTATCGGCTGATTCGGATCAATATGTGCAAATCCACGTAATTCTTCCAAGTCAGCTTTTGCGTCTTCTCCAGTAATCTCTTGTGTATTTCCATTTCCTACTTCGATCTCATACTCATTATCCTGTGAATCATAAGAGTAGTCATACTTTTCTTCGTTAATTAAATCAATCTGCAACTCATATCCGACAATGTCACTCTCAGAAAGTTGTTTTGAGTCACTTGTATCTGTTTCATTGCCATTTCCTTGATCCGTAGTTGTGTCTTCTTTTTCAGCCTCGTTGCCATTCTCCGTATTTTCCACTTGAGATTCAGAACTTTCTCCTGAGGAATCATTAGCATTCTGTTCCTCACCAGAATTACATGCGACTAAAAAGCTTGTAATAAGAAACGTCATTAGAGCAAAATATACTTTTTTCATAGTTGTTCAGCCCCTTTCTTTCTGTCTTTATTTTCCCGCTTCATACCTGGGTTAATCTTAAAAACAAAAAGAAAAGGTTTTTTGCTAAGTAAAGATGATGTGGAGAGAATTTAGTTTACAGTATAATTGTCATTTAGATTTTAATAACAAATATCATATAATTAAGATGAGAGTTTGTGAAGATACATACTTAAACGATTGGGGCAAAATTGATTAAGAAGAAAGATTAGGAGTAGATGATCAATGTTATTATTCTTACTTTTTTATATTTTGGTTATCCCAATCTGCGTTCTATTGCATGAAATAGGACATGGCATTGGTGTTGTCACCACTTCAAAGTCTAATGCACATGTTTATTTAGGAAATAGAAATAAGGAGAATAAAGAAAATTTCAGAATCGGTAGGCTTCATTTTCATATAAATTGGTCGTATGTAGGTTTCGTCGCTTGGGAAGGGAGATTAAAGAAACATCAGAAGGCTGTTGCTTTGGCTGGTGGTCCAATAATGTCTTTGGCACTTGTGTTTTTATTCGGGTTGATAGCAGTTTTGGTACCACTTGATGATTTGCGTTCATTTTTTTGGGGAGCAACAATATTTAACCTTATTCAGTTTATTGCAACGGTTATACCAATAACATACCCTCGCTGGATGGGCGCATATAACGGACATCCGTCTGACGGTTTGCAACTGCTACAATTGGTAAAAAGGAAATATTAGTCAAATCACCATACTAAACAAGCAGATGCTTAAAGGAAACAATATAGAAAAAATTAAAACGCTTGGATTATTTCCAAGCGTTTCCGTGTATTATTTAGGGTGTTACTATTCGTTTTTTATGAAATTTAATGTGATATTGTACTTTTTCTACATGTTTTCTGAACTACTTAAGGTTTTTGCAGCCTCTTCTTTTGACATTCTATTGATCAACCTTCAATTGACGCCAAAACATCGAAGAAACTAAAAGACCTCCAACACTAATAAAACGAAAAATAGACAAACTGTAAATACGACACCACTTATATATTTTCTTGAGGGGTCTATTCCTTTTTTCTTAAAAAATATTCCCATAATAATCGTGTATATAACCCCTGCTAGTAACGAGGTTGAAAGTGTTTTTAAAATCATTTGTAAACTCCTCCTCATGATAAGTCTTAGTCATTCATTCTTCATCGAGTTTTGCGAGAAATGCCTTAATGGATTCCTTTAATTCATCTGCAAGAGGTAAATTCGGTTGGTTATATGTCTTCAGATTTTCGCTTCGTTCCATTGGCGCAGGCTTCAATACATGGTTCATGCCTTCAATGATTTTTAATTGTGCATCTTGAGCCTTAGAATGGAGCATCTCAGCAGCTTCGACAGGCACTTGAAGGTCCGTCGACCCATTGATGATTAACATTGGAATACTCAACTGGCTAATTTCAGTCACCGGATTATAGTTCATCCAAGAGATTAAAAATGGTTGAACACTTTTGCGAAAAGTGCTCTCCAGTGGTTGACTGATATCATCTACTTGATGGCCATCACGAAGCTGCTCAATGATTTGTTCAGCTTCTGTTAGCAGATCGCCATCAAGTTGAGCGGAAAGCTGCTCTTGTAGTACTTGATTGATTGGCCTTCCTGCACCAGCTAAGGAGATAAAGGCATCGATTTCTACTTGTTGGGCGGCTGTCATTCCGACTAACGAACCTTGGCTATGACCGATGACAATGAGACGCTCAAAGCGGTCGTCTGCTCGTAATTCTTCCAACCAAAAAACCGCGTCATCAATGAAGTCATCAAATGAAAGGGTCTCTTCATTAATGACCGCATCTTGATTTAATCCAGCACCGCGTTTATCGTAACGTAAGCTTGCAACATTCTCTTCACGCAACGATTCCGCAACCATTTTTAAGCTGTTGTTCGTCCCCGCAGCTGAATTTCCATTTCGATCGGTTGGACCTGAGCCTGGAATGATTAATGCGACTGTATCTGTCTCTTTTTCAGGAAGCAATAATTCACCTGATAATTTTCCATGATTTGTTTCAACGGAAACGATGTCGCTTGCAGTGTCTTCAGTCGATGATTCATTTTCGGGCGAGCGTTCTAAATAAAACGGAAAAGTTGCACCTTGCTGATGAAATTCACCTTCAATAAGTTCAGAAGTAACTTTACTGGATTTGAATCGAATCACTTGTCCAGGAATTTCCATATCAAAGGAAAGTTCTTCGTCTTGAAAGCTCATGTTGGATAAACTGAACCCTTGGATATTTTGGGGTGGAATAGTAATTGTTCCGGTTAACTCTTCGTCATGATCGAATGTGATCTCAATCGGGAGTGGAGCGTTTGGCGTTTCAATTGCACCGTACCAATCCCCATTAATTTCCGGCAATTCTTTCGAGGATTCATTGTTCGAGCATCCAACACATAAAATCAGCAATAGAGCGACTAACGTATATTTGTTCATTTATGTACACCTCTCACTAGTTATACGATTTAAGGAATCAATCCGTTTCAATCTTCAAAGAATATTCGCTTCAACATGGTTGAAATCTTTTCATCCATGTTATAATAATAGCAAGATATGTATTGAAAAGACATAGGGGGAACAGTTTTGGGTAGAAGAATATTAATGTTTATATTGACGAACATACTCGTATTGACGACCATTGTTATTATCTGGTCGATTATTACGTCCTTTTTTGATATCGGTGGCATCACCAACGCTCAAGGTGAAATCAGTTATGTCACATTAGGGATCTTCAGCTTGGTGGTCGGTTTTACCGGCTCCTTCATTTCACTTGCCATGTCACGATTTATGGCGAAAAAAATGATGGGTGTACAAGTCCTTGATCCGAGCGATGATTTATCAACTGAGGAACGTCAACTCGTCGAAAGAGTTCACCGCTTAGCTCGTGCTGCTGGCTTAATGCATATGCCAGAAGTCGGGATTTACCAATCACGTGAAGTAAACGCTTTTGCAACAGGGCCAACGAAAAAACGCTCATTAGTTGCTGTATCCAGCGGACTTTTACAGTCAATGGATGAAGACGCCGTTGAAGGTGTTTTAGCTCATGAGATGGCTCACGTAAGTAATGGCGATATGGTTACCATGACGCTTTTACAAGGTGTCGTAAACACATTTGTCGTGTTCTTATCTCGTGTTGCAGCGATAATTGTTTCGAGATTCGTCCGTGAAGAAATGGCTTACGTCGTACGTTTTGCGGCAATCATTATTTTCCAAATCCTTTTCTCCATACTCGGAAGTATCGTTGTCATGGCCTTCTCGCGTTATAGAGAGTACCATGCAGACCGAGGTGGCGCAGATTTAGCAGGGAAAGATAAGATGATTCATGCACTTGAATCGTTGAAAAATCAAGTAGCTGCTGATGACCGTCATGATGATGCAGCGATTCAAACGTTGAAAATCAATGGAAAAGGTGGATTTGCTTCACTCTTTTCTTCTCACCCAGATTTGGATGAACGTATTGCTCGTCTACGTGCAAAATAAGCAACATCCCGCCACACGTTTGGCGGGATTTTTTATTGATTTCACTTACCAAATGAGTACGGCGACAATCGTCATCACAATTAAACCGACCATGACCGGTAAAAAGTTTTTCCTCACCAATTCCATAACCGAAATTCCACTAAAACCGGCGATTGCGACAAGGGATGACCAGGCGACAATTGTTCCGCCTCCCGTCCAAATCGAACCAAGCTGACCGATGGCTGCCAAGGTTTCTGGATCAATGCCATTTGTATTTAGCGCACCAGATAAGGCACCGGTCAAAGGCAAACCTGAAAATCCTGAACCATCAAGACCTGTAATAATTCCGATGATTAAAATTCCGAAGGCGGTTAAAAAAGCACTTTCTGGTATGGCATTTTGGCCTGCCTCCACTAACTCAAATAGTAGCGCTGGAGCCGTCGCATCCTCTCCCAATGAAAGAATACTTCCGGAAAATTCATTACTTCCGAGGAAAAAGAAGCCAGCAATTGGGATAACTGGACCCATTGCTTTGAAAGCAAACACGAAACCGTTTGTGATATGCTCACTGATATGATCAAACGCTTTCCCTTTCCCATAGGCTACAGAAGCGGCCGCTAACAATAACACGGCAACTCCACCGATAAAGGCAGCACCATCGCCTCCATCCAGTTCACTCGCTCCCCCGCTATTCACTTTTGTATAAACCATAAAGAGCATGACGAGTAACATTGAAATCGGAACCGCATAGGCAAAAAACTTTCTCCATACGGGAAGGTTTTTTGTTTGTAATTTTCGTGTCGTGATTTCTTCCTCTGATTGACCAGGTAGCTTCTTCATTTCCTTTTCGTTGAGCGGATTCTCTGGTTGTTTGATTTTTTTATAAATCATTAGATAAGCTATACCAATCGCAATCACACCTGCGATCAGTGAGAGAACTAACGCTTTATCAGCAATAATCGCCGTCTCCAAATTACCAGCAGTTGCACTGATGGTCGGAGCAATTTGAATAACATAATCGGATGACAAGGCCATTCCCTGTCCGGCAATCGCAATCGCCATAGCTCCTCCTATAACCGGCAATCCAGCCCTGACTGCTGCAGGTAACAACAATGCGCAAATCAGTGGAACTGCAGGCGTCGGCCAAAAGAACAATGAAATGACATATGTCACAACGACCAAGACAAAGAAAGCCAGGTGACCATTCACCATAATTTTTTGAATCGGCTTAATCATTTCCTGGTCAGCACCGAGATCTTTCAATGCATATAATAAGGCTACCATAAACGTAATAATCAAAAATATATTGAATAGTTCAGTCGCTGCCGTAAGATTGGCATTGAAAACAGACGTAAAACCAGTCACCAAATTTCCTGTCATCATCCACGCAACAATAAACGTACCTATTAATGTAGGCAATACAACGCCACGTCTCATCACCATTGTGACAATGACAACGAGCGTTACGAAAGCATACATCCCATGAGCTAAGGTTAATTCCATGATGACGCCCCCTTTTTGAGCATCATATGCACTTACCTAGGCGTGGGTGACTGATGATAAGTGCGAGCTGACTGATGATAGGCGGGCGATGACTGTCGATAAAATGCTCCTAACTGTTGATAAGCGCTCGATGACTGTCGATAAACCGCTCCTAACTGTTGATAAGCACGCGCTGACTGTCGATAAAACGCTCCTAACTGTTGATAAGCGCTCGATGACTGTCGATAAACCGCTCCTAACTGTTGATAAGCACGCGCTGACTGTCGATAAAACGTTCCTAACTGTTGATAAGCACGCGCTAACTGCTGATAAACCGCTCCTAACTGTTGATAAGCACGCGCTGACTGTCGATAAAATGCTTCTAACTGTTGATAAGCGCTCGATGACTGTCGATAAACTGCTACTAACTGTTGATAAGCGCTCGCTGACTGTCGATAAACCGCTCCTAACTGTTGATAAGCACGCGCTGACTGTCGATAAAATGCTCCTAACTGTTGATAAGCACGCGCTAACTGCTGATAAACCGCTCCTAACTGACGATAAACACACACGAACTGTTGATAACTTTACATAGATTCAAAATTCATTTTTTGATATGCTAAATGCAGATAAAATTTATGGAGTGAATCCAATGTCATTACCTACTTGCCAAAATTGCAATAACCAATGGACGTGGAAGATGACCTTTCTCCAACTTCTACGATTCAAACGAGAATTGACTTGCCCTTATTGCGGAAAAGCGCAATATCAATCAAAAGACTCTCTATGGAAAATGAACTTCACAGGTATAGGCCCTTATATTTTGCTGCCTATCCTATTTGGTTTGTCGATTCCGTTACCGGTCATCATTAGCTACAGCGTAATTATCATTCTCCTATTTTTTCTCATTTCACCGTATCTCATGGGCTTATCAAATGAAGAAGAACCCATATTCTAAAATTAAATGGCTAGTTACTACGCTTTTTTACTCCGCAATAAATAAAAAAGCGAACCGCCCTAAGCGATTCGCTTCTTCTCAAATATTTATAAATACATAATTCCAAAATAGATCACTAAAAGAATAATTGCAATCAGAACAATCAAAGCAATCCATGGACCTACATTCCCTGGTTTTCTCTTGATTTTCACGATCGAATACCAGGTAGATAAAACTAGAGTGACAAGTATAAATACAAAGGCAATCAGCATAAGTGAAAACATCGGTTACGTCTCCTTAATGCGGTTGTTTGATTCGCTCAATAAAGGCCCAAGCATCACGAAATTCTTCTTCCGTGAAATTTTGTTTACTTTTAACAGTCAATACTTTTTCTTCTACTTCGATTTTTGGAAGGTTATCAAAGTAAAGCATCGTGGAAACAAGCTCCAAAAAACGAGAAGAGTTTGCATTCATTTCATCGATGAGGGCAGAAATGTTTGGTAGTTTCGGTTTCGTTTGATCCAAAAAAGAAATACCTTCATCCGTCAGTTGATATCTATATTGATGATACCCTTTTTCTTTTTCCTTATTCTCTCGGATAAATCCTAGATTCGACAATTCTTCTATACGTGTAGACAATTCCTCGGAGTAAGGACCATAAAAATGAAAAGAATACCGTTCTGAAAAATCAATTCCGTTTTTCTTTAAAATATAGATCATTTTTTGCAGGCGTTTCCGTCCGACAACTTCCTTTGCTTGCTCAAAAAATGCTAACAGTTTGGCGTGATCCTCTAACATTCTACTCGACTCCTATCCTCTTAAAATTTCCAAGATTCGTTTCTTAGCTTGTGATTCTTCGGGAAGTTGTTCAATTAAATCTTTTGGAAAATACAACTTATGATCTGTTCTCTTCTTACCCGAAATTGCCTCTACAATATCAGATAGTCTCGATAACTCTTTCAATTCTCCGTTCGGGAACAGTAAATGAATCGGTAGGCGTTCTTCTTCCTCACCCGGTCGGTAAAAATCATAAGGCAAGTCAGATGAGGAATCGACTTCCAAGTAGTACGCTGGGTCGATGCCCGCCTCTGTAAAGGCTTCCTTTAATTCAATTAATTCCAGATATCTATTTCCTGGATCGAACTCAATATACTTGAACAAATCTCGATTGACGAAACGTCGACAGAGATTCGCTAAAATTTCATCTTCTTCTTCCTGCCAGATCTGAAAGTAATAATAAACGATGTTTTCATCTAACTTCAAATAATCCTCAACTGATATCTCTTTGTTAAAGAAACTTTCAAAGTGGCGTGGTTTCAATGCAAATTGATATTTATTGCTGTGATAAAGGTGCATTGCGCGGTGCAAGATTTTTGTCAAAATCACTTCTGCACTTCGCGTCACAGGGTGGAAATACACTTGCCAATACATTTGATAGCGGCTCATAATATAATCCTCCACCGCATGCATGCCACTTTCCTTAATCACTAACTGATCCTCGAGTGGTCGCATGACACGCAAAATCCGCTCCATATCAAAATAACCGTAACTAACGCCCGTGAAATACGCATCACGTTGTAAGTAATCCATTCGGTCGGCATCGATTTGACTCGAAATTAAACTGACGACAAGCTTGTTCGCATACGTTTTATTGATCACATCTGCGACATCTTGAGGAAAGCTTTCATCCACCCTACGTAAGACTGCATTCACCTCGGTATTTCCGAGGATAATCGCACGGGTGAATTCCTCATGATCTAGATTAAATACTTTTTCGAATGAATGGGAAAAAGGACCGTGGCCCAAATCATGAAGTAATGCAGCACATAAGCAAACTAACCGCTCGCTCGGATCCCATTCTGGCTGATCACGAAAGTTTTCAAGAATTCGGCGGACGATTTCATAGACGCCCAATGAATGGTTAAAACGACTATGTTCCGCTCCATGAAACGTCAAATTAGTTGTACCAAGCTGCTTAACACGCCTTAACCGTTGAAATTCCGCGGTACCTACTAAATCCCATATAACTTTATCCCTGACATGAATATAACGATGGACAGGATCTTTAAATACTTTTTCTTCCGTTAGTTGCTCATCACGATATGGCATTTTTACCGACCTTTCTCTTCTATTCGACCAATCATTCTCTATATTATAGCGTTTTTTTAACAGGAAAAAAACACCTTGACAACGTACCGCACAATTATTTCACGGTCCAAGTCTTTGCAGGTATGCTTTTACACACTTTTTATTTTTCAGAAAAAAATGTACGATAATAGAAGAAATGAAGTCATGAATGTTGAAGGAGGAGCTACATATGCACGAAGTAAAACGATTGAACACTGACCATGCAACAGATTTAGTGACACTTGGACAGCAAGCATATACAGCCAATGCTACAGATTCAAAAGAAAAACTAGATGAGATTATTGAAAAAACGAAAAAGAATTTAGCTCGTGACGACCGCAAATACTATGGGGTTATGCAAGCCGATAAACTGATCGGTTCCATGCAGTTGTTCGACTATGAAATGAACGTATTTGGTCATTTTTTGAAAACAGGCGGATTGAGCTCTGTCGCCGTCGACCTTTTGCATAAAAAAGAACGCATCGCTAAATCAATGGTTGAGTATTATTTAAAGCATTACGATGAAGCTGGATACACATTTGGTGTACTCTACGCATTTCGACCAGATTTTTATCATCAAATGGGCTTCGGTTATGGTACGAAAATGGATCAATATCGAATTGCGCCCCATGCATTCCCGAATTTTGGCTATAAAGGCGATCTTGTCTATTTACAGGAAAAAGATTTAGATCTGCTCGTTGATTGTTATAATCGGTTTGCTGCACAACATCATGGCGCCATGAAAAAAGTAGCAGAACAATACGAATGGATGATTCAAAAGCCTAATTTCAAATATGTAGGGATTGAAAAGAATGGTCAGTTGACTGGCTATGTCGTCTTCTCCTTCATGAAGCGTGAAGATGCAAATAACACGCTATCCAATAACATCATGGTTCACGAATTTGTTTACACGGATGATGACGCCTTACGACAATTATCTACCTTTTTGCATTCACAAAAAGACCAAGTCCATCGAATATTTTTCCAGACACAAGATGAAGCATTTCACCATTTACTGACGGATCCACGAGACGGCTCTGATAACAAAATTCCTTTCGTATACCATCAGACAAATGTTTCGGGCGTCGGATTGATGTACCGGGTCATTAATGTAAAGCATCTTTTCATGAATTTAAGTGACCACCGATTTGGACAATCGAACTTGACGGTGACATTTGATATTCAGGATTCTTTTTATCAAGCGAATGAACAAGAAGTCACTGTAAAATTTAATGCAGGAAAACCTACTGTTATCCAAGGTGCCAAACCCGATGTAAACGTGACAATCGACATTGCGGATTTCTCCAGTCTCGTCATGGGCGTAGTTGATTTTGATAGACTTCATTTGTATGGAAAAATTTCGCTAGATGATTCGTCTTATGTTGAAAAGCTGACCGATCTTTTCCATACGAAAGAAAAACCAATCTGCTTGACGAATTTTTAAGTGAATCCCCCACCCTCACTTTCGATGAGTGGGGGATTTTTATGCTTGTCCGATGTTGTAGCTGAGTGGCTATCGACAGTCCCAACACTATCTTCAGCAGTCACAGTGCTAACTTCAGCAGTCCCAACACTATCTTCAGCAGTCTCAGCGCTATCTTCAGCAGTCTCAGCGTTATCTTCAGCAGTCCCAACACTATCTTCAGCAGTCTCAGCACTATCTTCAGCAGTCACAGCACTAT
>NZ_VMHF01000006.1:0-13891 GCF_007559355.1 Allobacillus sp. SKP2-8 | reverse complement strand
AACTTCAGCAGTCACAGCGCTAACTTCAGCAGTCACAGCGCTAACTTCAGCAGTCACAGCGCTAACTTCAGCAGTCAGAACACCCATTTCAACAGTTGAACTGCTAGATTTAAAGTTCAATACAAATTTTTAATAATTACTGCTTCTTTTGTTTTATAAAATCCTTGCTATAATCAAATTCCAGTAAATATTTGCTTGCACTCGTTTTACCAGTGCCTCTTAATGATTTCCGCAACATATATCTCGCACTGCTCTCAGACTCCAACCGAACAAACTCTCTAAACTCTCGATTCGTGATTGTCTTGTTTCCAAGTAAATAGTAATCTTTCAACGCCGAAATATGTGCATCTATGGAGCGGTGTCCACATTTAATGCATTCCCAGCGTCGATTTTTGCGTTCCATGCCTAGGTGTGTGCATTGTGGGCAGCAAACGCCTGGTAGAATTTCTTCAAATTCTAGTTTCCATCGCTTGAGGATGTTCGGTGTATAAGGTGTATGGGCTTTTGCGATTCTTTGGGCAAGGTGTTTAGATTCTCGAAGATTCATATACTCTTGCTTGTATTTTTGATTGATTTCTCGGAGTTTACTGGATAGTTTGCTGAGTGGAATGACGCGATCACGAAAGTAATCTGTTCGATCGGAGGCTTGGAGGATCACATGTGGATGGGTCATGACAACAAGGGTTTCAATAGGTAGAGGTGGAATTTGTTGATGCTCTAACCAAGTGGCGAACTGGAATTTTTGTTCTTCCACTTGAACGATCGGGTCGTCATATACTTTTTCAGTGGTATGTGGGCTTGGGTGTTGAATTGTTTGTGAAAAATCATTTCGGAATAGTACTTGCCCACGATAGGCTTTGACTTCAATTGCGAGTAAAAACCTTGGTGTTACGATTAAGGTGTCGATTTGAAAAAAGGTGTGATGGTATGGAAGTCGAACGTCATGAAGGGTAAAATGCTTGAAGTCTAGTTTGCTGAGAGAATAATCAAGGCGCTGTTCACCGTGATAACCGGCCTTCTCTCTGCTAAGTCGTTCGGCAACTTTTGAATAATTCGGATGGTTCTGGGGTAATCTTCTCAAGAGGTTTTCTAGCATGAGGGAATAAATTGTGGGAATATGGGGCTTGATAATCAATACATAATCTCCTTTCGATCTAGTGTACTTTTATTATATATTTGCTTAGGAAATAAACAAGTTCGATATTTGTTATAATTGGGGCAGTTATAGAGAAAAGGACGTTGACCAATGAAACATGAATTACTAAAACTGAATCAGCTAAATTTAATTGAAGACACTAATCCGGACAAATCTGATGTTCTTTCTTCATTCGCGATGGATGACACACTCTGCATGTCTGCTGGTGAAAGAAATGAATCAACCATTCGATTCTGGGTCCACCGACCGACAGCCGTATTAGGCATTCCGGATAGTCGATTGCCTCATATCGATGAAGCAGTCGACTATTTAACGAATCAGCAGCATGATGTCATCATTCGTAATTCCGGTGGGCTTGCTGTTGTTTTAGATGAAGGAATTTTGAACATTTCACTGATCTTCCCACATGGAAAAAACATTGATATACATGAAGGCTATCAAGCGATGGTTTCGTTTGTTCAATGGATTTTTGAAGATGAGCCAATTGAAATTGAGGCCTATGAGATTGAGGACTCTTATTGTCCTGGAACCTATGATTTAAGTGTGAATGGAAAAAAGTTTGCAGGTGTTTCCCAACGCCGTGTTAAAGATGGGACAGCCGTTCAAGTTTATTTAGCTATTGAAGGAAGCGGCTCCAAACGTGCAGAACTTGTCCGACAGTTTTATCAAATTGGTAAAAATGATGAAGAAACGAAATTCACCTATCCTGAAGTCAATCCGGAAGTGATGGTAACACTAGAAGAAGTCCTCAACAAACCGATGTCGGTTGAAGACTTGGTGAACAAAATAAACCAAAAACTTACGGACAGTGGTGTTCAACTCACCAAAAAAGTATTGAATGAACAAGAAACAGAGTGGTTTGAAAAACGATTGAACATGATGAAAAAAAGAAACGAGCAAATTAATAGCCAATGAACGGCTCAACCAAATCACCCCTGTTCAATCGTAACAAAACGTTCGTTGCTCTTACTCTAACCTGACGAGCAACTATGTTATAGTGAAATTGTGTGAAATAAAGTTATAGAAAAGGAGTGACAAACCATGCCAGCAGCTGAAGCAGTTGAAACATTAGATGGTTGGTATTGTTTACATGACTTTCGTTCCGTCAATTGGTCCGCTTGGAAAAAAGCCTCTGAAGATGAGCGCAAACAAGCGATTCAAGAGCTTAATCAATTGATGGGTGATTGGGAAGATGTCGAAAAAGAAAAGAACGGAAGCTTCGGTTTTTATACCATTGTTGGTCAAAAAGCTGATTTGCTTTTCATGAACCTTCGTCCGACGATGGAAGAATTAACTGAATTAGAAATGGCATTCAATAAAACAAAAATTGCCGAGTACTTAGAACCTGCTTATTCCTATGTATCTGTTGTTGAGTTATCAACGTATATGTCAAAGGCAGAGGATATGGAAAAAAGCCCTGAAATTCAAGCACGTTTGCATCCGATATTACCGAAATGGAACCACGTCTGTTTCTATCCAATGGATAAACGCCGGGAAGTCGACGACAACTGGTATTCAATGGAGTTTGAAGAACGTGGCCGCTTGATGTATGATCACGGCATGACTGGCAGAAAATATGCCGGTAAAGTACGTCAAATGATCACCGGCAGCATGGGCTTTGACGATTGGGAGTGGGGTGTCACGCTTTATGCGCATGATATCCTTCAGTTCAAAAAATTAATTTATGAAATGCGTTTTGATGAAGTCAGTGCTCGTTTTGCTGAATTCGGTTCGTTTTACATCGGTCATCGTAAAGAACGAGACGACTTAGACGGGATTTTTTCCGTATAATGAATGTATGCGTGTGAGATCTTTATAGATTTCACACGCTTTTTTATTTCCTCAAATAATTAACTTGCCAATCGCAGTAAGTTCTATTGACCTCCACACCACGCTTCTTCTCAAAAATTCCTTTTTAAAAGAATGTTTCCGCATTATCTACATATATATGGATACAGTGGTACGCCTAAAGGAATGGGGTGATGCTTACTTAGCATTCACCATGTACACAGAGACTTATTTTGGAAAGCTCGTTCGAATCAATACTTCTTAGGAGGTCGATGATTGTTGGATGAATCAAAACAAGATCAGCAAGCGCCTGAACAAAAGGTGAACGAACAAGACCAGCGTGGTATGGAAAGCAAGAAGAAAACACCTGGATACAAACAACCCGCCTATGAACATTACCAACCACAACAAGGAGAAAAAAAATGGATGCCGCATGATCAGAAACAACCAGGCACGTGGTATAATCAAGGAAATCAACAACAGGGGCTATATCAGCCTCCTCAATACGGAAATCATAGTATGGGTCAAGGAGGATGGGGA
Organism: Allobacillus sp. SKP2-8; assembly: GCF_007559355.1. NCBI lineage: Bacteria > Bacillati > Bacillota > Bacilli > Caryophanales > Bacillaceae > Allobacillus > Allobacillus sp. SKP2-8. The sequence goes on along the minus strand of NZ_VMHF01000006.1, from coordinate 10,407 downwards.
TCTCCTCCACCGCCACAGCCAAACCAGCAGCAAGGCGGAGTATCTATGCAATATGGTCAGCCATCCGGTTCCATGAATCAAAACCCGGCAAACTTCCAAGCCGGCGGAATGCCTCCAAGTGGCGGCTCACCTATGACAATGACGTATTCACCTCAAGGCAGTATGCCAGGTGCTGTCGCTCCAAGAGAACAATCCTATATTGAAAACATTCTGCGTTTAAATCGAGGCAAACCGGCAACCGTTTATATGACATTCGAAAACAACACAGAATGGAATGCCGAAGTTTTTCGGGGAATTATCCGTGAAGCCGGTCGTGACCACATTGTCCTTGAAGATCCCCGAAGCGGTCGCTGGTACTTACTACTGATGATTTACTTGGACTATGTTGTATTTAATGAACCATTGAATTATGAATATCCATATGCGTAAAAATTTCTTACCCCGTATCACTTGAAAACAAGTGATACGGTTTTTTTATTCAAATGTCCCACCTTTTTCAAGTTCGTTACGATTCTATTCATGAGTGCACAGATTTATAGAAACTTGAAAGTCGACTGAATTTCCGAGTTTTTATCTACAAATTTTGATAAATCACTCATAGAACATGTTCTATTGAACCAATAATTTTTGATTTACAATAAAACAGAGATTTTACGAATGTTGGATATTCGAGTAAATTATAATCGCTAGCGGTAAAATGGGGCAGAGACCGGTCTCCTTTTGAGGAGGAGAAATTTCAAGTGTTGCAGCAAGGGGGAAATCGAGAAAGAGACGTAGAATTCGAACATGTATTTATGGAATATAAAAAAATGATTCATCACTTAATCCATAAATACCATATTCAAGATCCACAAGGGGAATTTTTTCAAGAAGGCATGATTGCCCTATGGGATGCTTATCAACGATATGGCGATCGAGATTCTTTTGGGAAAATGGCTTACATAACCATCCGTAGCCGGTTGATTGATTTGATTCGCAAGAAAAACCGTCGAGCAGACAAAGAAACGGCGACTGATCTTGTCAGTGAATCGGCTTATACGGATGAATCCATCGACTCATTTGATCCATTTTTCTGGGAGCGAATCCAAAATGCACTGACCGATAAACAGTGGGTTTTTGTTCGCCGCAAAATCATCGAGGGCAGAGCGTATAAAGATATTGCCGAACTTGAATATACAACTGTTGATGCCGTAAAGGGTTGGGGGAAGGAAGTCAAAAAGAAACTGAAGACTCTATTAGAAGCAGATTTTAAATAATAGAAACAGAGCATCCAAACGTGTCGAGTTGGATGCTTCTTCCTCATTGTTCAGGCATCGTATACGTTACAAAATGACCATTGCTCTCTTCCACCACTCGGAAAATATCGTCCAGCACTGCTTGAGCACGTTCCTCAGAGTCATACTTGCCGACAATTTCACTCCACTTTTGTAAAGGGTGCCACTGAATGATTCCTTCAATCTTTTTACCTTTGATCAGTAGTTGATTTACTTGCAGCAATGAATCTTGATCTTGTGCTTTAACCCAAATCATCTAAATTCCCCCCTTTAAAATGACCGTTTTCCAAAAATTGCTTGACGAAATTTGCTGTTCGTTTTTTGTGGTGTATTTCTAGATGGTGATAAGGTAGTATAATGAAATCCTTGAATTCATCCATCGGAACGGATGACAACTCGACTTTACCGTCATTTTCTTCACGAATGAGCCTACCCAGTAATCCTTTTGACTTTGTACCTGCCATCGCACCGATTTCTACCCCATTCGGCGCCTCAATATTTAACTGATCAATATACGCTCGATCCAATGATTTTAATGTTCTGAACCTCGAAACATACCACTTCATCCTGCCTGCTAAAGTTGCAAGATAGCTACCTCGGTTCGGTGTCGCAATCAGCACGGCTCTACCAACCTGCCGAACGATGTCTTCATCCATCAACAAATGACGAATTACCAATCCACCCGTACTGTGACCGACCAAATGAATTTTTTCATTAGGATGAGTATGTTTTTGAATAAATTCTTTTAATACGACTGTACTAAGGTCAAACTCCTGATAAGTCAATGGTAGCGTTGGTACGAGACAGTCATAGCCCCAACTCTCCAAATCCTTTTTCATTGAGAAAAAATCTTTTTTATCTCTATAAAACCCGTGAACTAAGATGACTTTCATGATCATGCTCCTTTAACAATTAAACGGTTCTTCGACTGATCAAGATAGTAACGGCATGCAAGATGAATAAACCTGTTAGTAAAAACCATATAGCATCCCTGTATCCTTCATAAGTCATTGAGTATCCATGGTCATTGATCAACTCGATGACTAACCAACCAAGCGGCATAAGCGGAAAAGCGATGCTATACGATCGGTTTAAAATTGTTTGTCCTCGTTCATCCTTACCTTCCGAGCTCCATTGGAATTTCAATGAATAATAGACTGACCAAAAGAAAACAATAACGTAAAACAATGCAAAAAATCCCATCCTCTTCCCTCCTATTGATATAAAAAGATATCTTCCACTCCAACATCAAATAACCTTGCCAGCTCAAATGCTAGTTTCAATGATGGGTTATAACGATTTTTTTCAATCGAAATAATCGTTTGTCGACTGACCCCAACTTTCTTTGCGACATCTTGCTGCGAATATCCTTTTTGGGCACGATATACGGCTAAACGATTTGTTAATTGACCACTTTCAAACAAATTCGTCACCACCCTTCTCTAACTATAGTATAGTATTTTTTACATATAGTAAACTATTTTTTACATAATGGGCAAAGTTGAAGAAGACTGAGATGACTTCCATCTACAGATGTATTTAAAAATCAATCGCTGTTCTGTTAAACGAACTTGAGAAATTCTTTAAGATAAAGTTAATCAATTAAACGGAGGTCAAAATAATGATCAATAATCATGCGGAAAAAATCGAGCGGTTGAATGAGCTAAAGAGGAAATATGGCAGTCAAACTTACGTTGCTTCTAAGCCTAAGCGAAAGAGACTTGTTTTCAGAGGTTACTTAGATCGATGGATGAAACACTTTCTAACAAAAAGCCCTGCTTCATAAGTACAATATGGAGATCCCCAGGGAGCGATTTCTAAGCACTGACTTCGGTTGGTGCTTTTTTCTTGCTAAAACATTTTAAAATTGAAGGTTTTTAGATTAACACTGAAGAAGCGTGCATTAACGCTGAAGAAAAGCACTTTAACACTGAAGGTGCTCGCATTAACACTGAAGATCAGCCTTTAACACTGAAGATGCGCGGATTAACACTGAAGAAAAGCAAATTAACACTGAAGAAGCGCACATTAACACTGAAGAAAAGCAAATTAACACTGAAGAAGCTCACATTAACACTGAAGACCCGCGCATAAACACTGAACGCAAATTAACAGTGAAAGCACTTTTCCTAACTCATCTCAACACAAGAATCAAACAAGCGACTGAGGCGATTGCCATTGCATAGTATCCGGACAGCATAAACCGATCTTTACCCTTTCCTTTCCGGTGCTCAAAAACAACCATGGTCACAAAAAACAAAATAGCTAATGAGAAAATCCATGCGCGGATTATCAATTCATCAACTCCCATCAAATATATAATTAGCCACTTAACTGAATATTCTTCTATTCATTGTTATAATTAGAGTAACACAAAACCGGAGTGAAGCGAGATGAAGAAAGAAGAATTACTAAAACGACTTGAGTCCCACCAACCAGACATTCTAGGAATGCCAAATACGAGAGAGCATGCTGTTATCTTACCAGTGATTGAAAAGGCAGAGGATTTACACATTTTATTCGAAGTTCGATCACAGCGAATGAGTAGACAACCTGGCGAAGTATGCTTCCCCGGAGGCAAAATAGATTCAGGAGAAACACCTCAAGAAGCTGCATTAAGAGAAATGCATGAGGAAATCGGGATCCATCCGGACGAGGTGTCATTTGTACGGAAACTTGGCATGGTCACGACCCCATTTGGCGTTAAATTACATGTTTTTATTGGCTTTTTGCCATCGGATTTAAATCTAACACTCAACCCAGATGAGGTTGAAGAAGTGTTCTCAGTACCTTTTACTTTCTTCAAGAATAACCCAGCCATCGATCATTATATTCATATGCATATGGAACCAGATGAAAAGTTTCCCACAAAAGATATACCGAACGGAAAGAATTATAAGTGGCAGAAAGTTCATTATCGAGAAAACTTTTATTACTACAAAAACTACGTTATCTGGGGACTGACGGCTTTAATTGTCGCAGACTTCGTGGAACGCTTTCAGATTCGGTAATAATTAAAAGGTTATTACCTGGATTAAAGGACTCGGAACCATAGTGGTTTCAGTCCTTTTTTGTTATAGGTCTAGATTGCACGAATAGACTTACCACGGTAACCATTTAAATAAATTCAGTATTTTTAAAATTTTCCCGTATACACTGGTATAATATAGTAAGAGTTATTTGCCTTCATTCATCAGGCCATAAGATCCTCATAAAATGGATAGAGGGAAGTGAACAAATGACGGACAAACAAAAAAAGGGACGTTTCAAGCGACTAAAATGGTGGATTTCTTCTCTGAGTATATTTGTTGTTTTTATGATCGTGTTTTTTATTGTTGAAGGAACGATCTTTGAGCCAAACTTAAACGATTCGGATAACGTAGCAGGTAAAGCTGCAGATTGGCTGGAGGAATCGGAGCTCTTTAATGTATGGTTTACCCCTTTTAATTTTCCGTGGTTTAATTTGGTTACACTTTTATATATTGTTTTTTTGCTTGTAAGTGCAATAGTAGATACGTTTTCTTTAAAGAGGGATAAACAAAATTAAGATTCATGCAATTCGATGCAGTTCATGCCTAAGTTGTTAAATTGAATCATTACTCATAAAAAAGCACCGCCAAAGGCAGTGCGAATTAATCTTCTAAGTTCATATAATTTGTAATACGCAACGATATGTTCTTTTCTCGTAACGTCTCTTAGGAAAACCGTAGATCTCTCGTTTTTGCTTATCCTTTATAAACGTCTTGATAATCATCGTTTTTTGCCAACTTATGATCGGCATATGAACAAGATGCCACCAGTTTCTTATCGTGCTTACGCGCGTACTCCACCATTGCGTCGACTAACTTCCCACCAGTACCTTTTCCTTGCATGGATTCAGATACCTCTGTATGAGTGACTTCCAGTGTATTTTCATCCACTTTTTCAAAGACGATCTGTGCATCGGGATTTGATTCATCGCCTACAAATAATTGATTTGCACCTTCTTGAATTTCCATGTAAATGCCTCCTTAAACTCGTGTCTCTTTAGTATATTCCCAAACAACTCCGTATTCAAAACGAAGTATGAAAAGTCTGGTCGATATTCATTTCGACTGCTTCGATCGCCAACGATTGCTCTTCAAATTTTCCTTGGTCTTTATAATAGTTGAACATAAAATAAGTCAAAATAGTTACGAGAATAATGACTACCAAAATAACAATGACAGCAAGCGACCCTTTTTTCTTCATTCGAATAGCTCCTTTCGGTTATTGATTCTTTTCATATCCATTCGTATGTATTTTTCATTTTTCTCATGCCATCCGACAAATGCGACGACCATTGTCAAAGTCGTTCAGAGGAACAAAATAAGCCACCAAAATTCAGCATATTCACGTAACGCTTGTAAAAGAGGTATGCCACTTTCGATCATTTTTCCAAAAACAAGGAAAAAGAAAATTGACCCGATTGTTTTCAACCATTCTTTAACCACAAAAAAGGCAAAGCCTCTTTTTCTCGCTTTTTTCCACCTTCGATAAAATCTTTCTTCGGTTACTTCCTTCGCTTCGAATTCAAAAATCATCGTCAATAAAAATAGAGTCGATATAAATACATAATAAAACGTTTGATAATAAATGTCCAAATAGTACGGAATGGAAAATAGAATAAAGTATAGAACAAGAATGACTGCACGTTGGAACTTTTGCTTATTCAATAGCATACACCTCGTAAAGGATTTAATCTCTCTTATCATACTGCACCGTCCCCAGCGTAAAATGATAGTAAGACGGGCAGGTGCTGATCATGACATTTCTTCACTATGCAATTGCGTTTTTCATCGTATTGATTTTCACCGGGATCCTCCGGTTTCTTCAACTTCAAAACCGAATATGGGTGGAACTTTATCTATTCGTCTTTGCCCCATTGACGGGTCTTTCGCTACTCTGTCTCTTACTTGTCTTTATGCAAATAAAAGCAGCCGTATTTTTAGAAATCGGCCGCTTCTTGTTGATTTATTCTGTTCTAGGAATTCTTCTGGGCTATTGCTGGCAATCCATCATCAAACGCTATTAAACGTTGTATTCGTAAAAATGCTGCGTTCGATAAATTTCAAAGCCGACAGGTTGATACAAGTTTTCAATCGAGACGTTTTTCGTATTGACTTCAACGAAAATGGAATGGCCATCCTCTTTTTCCTGCCGAACAACTTCAATCAAAGCGCTTTTTCCAATGCCCATTTTTTGGTACCTTTCATCAATCGCAAAACCAAAGATATAACTCTCGAGTCCTTCTGATTTCAAACGAATCTTTCCAACGGCTTCTCCTTCATATTCAATCATATAAAGACGGTGTGCCAGTTCTTCTTTATACATCCGCGTCATGCCCTCAGCTTCCTCACGCGTTAAATTGAATGCTTGCTGATCGAGCTCCACAATGCGGTCGAAATCTTTTCGTTCTGCCATACGCAGTTGAACATCTAGCTGCTGCTTCGGTAACTCGGTCGCTTTCCAACGCATTTCATACTCTGAATAAGCATATTTAGCGCCAATTTCATCCAATGTTTTTTCTGCGTCTTTTGCGTTTTCAGGTGCACTAATATAAATCGTATCAACACCATTCTTACGAACAACCTCAGTAGCTTCATTTAAAAGTTTCGTGAAGATTCCTTTTTGCCGATGCTCCGGATGAACCATTCCACTTAATTCGTAGGCTCCTCCGATATAATAAAGTGCAGCGTACCCTAACAATTGACCACCTTCATAATAGAAGAAATCTTCATCATCCGATTTGCGGTCAACCAAAAAGTACCAATCCAATTTGAGTTCAACTTGATCTGCTTCCTCAGAAAGCATTTTCAAACGATCGATTGAACGTAATTGATCTGGAGTTAACATGTAAAACCCCTCCTCTTCCCCCTTGAGGTGAATGTCTTTTTATTGTATTAAACTGAGTTAAAATTCCAAGTTTTTAGCTCGCAGTCATGTATTTTTTCGAATGGTTATTTCCAAAATGGTAATATTCGTTGCTAGCCAGGCGAATCCGAGTAAAAATCCACCAATGACATCACTCGCATAATGTACGCCTAAATAAATACGACTGAACCCAATCAAAAAGATGAGGACGCTCAGAACAATCCCGACAATCCATTTGGTAACCACCGGAAACCGACTTCGAATAATCAAATAAATAATAAATCCATAAAACACCATAGGACCCGTCGAATGGCCACTTGGAAAGCTGTATCCCGTGCCATCATATTCTTGGATGAGATTCGGTCGGTCTCTTTCAAAAAGTTCTTTCAAACTCGATGTGAGAACGGAAATCCCTATCATCGTAACAGTAAAATAAAGAACACGCCACAATCGATTACTGGGATAAAACAACAATATAATTCCAACGATAATGGAACCCGTGGCAATCAGCCAGACCGCCCCTAATTCGGTAATGAATCCAAAAATCGAATCCAACGTGTCCGACTGTATAGATGAAACAAATTGAGAAGCCATCTGGTCGATTTGAAATTTCTCTTTTTCAAAAACATCATCTGCTATTTCAGCAAACAAGAAAAAGGCCCCGCCGATTAAGACAATGGCCAAAACAATCCAAATAAGATTTTTTTGAAGGAATTGTTTAAACAACACGACTCACCCTAAAAGATGATTGATGAAAAAAACATATTCATTAAATAATCCACAAACGTAAAACCAAACAATGCGACACTTGCAACAAGCAATCCTAATGAAACATATATATTAAACGCTTCTTGATGCTTTTTCCAATAATGTAACGTAAATACGGCATAAATCAAACCAATGAGGAAGAAAATTGGCCAAAATATAATTGTTACAGGGCTTACGAATAAATAAACGACATAAATAATTAGTAAAAAATAAGCTGGTATGTTTCCCATTGATATCCTCTCCGGTTCCGATGAACGTATGTATATTGAAATTGAATAGCCGCTCTTAAATATATTTGCTAAGTGCGTTACTTATTAACTATTTACCACAATTCTTTTTAAAGTAATCTTTTATCGTAATCAAATACATACGTCCAGAATGCGAAGTTTATTCTCATTATCACGGACGCTCGCTTTTCAGCATTGATTTTTGCTAAGATGGAAGGAGAGGTGATTGTTATGAAAATTAAATCCATTGAACCGACACCAAGTCCATATTCAATGAAAATTAATGTGACGGAAACATTACCGGATGGTCAAACGGAAAACTATAAATTAGGTGATGACTTAACCGATGCACCTACATATGCAAAACAACTATTTGAAATCGAAGGCGTGAAAGACCTTTATCGCGTCATTGATTTTATTGCGCTAGAAAGAAATCCTAAAGTTCCTTGGGAAGAAATCCTACCTCAAGTAAAAGAAGTGTTTGGTGAAGAAGAAAGCAATGAAGTTCATGATGCTGGACAATCGGACCAACCAGAAGAAGAAGCTTTCGGCGAAGTGAAGGTTTTCTTTCAAGTGTTCAGGAATATTCCCGTACAAGTTAAGTTGGAAGATGACGAAGGTGAGACTCGCTTCGGGCTTGATCAGCGATTTATGCATGCCGCGATGGAAGCGTCTGAAAATGCGGATTACTTAGCTGAACGTAAATGGGTCGAACAAGATCCACGTTATGGAAACCCAGGTGAAATCGGGCAAGATATTGTCGATGAAATCGAAGCTTCCTACGATGAAGAGCGTTTGAATCGACTTGTTGAAATGGCAAAAGCGAATGAAACTGCTGGTCGCTCCGTTTTTTCAGAGCCGATTACAATAGAAGATTTAGAAGTCGATGACTGGAAAGAACGTTACCGGAAACTTGAGCGCATGCCTGATCCGACCGTCGAAGACCTGCCTGTTTTGGGTAAAGCGTTGGACGATGCGAAAATGTCCATCCGTCGCTTGGCAACTGCCTATTTAGGAATGATCGAAGAAAAAGAAGTCCTTCCTTATTTGGAAAAAGCCTTAAAAGATAAAACAGTTACCGTCCGACGCACAGCTGGCGATTGCATGTCCGATATCGGATTTACAGAAGCAATCCCTGTCATGATTGAAACATTAGAAGATAAAAGCCGCATTGTCCGTTGGCGAGGTGCGATGTTTTTATATGAATACGGCGATGAATCAGCCATTCCAGCTTTAGAGAAAGCATTGGAAGACCCAGAATTCGAAGTCCGCATGCAAGCGAAAATGGCACTCGGCCGAATCCAAGGTGGAGAAGCTGCACAAGGCTCCATTTGGAAGCAAATGAGTGAAATGATTGAGAAAAAAAATAAAAATTAATCAGCTGTATAGCCTAGTTTAAGAGGCTTTTCCATCGAATTTAAAAAGTTTTTTCCAAATCAATACAGAAAATGGTATCTTTTTTAAATGAGCCGTGCTATACTAAGGTTAACTTAATTGTTCGGCTAGCAATACAAGATCCAGGTTTCATCTTACGAGGTAGAACATCGTCTTGAATTATTATAAGAACAACCAAAGTAATACTCGTGCAAAAATGCACAACGGAGGAATTTCTATGAACACAGGTTCAGTAAAATGGTTTAACGCAGACAAAGGCTTCGGTTTTATCGAAGTTGAAGGTGGAGACGATGTATTCGTACACTTCTCAGCAATTCAAGGCGAAGGTTTCAAAACTCTAGATGAAGGTCAACAAGTTACTTTCGATATCGAAGAAGGCAACCGTGGACCACAAGCAACTAACGTTGTAAAATAATTCAATCGAATTAGTGAAAAGCCCTCCTGGTTACAGAAGGGCTTTTTATTTTGTCTAAAAATATAAGTTGAACTGATCGTATTGTTAGCGGCTGGCTGATTGTTGAGGGGTGACTGTTGAAGCGGGAAGCATCAGGAATTACTCGACTTCCGTGCGTCTCGTTACCCAAATGAGTACTTGTGCAGCGTGAAATGTCGTCGTGAACGTGTCTCGATGGAAGCTCCAAGATTTACTCATCTTCCGTGCTTGATAGACGCTCTCGATTACGGAAGCTCCAGGATTTGCTCGGCTTCCGTGCTTGATAGACGCTCTCGATTACGGAAGCTCCAGGATTTGCTCGGCTTCCGTGCTTGATTGGCGCTCTCAGCAACGGAAGCTCCAGGAGTTGCTCGGCTTCCGTGCTTGATAGACGCTCTCAGCAACGGAAGCTCCAGGA
>NZ_VMHF01000005.1:58723-111581 GCF_007559355.1 Allobacillus sp. SKP2-8 | reverse complement strand
TTTCTTTGCCTTATGATAATTGCATAGTTCTAAGATTTTCTTTGCAATTCTCTCTACTTTTATTTTGCACTATACACCCCTTAGTTAGCTACTCAAAAATCGTTCATATATGTTTGTTTTACAATATACTTCGTTCGCTAATATTCGCGTTAATTCAATAAACCTTATTCCTTAATTAGTATCTTTATTAAAACAGCTTTCACAAATAAATTTCCCTTCGTTACTTAAATACGCCTTTATTTCAGTGAACCCCTTACGCTTTGGGTAGCGCATTCTTATAAAAACAACGTCATCAGCTTTAATCTCTTTACCACATTCAATACATTTAGGTTTATCCTCTAGCAAAATATCACTTCTTTCCTTTAAATTTCTTTATCATCTGGCTGCGTTTGATGAACATTTCAATTAAATGTTATATACATTTTATCAGAAACCCTCTATTTATCTGCAAAGAATTTAGCAAATTTTTCAGTCAATTGACTAAACCTCGCATTCCTGCTGGTCACGAAAACATTTATAACGCCAAAAAATAGAGGTCCAAGCCGTACGTGGCTTAGACCTCTTATTTGTAGGTTATTCTAACTTTAGCTTTCTTGAAGTACTCTATCGAATATTTCTCACTTTATTTTTCGTTAGCTTACCTTCATCATCCAGTTCTTGTACTTGATAAAGGTTATAATAAATTCCTTTTCTCCGCATGAGTTGCTCATGGCTGCCTTGTTCTTTTATTTGTCCATCTTCAATCAATATGATTCGGTCCGCATGGGTAATCGTTGATAAACGGTGAGCCACGATAAATGTCGTGCGGTCATGGGCAAGTTTGTTCATTGCCTCTTGAATTAAGTGTTCACTTTCTAAGTCAAGCGCAGATGTTGCTTCATCCAACACAAGTAGTGGTGGATTTTTCAAAAAGACACGCGCAATCGCAACACGCTGTTTTTGACCACCGGATAGTTTGACACCACGTTCTCCAACGAGCGTATCATAGCCTTCTGGAAGTTCCATGATAAAGTCATGGGCGTTTGCTGCTTTTGCCGCTTCGATCACTTCTTCATCCGTTGCTTCTGGATTCCCCATCCGAATATTCGTCGCAACGGAATCACTGAATAAAATGGTATCTTGAAGAACGAGTCCAATCTGGTCGCGCAATGTTCGTGCTTGGACCTTCGTAATATCTATGCCATCAATCGTAATTTTCCCAAGACTTGGATCGTAAAATCGAGGGATCAAGCTGACAAGCGTAGACTTTCCTCCACCGCTCATGCCGACTAAAGCAACCGTCTCACCTTGTGCAACTTTCAGGTCGATATTTTTAAGTGCATACGATTCGTCTGGGTTGTATTTAAATGCGACATTTTCAAAATGAACATCACCTTTTACAGCATGCATCGGTTTGGCATTCGGTTCATCGGTAATGTCATATTCTTCATCCATAAATTCAAACACCCGGTCCATTGAAGCGTGTGCTTGCGTCAACTGGGTCGATGAGTTGACTAATCGGCGGAGTGGATTATATACCCGGTCCATATAAGCCGTAAAAGCAACCAATGTACCGAGCGATACGTTTCCATCGATGACAAAATAACCTCCAACAGCGAGCAACAATAATGGCGCCAAATCTGTAATCGTATGCGTCACTGAATAAGATTTCGCATTCCAACTGGTGAACGCCAAAGCACGATTTAAATAGTGAGCATTTCGATCATCGAATTGTTTTTGTTCGTGTTCTTCTAAAGCAAATCCACGTACGACAGGCATTCCTTGTACACGCTCCGTCAAATGACCTTGTACTTCAGCCAGTGCTTGCGACCGTTCGCGAGTCAAATTACGCAATCGGGAATAAAAATATTTTACTGAAAAACCGTAAACCGGGAACAAGATGATTGCGACCACTGTCAACAATGGATCAAGCCAGATCATGATACCAATCGCGATAAGAATGGTTACCATATCTAGCCATAAATTCATGAGACCAGTCATAATAAACGTTTTTGTCTGTTCCACGTCGTGAATCACTCGAGAAATAATCTCTCCAGTTTTCGTTCTGGAATAGAAATTCAAGCTTAACCGCTGAATATGATCGAATAACGTATTTCGAATATCGTATAAAATTTTACTGCTTACCCACTGGGCGTAGTACTGACGGAAATATTCTACTGGTGGACGTATAATAAGGAATAAAAAGAATGCAATTCCCATCGTCCAGAGTAGTTTTTCTAACTTTTCACTATCACTTAACGCTTCCGCCCCGACAATGTCGTCGATGACATATTTAATGATTAACGGCATCAATAGCGGAATACTGAATTTCACAATGCCTATTAAAATCGTAAAGAAAATTTTCCATTTATATGGTTTCACAAAGGCCAAATACCTCTTAATACTATCCATGTCTTCACCTGCTTGTCATTTCAAACAACTACTTATTTTTATATCATGATATTTTTTCAAAAAAGACTGCCTTTAATATAATTCAGCAGCCTGTAGCGTATTTATTATTGCACAATCTAATAAGTTAAATACTGTTCATACCAACGCTCGGTAAAATCAGGTGCAAATGGTCCTTTTCGCTGTAAAATCCATTGTTCCAAAATACCTAACTGCTTGTACAAAATACGTTCGAGCACTACCGGATAATTCATTAACTGTTTATGCTCGATAAATTCGTCTTCATCCAATATTTTATAAGTCATATCCGGATAAACTTTAATATCCAAATCATAGTCGATATATTTAACCGCACCTTCATCAAGTACATAAGGCGAGCCGATATTCGAGTAATAATGGACACCGTCATTTCGTAACATACAAATAACATTAAACCAGTAATTCGCCGTAAAATAAGCAATCGCCGGTTCGCGTGTAAACCAAGTCCGACCATCATTTTCCGTCACCAACACCCGATCGTTCGCACCAATTAACATCGAAGAGGTACTCTTTAAGACGGTCGTTTCTTCCCAAACCCGGTGGATGGAGCCATTATGTTTATAACTCTGAATTTCAATCACTTCACCAGCCTTTGGGTTCTTCATGTTATACCTACTTTCCTCACAATTACGTTTCAAAATGCATTTTGAATTAATTGTAACACAGGACATACACCATAGCGATTAACATGCGTTAGGTATGTGGCAGGATTTGGTATGTAACATATTCGTGGCGGAGACTGTTGAAAAAAAGCACGCTGACTGTTGATAAAGTGTTGCTAACTGACGATAAATACGTGCTGACTGTCGATAAAGCACTCCTAACTGACGATAAGCGAGTGCTGACTGTTGATAAAATAGCCGGATAGGCGACTCGATCATTGGGATATGCTCCTTTATTCAGATGGGGCGGGGACTTGTTGCCATGGATATGCTCCCTAATTAGGCGGATATGAGCCTCAATCTTGATATATGCTTCCTAAGTTGATCGATATGTACCCAGATCATCGAGATATGCTCCCTACTCCCAAAAATATGTGCCCAATTCAAAAATATATGAGCCATTCAACTATAATTTGTGATCGAGAGAATGAAATAGCCAAAGTCTGAGGCTAACTGACGATAAGCGAGTGCTGACTGTTGATAAAATAGCCGGATAGGTGACTCGATCATTGGGATATGCTCCTTTATTCAGACGGGCCGGGGACTTGTTTCCATAGATATGCTCCCTAATTAGGCGGATATGAGCCTCAATGATGATATATGCTTCCTAAGTTGTTCGATATGTACCCGGATCACCGAGATATGGTCCCTGCGTCAAAAAATATGTGCCCAATTCAAAAATATATGAGCCATTCAACTATTATTTATGATCGAGGGAATGAAATAGCCTAAGTCTGAGGCTAACTGACGATAAGAGAGTGTTGACTGTTGATAAAATAGCCGGATAGGTGACTCGATCATTGGGATATGCTCCTTTATTCAGATGGGGCGGGGACTTGTTGCCATGGATATGCTCCCTAATTAGGCGGATATGAGCTTCAATGATGATATATGCTTCCTAAGTTGTTCGATATGTACCTGGATCACCGAGATATGCTCCCTACGTCAAAAAATATGTGCCCAATTCAAAAATATATGAGCCATTCAACTATAATTTGTGAACGAGAGAATAAAATAGCCAAAGACTGAGGCTTACTGACGATGAGCGCACGTTGGCGGTTGATAAAGCGACATTAATTGCTGATAAACTCCCCCGTCTGCTTATAAAAGCTCAAAAAACCAGCCGCGCTTGTTCGCACGACTGGTCGCATTGTTACTTATTTTACTTTTTTTGTTCAGATTGCTTGTTTCGACGACGAACTTCCTGAGCGTCCGTCTCACTTGCAAATTCTTCAGCAAACTGATTTTCTTGTGCAGCGTTTTGGTTTTGCTTCTGCACCTTTTTGATATTTGTTCCTGCAGCAGTTTCGTTTGGCTGGCGTTTGTTTTTAGCCATCTCATATCACCTCCGCAGTGATTACTTTGTCCAAGTTTCACGGAGGTTATCCATTGAATTTTAATGTCAATTATTTCAAGTGTTAAAGCTTCTATCAAGCGTAAATCTGTTGTTTGATTTTATGCTGGACTTTTGAAAGTGGATACTGATCCATCTCTTCTAATGTCACAAATTGGCCGAGCTCTTTTGAAACTTCGCCGTCAGAAACGCGACAAAAAATCGGGTACACTTCCCAGATTACGTGGCTGAACACATGTTTCACTGGTTTACCTTCTTGAACCATTTCAAGATTAAAACCATATTCAAGCTCCATATAGTGAATGGCTTCATCTTTCGGAAACTCAGCTTGCTCGACCAAGGGAAATTGCCATAAATTTGCGAGCAGCCCTTGATCTGGTCGTTGTTGAATGAGATATTCTCCTCTACTTTCAATGACCATGGCAAAATAAGCGATTGTTTTCTGTTTCTTGGCTTTTTTCTTTACAGGTAATTCTTCTTGGATACCTTTTGAGAATGCCGTACAATAGTATGAAACAGGGCATTCATTGCATTTTGGTTTTTTCGGCGAGCAAATTAAAGCACCGAGTTCCATCAATCCTTGATTAAAGGATGACGGATCCTCTTTTGAAATAACCGCTTCAACAATCTGTTCAAATTTTTTCTTCGATTTTTGATCAGCAATATTGTCATACATCTCAAAAATTCGCGACATGACACGCATCACATTGCCATCTACGGCTGGTACGGGCTCATCAAAAGCAATGCTCATGATTGCTCCTAATGTATAGGGTCCAATACCTTTCAACTTTTTCAGTTCGGATGACTGTGATGGAATTTGGCCATCATAAGTAGCGACGACTTCTTTCACCGCTGTATGTAAATTTCTAGCGCGTGAATAATAACCAAGACCTTCCCATGCCTTTAACACCTCTTGCTCATCTGCGTTGGCTAAATCGTTTACAGTTGGAAATCGTTCCATGAACTGATTAAAGTACGGGATTACGGTATCAACGCGTGTTTGCTGTAACATGATTTCGGAAACCCATACACGATACGGGTCTTGATTTTCTCGCCAAGGGAGCTCTCTTCTAATGGTTTGGTACCAATCAATTAGGTCCTGCTGAAATGAATGTTTATCAAATGTTTCGGGTATATATGTGGTTGACGTGTTTTTCATGATTCACTCACCATTCTTTATGTTTACATAAATAATCTTAAAGGAGGTGCACTGTTGGATACTGCAACTCACTTGACGATGGGGGTTGCATTAAGCGGGTTATCTGCTTTAGATCCAGTGGTCGAGGCCGATCCAAGTTTGTTTACTGCCACTTTTTTCGGCGTCGTCATCGGGTCAATCGCCCCAGACTTCGATACGATTTTTAAATTAAAGGACAACGCAACGTATATACGACACCATCGCGGAAGCTCCCACTCACCGCCCATGCTCATTTTCTGGAGCTTTTTCGTGTCACTCCCAATTCTGCTTTTTATGCCGGAAGTGTCTTATCTTCACTTATGGCTATGGACGATGCTTGCAATCGTTTTACACGTAACGGTCGATATTTTTAATGCGTATGGCACGCAAGCGCTCAGGCCATTCAGTCGAAAATGGTTGGCCATGGGATTCATCAATACGTTCGATCCGTTTATTTTT
The DNA here is from genome assembly GCF_007559355.1 of Allobacillus sp. SKP2-8. Classification (NCBI taxonomy): domain Bacteria; kingdom Bacillati; phylum Bacillota; class Bacilli; order Caryophanales; family Bacillaceae; genus Allobacillus; species Allobacillus sp. SKP2-8. The sequence goes on along the minus strand of NZ_VMHF01000005.1, from coordinate 105,502 downwards.
TATCTTTTCGTCGCCGGCATTTTTGCATGGGTTCTCGGAGCCAACCCGATTTACACCTTCACAATCGTCTTTTTTATCGATATTCTTTATCACATTAAAAGATATTTGGACAAAAAAGAAATTGTAGATATTTTAAAACGGCATTTTCATGATAAAAATATTGAAAAAATCATTACTCAACCAACGATCAAGCACAATTGGTGGCGTATTGCCGTTGTTACAGATGATCAATTTTTCATTGCCGATAGTGTGGATGGCCATATTGAAATTCTCGATATATTTGACCGAAAATCGTTACCGGAAACAGCTGAAATGAATGCGGCACTTCTCGATAAAAATGTGCAAGCATTCGTCAACTTTTCGCCGGTTTATCGGTATGAAATCGATCGTCACGATGATTATATCGAAATCCGCTTCATCGACTTACGGTATCGGTCGAAAGGTCATTATCCGTTCGTTGCGGTCGTTTCGATGGATAAGTTTTATAATATCCTGACATCGTACACCGGATGGGTTTATTCCGAAGAAAAGCTACAAAAAAAATTAGACGTGTTACCTTAAAGCAAGGCTGCCTAGCGATTGTATTCGAGGCAGCCTTGTTTTTGAATTAATACAGCTCAATTTTATTTTTCAACAAGGATATTGGAAGGGCTTCTTCTTCATCGATGATATCCCCTTCTACACTTCTTCTCGTTCCCCAAGCAAAGACGCCTTTCAGGTAGCTAATCGTGAATGTTTCACCAACCGCACCTTCAAGCTCGTATACATCACCTTTATTGTAATCCTTCGGGTCCATCATATAGGCTTCCGCCATGACCATTTTGCGTTGATATACTTCAAACTCATTAATCATACCGAGTTGTTCGGCATTCTGTGCTCTTGCCTTCAACCGGCCGATCTCAGAACGTAATTCCGGAATGGTGTATTCACTATATCTTTTTTCCATTATGTTCACTTCCTTTTTAGGATTCTACTTCTTCATTCATTTTTTCATCGATAAACTGTTCGATCAAATCGCCTTGAAAACCTTTCTGATAAAGGGATGCCTTCACCTTTTGAATCAACATGCCACCTTCATGCTTCCGTGCTTGTTTCGTCCAAATTTTCTCGCCTTGATAAAAGACAGCTTCTTTTTCTGCATCTTCATCTTTTTCCAAATCGATTTCTTCGACCGCCATTTGGATGGCATCCATTTGATAGCCTTGCTGCAGCATCGATTGCTTGGCTTTGTTCAATTGCGTATGGAATGACTCCCTGTTGGAAGAACGTGTCTTTTTCTGTAATAGTTTGGCTGCTTTTTCAACTTCTATTTCTTTTGAGTACTTTTCCATCGCTCCGTCAATCGTAGCAGGCGAAATCTTTTTCTGCATCAATTCTTGCTTAATTTTATTTGGTCCTTTACTTGTCGTGTTTATTTTCGTTTGAACATAAGCTTCACTAAAGGCTACATCATCGATTAATTTCTCTTGAATTAATTTTTCCATCACAAAAGCGATTTCTTCTTCTGTCGCTTCCTTTTTCACTAAATAATCAACCATTTCAGATTCTGCACGCATTCGGTAGCTTAAATAATTGATGGAAAGGGTATAGTATTGGTGGATTGCATCTTGTTTTTTTATTTCATCTATTTCGGATTGGGAGATTTCCATCCCTTTTCGAATCGCATGTCGGATCAGCAAGTCCTCATGAACGCCAAATCCGAACGATTCTACTTCATTCGTTTTTATAAAAACATTATATCGGTTTTTATTCTTCTTTTGCGTTGTTATCCGACTGACTATCATATTGACACCTCATTTTAAATTACTTCCATTATAATACACGATAGGAGGGACTTCCACTTGAGAATCATGATTGCTGGTGGCACCGGATTTGTCGGCAGACGATTGATTGACCATTTTCGGAATCCGGAGAATATGATTTATGTACTAACACGTCAACCAGAAAAACATAAAGATGAACCTTATGTAAAATACATCGAATGGTTAACGCCAGATAGCCAACCAGAAATACCCATTCAGCACGTTGATGTTTGCATTAATTTAGCTGGTGAATCGTTGAATAGTGGTCGCTGGACGGAAGAAAGAAAACGATCAATTTTGGAAAGCCGCATGACGACGACAAGAGAGTTCATTCGCGTGATGGACGCTTTAAAAGAAAAGCCTGAAGTGTATATTAACGCTTCAGCAATCGGCTATTATGGAACATCGACCGAAAAAATTTTCACGGAAAATACGATGGTCGCCGGACGCGACTTTTTGGCGGAAGTTTGTGATGTGTGGGAGGCTGAAGCCCAGGCAGCCGAAACGATCGGTGTTCGAACTGTACTCGCCAGATTCGGACTGATTCTGGATCGGAACAACGGGGTATTACCGTTATTCGCACTACCTTATCAAATGATGATCGGCGGAAAAATTGGTTCTGGTGAGCAGTGGATGTCATGGATCCATATCCAAGACGTCGTCTGTGCGATTGATTGGATCATTCACCAAGAAGAACTGTCGGGACCTGTGAATTTTACAGCACCTAAACCGAAACGAAACAAGGATTTCGGCAAAAAATTGGCTGAGACATTGAATCGACCGACATGGCTTTCCATCCCTTCTTCCCCCGTAAGAGTAGCGTTAGGTGATATGAGTGATTTAATTTTAAAAGGTCAATATGTTCTACCAAGGAAGCTGCAGGACAGCGGTTATTCGTTTAAATATCGTTCACTGGATCGAGCACTTGATAATATTTATAAATAATTGACCTTCTCTTTAAAAAAATTTGCTTTTCGACATAAAAAGCGATTGGCAAACGACCGAAAAAAGTGTATGATTTTTTTAAAGAAATAGGGAAGGCAAATGGTGCGCCACCGCTTGGTCTCAAGCGGTTCTAGTGGGTTCGATTCCCACCCCGAATTTTTGTTGTAACAGATAAAAATTCGAGGGTGAAACGAACGCCACATATGTGCCGTTTTCTTTGACACCCTCATAAAAATGGAGGGTGTTTTATTATGCTTAAAAAACGTGATTTACAAGATGCGCACATTCTCTTTCCCCTATTGAATGACCGAGCGGTAAAACCTTATGTCCGTGAAAAAGCCGATTCATTGGAAGCCTATTATTTCTTGATGAACCGGCTAGCCCAGCAAGAGGACAATGGCGAATTGATTTCAAGAACAATCATGGATGATTGGGGCAGCCCAATTGGTGCGATTACCTTATATGATATTGAGAATCGCTCTGGCTTTTTGGCCACATGGCTAGGAAAATCTTTTTTCGGAAAAGGCTATAATCAATACGCCAAGGAACAATTTTTATATGAACTGTTCGTCGAGCACGACATCGACCTAGTTTTTTTGAAAGTTAATCAATTGAATGCCCGGTCCATCGCAGCCATGAATAAAATACCGTACGCCGTTATTGCCAATGACACTTTTCCACACGTTTATGAAAAGCTCAACCAAGGGAATAAACGTTACAAACTGTTCGCCATTCATAAAGAAGCCTATCTATTGTTTATGAACGAGCGTGAACAACTTATTGCGGATGAGTTGGAGGCTTAAGTAAATGATCTGGCACATACTTATTAACGTATGTATGTAGGATGGGCGCATATTTTATAGAATGGGGTGCATATTTCGTCGGTTTGGGCGCATATCCTTTTGACTTGGGAGCATATCCCATTGGTTTAGGTGCATATCCCGCCGACTTGGCTGCATATCTCTCGAGTTTTGGCGCATATCCTTTTAACTTGGGAGCATATCTCACCAGTTTAGACACATATCCCACCGGGCTGGGCATGTACTTTCAATTGGGTGCATATCTCATCGATATGAGCGCATATCTTACCAGTTAGGGAGCATATCCTTTTGAGTTGGGAGCATATCTCACCGGTTTGAGTGTATATAATTTTGATTAAGCTAATATACCATCAGTTTGGGCATATCTTTGCGACTGGGCTCATATCTCGCTGACTTGGGTGTATATCCTGCCGACTTGGGAGCATATCCCATCGGGTTGGGCACATATCCTTCCAATTTGGGTTCATATCACACCGGCTTGGCCGTATATCCCGCTGACTTAGGTGCATATCTTAATCTTTTAGTTGTATAAATCAGTCCATCGGTATTCTGAAATGATTTTCTGATCAAAAACAACTAAGTTATCCACAACTGTCCACAAATTGTGAGTAACTCTGTGAATGCCTGTTTTTTCAACTCCTTTTATTCACAAGAACATACGCTCTTGCTTGTGGATAATGTGAATAAGTCTGTTAATAGCTAAATAAATCCCATTTCTATTGTGGATAACCTGTATATAGAGTCATTGACGGAACAACCAATCAGTGGCTCTTTTTTCATGACTTTTTGTTCTTATTTAGAACAATTTCTCCATTGTGAAGAATAAGAACACGAACTGCCTCCCTTTCCGTTTTTTTTAGTGATAGCATGATGAGATATAACGTATGTTTCCAGTATCCTGGTTGCTTGATCAAGCGGTTGTTACCGTTACTTCTTAAACGGAAAGCGTGTGTGTAAATGCCATTCAATTTAGCAGCAAATATCCGATATTTTCGCGAACAGAATAACTGGACACAACAATATGTCGCAGACGCTCTGAATGTCTCTCGTTCAATGATTGCCAAATGGGAAAACCAATCAGCGCAGCCCGACTTACATATGTTAATCAAGCTAAGTGAACTTTTCGAAATTTCCCTTGATCAACTCATTGGACGATCAATCACGAAAGAACACGTTCTTCGGGAAATTGAACGCATTTATTCATTGGAAGAAGAAGTTTCACAACAAGATGAAAACATTATCCAACTCATAGATTTCATCATACGCAACAAACAATTCAACGAACGGTTTCGCGAGCTTGCTAGAATGCCTGTAAAAAAGCAACGCATCGTATTGAACATGCTTGAAAAATTAATATCTGATTTAAATAAAATATAAGTTATGAATAGAGGAATGATAGTCGATACTAGTATTGGCTATCTTTTTTTATGTTAAATATTACATTAAAAGTTCAATAGAATGACTTGAAACCTTTTTGAATGATTAACCGTACGTATATTATAGCGGTTCAGTCCGTTGCTTGATTGAAGGTGTTCGCTTGCATGAGCGGTGATGTGCTTTTTTTGAACAGTCTGCGCATATTTTGAACGGTCAACATGCTTCTTTGAACAGTCTGCGCAATTCTTTGAACAGTCTGCGCAATTCTTTGAACGGTCAACATGCTTCTTTGAACAGTCTGTGCAATATTTTGAACGGTCAGCACGCTTCTTTGAACAGTCTGCGCATATTTTGAACGGTCAACATGCTTCTTTGAACAGTCTGCGTAATTCTTTGAACGGTCAACACGCAGCTTTGAACAGTCTGCGCAATTCTTTGAACGGTATTCACTCATCACACCATGCAGTTTAGAGAATTATAGAATCTATCAGCAAAAGGATGGGAGATCAAATGGAAGGGTTAAAAATTATTCAAGAGAATTTAGCGATTCTTGCACCGCTGTTTGTACTGCAATTGATTTTAATGGTCATTGCCTTGATTGATTTGGCTAAAAATGAAGATCCACGGGGACCGAAGTGGGTTTGGGCGCTTGTCATTATTTTTGTCAATATTATTGGTCCAATCGTTTATTTTATCGCTGGAAAGAGGAGATAAAAAATGGAGTTAGTGTCTGTGAATGATTTAACGAAAACTTATTCGAAGCATGCTGTCGTGGATCATGTCAGTTTTGATCTTCAACCGGGAAAGTGTGTCGCTTTGCTTGGACCAAATGGTGCTGGAAAAACAACGACATTGCGTATGTTAGCCGGGTTCATTCAGCCGACTGGTGGTACAATTTCATTTAATGAAGATACGCTTTCAAAGGATTTCCGTAAATATGTCGGTTATTTACCACAACATCCAAGCTTTTATCCGTGGATGTCCGGTGAGGAATTTTTACACTATGCTGGTCAACTTGCTGGTTTGACTAAACATGAAGTCTCTGACAGGTCAGAGGAACTTTTGCAGCTTGTACACTTAACAGATGCTGGCAAAAAACGAATCGGAAAATATTCTGGGGGAATGAAGCAGCGACTCGGGATTGCTCAAGCATTGATCCATCAACCAAAACTAATCATGCTTGATGAACCGGTTTCGTCCCTTGACCCGATTGGCCGAAGAGAAGTTTTGAATCTAATCCGTGAATTGAAAAAAGATGCAACTGTTTTATTTTCCACTCATATTTTAAATGATGCTGAAGAAGTGAGCGAAGAGATTCTTCTTATGAATGATGGAAAATTAATCGAACAAGGACCGATTTCAGAGATTCGTGGCATGCAACAGACAGTTACAATCCGTCTTTCCTTTGAAAAAGAACCGAAATTCATTCATGAGAAATTGAAAGAGTTTGATTCAGTGTACCAAGTGACTGAAGAAAACGGCGTCTTTGATGTTACTGTGCATGATTTAAATGCTGCTCGAAAAGCAATTTTTGAACGTGTTCAAGAAGAGGGTTGGGAACTTTCATTGTTTGAAATTACATCAGGGACATTGGAAGATATCTTTATGAAGGCGGTGAATAAATAATGCAATGGACCGTCATTCTTAAAAAAGAACTAACCGAAAACTGGCGAAATTTCAAATGGATTTGGGTGCCGATTGTGTTCATCCTTATCTCGGTTATGGATCCTATTTCTACTTACTACATGCCCATAATCATCGAAGCTGCCGGTGGGCTACCAGAAGGTACAGTCATCGATATTCCAATGCCGAATCCTTCCGAAGCGATGATGATGAGTTTTTCTCAGTTAAATATCATCGGTGTTTTAATACTGACAGTCATTTCTATGGGTACCATTTCAGGTGAGATCAAAAGCGGTGTGTATGAACTGGTTCTCGCCAAACCTGTAAAATATACGAATTATGTTACCGCAAAGTTCTTCTCTTACTGGCTACTCATGATTGTTTCATTGTTTCTCGGACTATTGGCAAGTTGGTATTATATTAATCTTCTTTTCGGAGACTTAGCGTTTAGCCAACTAATTGTAGCTGCGTTGTTCTATGCTTGTTGGCTAACTTTACTCATCGCCATCGTCATCCTTTATAATACTTGGTTCAAATCACCTGGATTGATCGCTTTCTTATCGATTATTACCGTCATTATTTTGTCAGTTTTGACGAATATTTTTGGCCATGTACTCGGATGGAGCCCAGCTAAAATAACGGAATATATTGCCATCTACTTGCACACGGGTGACTTGAATACAGATATTTGGTTTAGTTCCTTGATTGCATTATTAGTGAGTTTGTCATGTTTACTATTCGCAATAGTATCTTTACGAAACAAAGCGATTGATTAAAAGGAAGGTCGTTGTTGTCACGCGAAGTGGTAAAGATGGGGGCCGGGCTGATTAACACTGAAGGTGTCGTGATTAACACTGAAGCCGAGCTGATTAACACTGAAGAAACCGGATTTAACACTGAAGCTGACTCAATTAACACTGAAGAAACTGGATTCAACACTGATGCTGACTCAATTAACGCTGAAGAAATCGAATTTAATGCTGAAGCTTTTTCAGTACAAAAAAAGCTGAGAATCGATAACCTTATCGACTGCTCAGCTTTCTTCTTGTCCATCTTCTCGATTCACTAGTTCACCTGTTCCATAGATGATGACTTCAGCCTGGAATCCTATATCATCGGCATCCTGCTCTTGATATGTCATTCGGCTTACTTGGATTATCCGTACATCTGATTCCAATTGATGAATGAACTGCTCAATTGCACGTGTCGAATTGGCCTGCCCATTCAGTGTCACGGCCTGCTGGATGATTTCTTTGTCTTCGAATACGGCTGTTGGCTCTTCAAAAAGATATTCTTCAATGACAAGGTTTCTTTTCTTTGCTGCTCGCTCGATCGACTGTACAAAAGCTTCTTCATCAAGTCCTTCGGGCAATTGAACGAGTAAATCATCCATCGTTATTTCATCCATTTCTTCTTGTTCATTTTTAGCTTGCTTCAGTGCTTTTTCTCGCTGTTTTTCGATCTCCAGCTTTTGTTCAGTTCGGCTTAATTCATCTGCTTGACTATTATAATAAAAAAAGTAAAACGCCGCCCCCCCTACAACAAGAAGGAGCATCCAAACAATGATAATTTTAATTTGACTTGGTTGAAGCTTTATTTTCATGATGATTCACCTGCTTCAATTTGCAACGTATAAACAGCGGAGTATTGATTGTCCTCTGGGATAGCCAAAATCGAATGTAGCAACACATCATCCACACCTTGAAGCTCTCTCAATTGATTTAAGTATTGCGTCGCTTGATGACTCGAACGTACATTCACCGAGACTTCAACGATGTTTTCATTATAGGTAAGCTGTTCAATCGTTGCTGAACTTGGCAATTGGTTAGAGACCTTTTGTAAAGCTGAGCTAATTTTCGGATGTAATGGACGAAGTTGTTCGACATATCCTTTTCGTTCTTGTAATTCACTATCATTCAATGGACCTTCAACTTGCTCGATCAATGCTTGGTTAAATTTCTCCTGTTGCTGGAGGCGGCTATCGATTAAACTCATTTCATTCCCTTGTTGCCAGGCGAGCAAAAAGCAGATGGCAATAGCTAATATCGTTGTAATCGTCAACAATGCACCGACTAAAAAAGAGCCTTGATTTTTCGGTTCTTTTTTACGTAATAAATTGATTTCGATTGCCATCTAGATCCCCGCCCTCATTGCTAGCCCTAAAGCTTGATGAAATCGTTGCTCGACCTCTAAGCCTTTTGGTCCGGAAATTTGTTCTACATCCAATTCAATTACCGGGATATCATTAAGCTCTTCCAATTGACTACGAATCTCACTTAAAAATGGCGTATCGCCAACTAATGCCAGCTTCGTAAATTGCTTCTTCCCATCGTTCATCGAATAGCGAAAGAACCGTTGAATTCGTTCAATTTCCGTGTTTATTTCATCGAATTGTTCCATCACTTTTTGGCGACTAAAGTCCTCTTTATGCAATGTCGGTCCGTAGCTTTGTGGATCTGTCGTATCGTCGAATAATGAAAATTGTTGGATAAAAATCGGATATCCATTTTCCATCGCAGCAAATACGACGCTCTCGACATGATATTGAATTAATAATAGCTCATCCGACTCATCAATAAGTTCTTGTTCTTCCAATAGACGATAATAGTTTAATGGTGAAATATCGATTGAAACGAGCTTTAAACCCGCTTCATAAAAACAATCCGAATACTCAATAACCAATTCTTCATCCGTTGAAATAATAACGATGTCACGTTCGTCTCCAGGATTTTCTTCATCTGTACTCAAAGAAAGTGTTTCGATGACTGGCTGATCAAAAGGCAGATGAATCGATTCGCCTAACGCAAATGATACGTATTGTTGAATCTCATCCTCCAAAACTGTCGAAGGAATAGATTGTTTCCTGATAATAACGGACGCATCAGGCATCGTCATTCTGATCTGTTTCCGTTTCAAACGCCATTTTTTCGTTAACATCCGAATGATTTTTAAAAACTCGTCTCGATTCTCAATCGCTCCATTGGAAATGATTCCACGCGAAATATAATGCTCGCCGAATTTCACAATCGTTTTCGTCTCCGCATTCCATTCAACGAATCGAATGACATAGTCTTTGATTTCCAAGTTGATAAATAGATTTTTTTTCATATTTTCACCTTTTAGTAGAAGAATGTTGTGACATACCAATCAATCATTAAATCGCCATAAAAATAGGCCAATAATGCACCGATCGCGATAAATGGCCCAAATGCAAAAGGTACTCCCCGTTTAACCTTGCCGAATGGCATTAATATCAAGCCGATGATTGTACCGAGAAATGCGGCCAATAATAATGATAGAATCGTATTTTGCATACCGAGGGCAAGACCAATGACGGCATATAACTTAATATCGCCGCCTCCCATGCCCCCACGGCTGATGACTGCGAGAGCCAACAAGATGGCAAATCCAACGATAGCTCCAAGATAAGCATCATACCAAGGTTCTGTTGGAACAAAAACACGCAACACACCGATTAATAGGAAGAAGAAAATGAGAATCCAATCGGGGATTAATTGTGTATGGATATCAGAAATTGAAATGATGATTAATAAACTGATCAAACTCCAAGCGATTAATAGATTCCAATTAAAACCGATTTGATAAAAAGCAAATACGAACAATACCGCCGTCAACGCTTCGAAAAATGGATATATTGGTGAAATTTTCGACTGGCAGTTTCGACACTTTCCGCCGAGTGTCATGTATGAAAAAACTGGAATGAGTTCCATTGGTTTTAGACGATTGTTACAGCTCGGGCAGTGGGATGGCGGATGTACGATTGACTCACCATTTGGTATGCGCAAACCGACCACATTATAAAAGGATCCCAAGATTAAACCAAGGACTGCTATGTATAAATAAATACCTATGTTCAAACGTCATCATTCCTGACTAGATTAATAGGAAGCGCGGCGAATTGCCGCGCTTTTTAATCAAACTTTCAACTGTTTTATTTTAATTTCCACCGCCGGTAGCACTGACGGTTCTACCATCAGACTCATTGATCATGTTAACAGTAGCATTTGTAAATGTAACTGACACACCATCTATAGTTGCTTTACCTGAAAACTTGATCTCATCACCAGACAAATCAAATTTTGGTGTTGTTTTCCAGGTGATCCCGTCTCTTTCTTTTACATAATCATTTTTTATATTATCATATGTTACTTCAGTAACATCGTTTGTTACTGCATACAACTCAGCAGCATTAATCATATTAATCGCAGTAGATTTAATACTACTCTCTTTCGAATCCTCAATCACCCCTGCAATCGCCGGCACAGCGATCAACGCGATAATCCCCAAAATAACGAGTACGGCTAGTAATTCAAGAAGTGTGACCCCTTTTGAATTGCTGACGCGCTTTCTTAAAATAGCTTGCATGAAATCCTCTCCCTTAAATAATTTAATTATATTCAAACATCGATAAGGTTATAGCGCGGTAGTTATCGATGTGATGAAAACTTAGTTAATTAATTTGATTAAACAGCTCAAACATCGGCATGATAATCGATAATATAATCGTTCCAACGACCACGGATAATGTGATAATCAATAATGGTTCCAATAATGATTTCAGTTGCTCGTTGGCTGTTTCCAAATCTTCTTCATAAAAGCTTGCGACTTGCTTTAACATTTCCGGCAATGAACCGGTTCGCTCACCGACGGCAATCATTTCGGTGAACATATATGGGAATGCCCAATGTTGTTTAAGTGGTTCGGCAAAAGAACCGCCTTGGATCAATGAATGTCTCGTTCGTACAAGGGCTTGTTTGAAAATACGGTTGCTCGTCGTGTTTTCGGTCAACTCCATTGCTTGGATGATTGGTACAGAATTTCCGAGTAAAGAACTCATTGAGCGGGCAATGGCTGCTAGATTTGATTTCACCAATATACTTCCAATCACTGGCAGCTTTAATAAGAACTTTTCCATCTTCATTCCTGTTTGTTCTTGTTGAAATAAGTAATAGACCAAGGAAATAATACCAACTGTTACTAGTAAAAGCAACCACCAAAAGTTGCCGACAAAATCACTCGCTCCAAGTACAAATTGTGTCACACCCGGTAACTCGGCTTCGTAGGAATTGAACATCGCGACAAATTGTGGAACGACATAGATTAACAGGAAGACAACGACGGCAATGGCGACGATGAGTACGGTGGCTGGATAGGCAAAGGTAGATTTCATTTTTTGACTCGTCTGGTGGTGTTTGTGATAGTAATCGGCCAATGCACTGAGTGTCGGTTCGAGCGAGCCACTCTCTTCCCCACTACGGATCATATTGCGGAAAAATTCCGAGAAAATCTTCGGGTGGTTTGCCATCGCTTGCGTCAATGACTTTCCTTGGCGCAAATCGATTTCGATATAATACAGCGCTTTGTGAAAATATTTATTTTTCGTTTGTTCTCTCAATAAATGAATGCCTTCTACAATGGTCAATCCCGCTTTCAATAACGCTTGGAATTGCCTTAGAAAAACAACGAATTCACGTGGTTTGACGATTTTTCCGAAATGAATATCTTTATTCCAGATCGTTTCTTTCATTTCATGAAGGGCTTCAATTTTATAGCCTTGATCCTTCAACATTTTTTGTGCTTGTTGTTTGTTGTAGGCTTCAAGCTTCCCCTTTTCAACGTTTCCTTCGATATCAAATACGGTGTACCGGAACGATGCCATGATCGATTCCCCCAATTAATCTTGAGCGACTCGGAAGACTTCTTCGGTCGTCGTAAGTCCTTGTTTTACTTTATGCAAGCCATCCTCGAACAAATAGGTAAACCCTTTATCTCTCGCTAATTGTTCAATTTCAACGGATGTTTTTTCATTTAAAATCGCTTCACGGATCTCGTCATCAATATATAACACTTCATGAATCGCTGTTCTTCCTCGATAGCCTGTCTGGTTACATGATGGGCAGCCGGCACCTCGTTTAATTGAATCGATTTCTATGTTGTATCGGTTAAAAATCGCTTTTTCACGAACAGATGGCTCAACGACTCGAACGCATTCCCGGCAAACGGTTCGTACTAAACGCTGTGCAACGACACCATTTATGGAAGAACCAATCAAAAATTGCTCGACACCGATGTTTTTCAATCGGTCAATTGCCCCAATCGAATCATTGGTATGAAGCGTACTAAGGACCAAGTGTCCTGTGATTGACGCTCGAACTGCCATGTTTGCCGTTTCTTGGTCACGAATTTCACCAAGCATGATAATATCGGGATCTTGTCGGAGGATCGCCCGCAAACCATTCGCAAACGTTAGATCAACTTTCGGATTGACTTGAATTTGATTAATTCCATCCAATTGGTACTCTACCGGGTCCTCGACAGTGATGATGTTGATCGATTCATCGTTTAACCGAGTTAGTGCGGCATACATGGTTGATGTTTTTCCAGAGCCGGTTGGTCCAGTCAATAGCACAATGCCAAAAGGTTCTTCAATCATCTTGATGAACTTCTCATAATTTTTTTCAGAGAAGCCGAGTTCTTCCAAGTTGTTTGAAGTAGCTGCGGTATCAAGCACCCGAATAACGACTTTTTCACCAAAAATGGTTGGTAAAGTACTGACTCGAAAGTCGACCTTTCTTCCTTCAATCTTCATTTTGATCCGTCCGTCTTGCGGGATCTTTTGTTCCGTGATGTCAAGCCCGGCCAAAATTTTCACTCGGGTGATCATCGACGCTTGTACACCTTTAGAAAATGTTTGCTCTGTCCTTAACGCTCCATCAATACGAAGCCGGACGAACACTTTCATTTCTTGGGGATCAATATGAATATCACTCGCCTTTTGGACAACGGCTTGCTGGAAAAGCTGGTTTAAAATTTTTACGATTGGCGAACTGGCTTCTTCCATCGTTAAATCATGAACCGCTTCTTCTCGAAATTGCTCTTCCAGTTCTTCGGTAAAATCCTCTTGTTCATAAAGTGTTAAAATCGCTTGTCGTATTTCATCTTTGACGACAATCACAGGCTCGACTTCAAATCCAGTCATTAAACGGACATCGTTGAGTGTAAAATAATCCAATGGATCAGAAATGGCCAGAAAGAGTTTGTTTTTTTCACGCTTCAATGGAACAATACTCTTTTCTTGAACATACTCTTTTGGAATCAACTTCAATAATGTCTGATCGAAAGGATAATTGTGTAAACGAATATGCGGATAACCCAGCTGCTCTTCCAGCAATTCAGCAACTTGAACATCTGTAATTAAGTTTTGCTCAGTCAAATAGTCTCCGAGTTTTTGACCGGAGTCTTTCTTTTCAAGCGCTTCATTCAATTGTTCTTCGGAAATCAACCCAGCTTGAACGAGTAATTCCCCGAGTCGAAGCTTCGTTTTCTTGACCACTTGTCATTCCCCTTAAATTGTCATCTTTTATGTGACTTTTAGAGCTATATCTAGTAGTTTTATATTATATTACACTTTATAATTACATTATACTAAAGTACTATGTTTAAATCGAGGTTATTCAATAAATAAATATATTTTCCTTGACTATAATCGACGTTTCACGCTTATTGAGATGTGTAGGGCAATCATGATTTTCCCCATCGTATTGCTGGGTCTTTTTTCCTACCCCCCGCAAATGCTAAGCAGGCGTTTCACAAGCGAGGGTAAATTTTGTGGTAAAAAAACCTGCAAACAAACATTTCATTTCATCGTGCTTATCTTGAGTAATAAGAGAAGTGGGGTTACTATGGAGACTCTAGTATTCTTGCTAGTGGAACTGTGGGAAGATTCCACGCTCGAAATCTCAAAATCGAGGTTCATCCTGGTTTACGAGGCTTCATCCTCAATAGCAACTTGGATGGTTTTCATTTCTTCCACTAGGTGATTGGAACGATAATCTCCATTGATGGTTGGCGCAACGGCATAGTTGACAACAATGTTTTGACCGTTCGCTATCTTGATGTCTGATATGGAGATCCGGTAGCGGATTTGGTCAGTCATTGAAATTTCAACACCATCAATCAAACCGTTTTTCCTGAATTCATTTTCCAGTGAGTTTTTGAATTGGCGAACGATCACATGATTATTTGGTGCGCTGTCTAAATTTCCTAACCAAGTTTCAATTTCGCCTGAAGCGACTTCTTCACTTTGTATAATCGCATTTTCCATATATGTAAGACCCATGTCTTCCAACTTCGAACGCTGTACACTTTCTTCGGTTCGTTGATATTGTTCGATACTGCCTAAAATATTTGAAATAATTGGTGGGGTGATGATTCCGATGACGGTGATGATCAACAGTACGATAACTAATGCTGCACCGTTTTCGTTTTTATGAAATTGACTCATTGATTCCCCTCCAGTTCTATATACCCATATAATTGGGCTGATAAACGACTTGATTCAGAAGGTGGTTTTTCTGCATAAATCTTGATGAGGATACGTGTAAGTCCGTACTCAATTTCTGTTGGGTCATGATCTGATTGGGGAACCATCTCGATTATAGGATAATAATTTTGCTGATTTTCTTCAATGGGTCCCCATTCTTCATCAATCAATTGGGGATCAGCTTTTACTTCCGTCAAAACACGCTCAGCAACATTGATCGCTGTCAGTTCGTCTTCCGCCTTCTGAGACATTAAAATAGATTGTGGAAAAAAACTCATGAAACCGATCAAGACGATACTCAGAATTGTGATTGCACCGAGAATTTCTATTAAAGTCATTCCTTGGTCATTATACATAAAGTTTAGACGTTTCATTCGTGCACCTCTTTTAATACTAGCTTAATAGAAAATGGGTGATGATATGTTCAAAAACCACTTAGATAATCAGAAAGGAATCACATTAGTTGAAGTTCTCGCAGTTCTTCTATTGCTTTCTATTATCTTAACACTTTCGTTCTCAATTCTCATTAATGTCGTCGAACAGAACGCTCGGTCAACTTCTCATGTGAATGTTCGCCAAGAAGCCAATCTTGTGATTAGCCAGATTCGGAACAAGCATCACACAGAAGAGAGTGAAGAGTACGCTTTGTGCTTAGAAGATGTCCAGCCAAGTCAACAATTCGAGTTTGATTCGTTCAGTATAGATGGAACTCCTTTTGAAAATTGCCAGAACAAAAACCCTCATGAAGATCTGCTCGTGAGCTTTACCTTATTGGATGAATTTGACAATGATTTCACCATCGATACAACTATTGAAGCGAAGAAGGAAATTATAGAAAAAAGTAAAGTAAGTATCTCTTTGCCGAGCTTTCAGAGAGATTTCTATACTTATCTGAAAGAGGAAAATGTATTTGTCTATGGAGCTGGTATAGATATTGGTGGTGGAAATAACGTTAAAAGCCATGGTGGTGAGGGACAAATCGTGATTGATAACTCTAACAAGAAAGATTTAGAATTTACTAGAGGTGGACAGACTGTATCTGTACCTAAAATCTATATTGATAAAACTGGGAATACAATCCGTTATAAAGGTGGTTCAGGCATGGGAGAATCAGGAATCACCGAATTAATTAGTATCAAAGGGGATTTGGAGATTAAGTATGGCAATCCGAAAATCATTTCAAAGGAAATCTTCATTGATGGATCAATAATCTTTGATGGAAGTGCAAAAATTGAGTCTCAAGAAAAAACATATATAAAAGGAAATGTAGTAATAAATAACGGTAATCCTACATTAAGTTCAAAGGAAGTCTATATTGATGGCAGTGTCACTTTTGATGGAAGCGGCCGTATTAATGCAGACAAAGTATATATTAGCGGCGATGTGAATTTCAATAAATGGGATACCTATATAAATGCAAAAGAAATCTATGTTGAAGGAAATGTTTACTCAGCGACAAACAATGATGCCCATAAAAACATCCCTCATGGCGAGTTCATTTCAAGCGACTTACCAAAACATCCGAAAATTCAAATCCCTAAGCTAAGAGGGGAAAATTGGTACTCGAACAACGGTTATGAACGTAAAGATACATTGGAAGATAATGTTAAAATTTTTACAAATGATTTCACTTTTCGTAAATTACAAGGCGAGGACCAGGACTATGACCTGAACAATGTCACTATTGTCAGTAAGGGAGACATCGATTTGAGTAATATGGGAGGAATCTCCCTCTCTGGAATTTTATTTGCACCGAACGGTAAAGTGATTTTTAAGGGAGAATCTTTTAAAGGTATGGTTATTGCAAAAGATGGATTCGATACAAGCCGCGGAGGAACAGATATAACGTTCAGGAACATTCAACATTATTTTTCTTCCTCAAAAGACGTTCCGTTTAAATAATAGAGGAAATGTGACTTAACTTTTATTATAATAAGACTCTGTGCATCAGGGCTATGCGCCCTATTTGAAATTATATGCTCCCAACATGCTGCGATATAAGCCGTATAAGAGAAGATATGTGACCAAGGCTAGATGATATGCGACCAAATTCAAGGTATATGAGTCTATAATTAAATAATATGAGCCGACCACAAAATAGGCTGCGGTTCTGATTATGATCCTATTGGAATCAGCGTTATGAACCGTATTTGAAATTATATGCTTCCAACATGCTGCGATATGATCCGTATAAGAGAAGAAATGTGGCCAATGCTAGAAGATATGCGACCAAATTAAAAATATATGAGCCCATAATCAAAATGTATGCGCCCAGCCACAAAATTCTTTTAATAAAACAAAACAAGAGACCAAGTCTTCAGACGACTTGGTCTCTCATCTTTTATCCGCTACCTTATTCTATACTTCTCCAAAGAGTAATGGCCGCATAACTCCGGTACGGCGCCCAATCCTCGGCTTTTTCTTCAATATAATCTTTCAATGGTTTCGTTTCCATTTTCCAAAGTCGCTTCAAAGCGTTTTGAAGCCCAATATCTGCTCCAGGCAAAAGATCATCACGACCTAGGCCAAACAGCAACCAGCTTTGCACTGTCCAAGGACCAATGCCCCGAATGGCACCTAACTTCTTGAACACTTCTTCGTTCGTTAAGCGGCTAATTTCTTTCAAATCAAGCTCGCCATTTGCGATCATTCGTGACGTATCGATAACGTACTCGGCTTTACGCTGACTGAACTGAAGTTCCTTCAAGTCTTCATAGTCAAGTTCCGCAATCTTTTCTGGCGACGGATAGAACCAAGAACCGTCGATTTCTTTTCCATATGCTTTCACAAACCTCGAAGTCAATTCATACGAAAATCGCAAATTAAGTTGCTGATGGATCAATGTTTTCATTAATGAACCATACAAATCAAAGTCCCGCACAATCGGCGTGCCTGGGTATGTGAAAAATAACAACGATAAATCGGTTCCTTGGAAATAATCATGAACTTCCTGTAGATCTTTATCCCACTGGAAAATATTTCGGATGTGCTCGAAGATGACATCTTGTTGTTCATCATGATCGGACATGACAGAGAAAACAGGCTTCTCGATCGTGCCCTCTGCTTTCACTCGAACAACACAATAATCGTCCTCAGCCAACTTCAACGGTACATCGACATATCGTTCTTTTTTATTTACTTGAATTAACGGATCTAGAGATAATCGCTGTAAAGCATAATCAAAATCGTATATCCCCGTCACGTGATAATATTCTTTCCACATTCATTTTCTCTCCCTTTTCAAACTATCCTATAGTTTACATGGTTAACAGCTGGCTGACAAAAAATTGATTTACTACATTAGCTGAGAAAGGAGCTTTGAAAAGAGCGAGCAAACTTAATTCGGGTGGTGACTGTTGATAAGCGTTCTCTAACTGTTGATAAACCGGCGACGACTGTTGATAAGCGACGGCTAACTGTCGATAAAACGACCCTGACTGTTGATAAGCGCCAGCTAACTGTCGATAAAACACACCTGACTGCTGATAAGTGCCAGCCAACTGTCGATAAAGCGAACCTGACTGTTGATAAACGCCGGCCAACTGACGATAAAGCGAACCTGACTGTTGATAAACGCCAGCTAACTGTCGATAAAGCGTCCCTGACTGTTGATAAGTGTTCGCTAACTGACGATAAACCCACTCAACAGATTAAAACGGCAACAGTTCATCCCACAGTAATTCATCCAGTGAACCAAATTCATATCCTCTTTTTCGCAAATCATCAATTAAATGGCTAAGTGCTTCGGCGTTGTCTTCAGAGACGGCATGTAATAACACGATGGCGCCTGGATGAATTTGATCGATGACACCGCGATAGGCTTGCTCCCACCCTTTTTTCTCTCCTGTATTCCAATCAACTAATGCGACGGTCCAGAACACATTGACATAGCCTAGTTTATTCGTAAGGTCGAGTGTTCGTTCACTGAAGACGCCTTTGGCTGGTCGGAAAAATTTCACATGGTCTTGTGAGGTCACCTTTTTAACTTTTTCATCTAGTGTTTGAAGATCTTTTTTTACTTTGTCGTCACTTGCTTCTGTGTAATCCAGGTGTTTATCCGAATGATTTCCAATAATATGTCCTTCATTTACCATGCGTTTTGTCAGCTCTGGCTCATCATCGACATAATGGCCGGTCAAAAAGAATGTTGCCGGTACTTGTTTTTCTTTTAAAACGTCAAGAATCATTCCGGTGTAACCTTCTTCGTAGCCATTATCAAAGGTTAGATAAATTTTCTTCTCATCTGGATCACCCATATAATAACCATTATATTTTTCAATTAATGGGGCGTAGAAACCTAAGTCGGGCGGTGATTCTCCCTCACTTTTTTTATAACCATACCCATGAGATTCATTAGAGAGAGCTAAAATGGGCAAACTTTGTGCAATGACAAAAACAATGATTAAAAAAGCAGTTGATATTTTTTTCATAAAAAATCTTCCTCCTTCTCTGCCTATAGGTTTCGCAGAAAGAAGAAAAACCATTCAAAAAGGTTGGCATCCCTTTTGAAAAGAGAAACCAACCTAGTCTTCATTTTATAAGAATAAGGACGCGGCCCAACCGAAAATAAGCAATGGAATGTTGAAGTGGATGAATGTCGGTACACATGTATCCCAAATGTGATTGTGTTTTCCGTCGACATTCAAACCAGCAGTCGCGCCGAGTGTACTGTCAGATGCTGGTGAACCTGCGTCACCCAAGGCTCCAGCTGTACCAATCAGAACGGCGATCGCCATTGGTGAAAATCCAGCTGCTAAAGCAATCGGAACGTACAATGCCGCAATGATTGGAATCGTACCGAATGATGTACCAATTCCCATCGTGATTAGTAAACCGACAAGCAGTAAAATCATTGAGATTAATGCTTTGTTTCCTTCCAACATACCCGATGAGGCGTCTACTAATGCTTCGACAGATCCTGTCTGTTTTAAAACTTCACCGAAACCTGACGCAGCAAGCATAATAAATGCAATCATGCCCATCATACCGATCCCTTTTGCCATAACCTCTTCGCCGCGTTTAAACGGTACAGCGACCAATATAAACATAAGGAGCAATCCCGTTAAGGCGCCGAGTACCATTTCACCTGTTAGGATTTGTACCACTAACGCAGCAACAATGGCGATCAATGTCATAAAGTGTTTTGTTTCGAATTGGAAAGGTGCATCACTTTCTTCTGCTATGCTTGAAGCCGTCTCACTCGCTTGGATTTGGCTATAATCACGCTTTTTACGGTATGTGATGAATAGCGCAATTAGCAAACCGACAATCATTCCTGCTCCTGGAATCAACATGGCTTGAGTCACTTCATTCAATGAAAACTCAATGCCATTTTCAACCATGTTATCTCGGATGATTCCTTGGAATATCAATCCGAAGCCAATCGGTAGCATGACGTATGGAGCTTTTAACCCGAAGACCAAAGAAGTCGCTACGGCACGACGATCCAACTGCATTTTGTCGAACAAAGCAATTAATGGCGGGATTAAAATCGGAACAAACGCGATATGCACCGGCACTGCGTTCTGAGACAAGGATGCGATGAGAGCAATTGCGATTAACATAAACCCGCGCTTTCCTTTGACTGCCTTCCGTAAAAATTGAACAAGTCCTGTTGTGATACCTGTCAAACTAATGGCTACTGCAAATCCACCGAGCAACACGTAGCTGAGTGCTGTATTTGCACTTCCTCCCATGTTTTCGACGAATAATGCAACCGTATCTGCGAGCGACAAGCCGGACATGAGCCCTGCTGAGAGTGCTGAAATCACGATTGCCAAAAGTACGTTTACTTTCAATAAACTT
Source organism: Allobacillus sp. SKP2-8 (assembly GCF_007559355.1). NCBI lineage: Bacteria > Bacillati > Bacillota > Bacilli > Caryophanales > Bacillaceae > Allobacillus > Allobacillus sp. SKP2-8. Next base: position 84,785 of record NZ_VMHF01000005.1, on the reverse strand, counting down.
AAAATAACCATGATTAATACTGAAGCGATGACAACAAATGCCATTGTAGTTCTCCCCTTTAACGATTCATCTCTTTATCTGTTTACTAGAGTAAAGGATTTCTTAAAGGAATACAACCCTTTTATCAAATTTATTCATTTTATTTTTAAATATGCTTTTAAGGGATGTGTTTTTCAGATCTTTTCGGATGAGCCGATACAAAAAAACTCATCCTAGCATTAGCTAGAATGAGTGTGTCAATCGTTTTATAACGTTATGCATCTACGACCTCTACTTTTTCTTCTACTTCAATTGTTGGTACAACGGATTGAACCATTGAACAGTTTTTCGAAGCAATCTCTAAACTTTTTTGTAATTTTTCTTGTTTCAAGTCTTTGCCTTTCACCTTAAATAACAGCGTCACTCTTTCGATGCGGTTGACTTCGTCTTCACTTCGAATGACGTCCGCTTCAACAGTCATTTCATCCCATTCGATCTTTTGCTTCGCCAAAATACGTTTATATACTAAGCTGCTGCAGCCTGCCAAAGATGAAACCATTAACTGGAATGGACGGAACCCTTCATTTTCATCTCCGGAAATCGTCAGTTCGCCTGCTGGTAGCTCACTTGTTATCTTTTCGTCAGTCACTGTAAATTTCATTCGAAACTCACCTATCCTTCTTTTTTCGTGATTTTCAATTGTATCTATTTTAACATAGAGAAGTAGTTCGTCATTCAATTTGCTTACAAACATTGGAGGATTGCATATGTCCTATTCCGCAAGAAGATTTGCCGTGCTCGTTGGGCTCGTCGGCATTTCGGGTTTTTCTCAAGGCTTACTTCTACCACTGATCTCAATCATTTTTGAGCAAAATGGCATTTCTTCCGCTTTAAACGGATTACATGCTACAGCATTATACATAGGTATTTTAATCGTTTCGCCATTTTTAGAACCACCACTACGTAAATTTGGCTATAAACCGGTCATTTTACTCGGTGGAGCCGTTGTATTTATCGCATTATTTTCATTTACGCTTTGGGAATCCATGTGGTTTTGGTTCGCTTTACGATTGCTCATCGGCATCGGGGACAACATCCTCCATTTCGGTACACAAACATGGATTACGACAACAACACCTGATCATAAACGCGGAACTTATATTGCCATTTACGGACTGATGTTTGGTTTGGGTTTCACGATTGGTCCATTATTTACCCAGTTAGTAGAAATCCATCAAAATCTTCCGTTTATAATAAGCTCTGTATTATGCCTGTTTGTTTGGCTATTTATGTTCTGGATTCGAAATGATTATCCAGTCGACGAGACAGAGTTTGATATTTCCTCTAATAATACATTAAAGCGTTTTACCAACGCGACGAAAATTGCTTGGATTGCCATGCTCGGACCGTTCGCTTATGGATTTTTAGAAACTGTTTTGCACAGTATCTTTCCGATTTACGCCATGCGTATTGGCATTGACGTAGCATTGATTTCGATTATCGTACCTTGCTTCGCTGGTGCAGGAATCATTTCCCAGATACCGCTCGGCACACTAAGCGATCGTATTGGCAGAAAGAAGATGTTAACGATTGTTTTATTTGGTGGTACCGCAATTTTCTTGGCGGGTACATGGTTCGACCAATATCTCATCGGATTGTTTGCTACATTCATTATGGCGGGACTTTTATTAGGTTCACTTTTTTCCCTAGGGATTGCTTATATGACGGATCTTTTACCAAAAATGCTCCTGCCTGCTGGGAATATTTTATGCGGTGCAGCGTTTAGTATCGGAAGCATCACTGGACCAATTGTCGGCGGTTTTTATCTCGATTATTTTGCGAATCAATCCTTCTTCCTGATGCTTGCATTGTTTATGGCAGTCGTCAGTGTCATGATGTACTTCTTTGGTCCGAAAAAAATGAAAAAACCGATTAACGCTTAGCGCTTTTTTGGTGAGATCTTATTCTTCTGAGCTGATTAGAGCACTTCTATTCAGCGGTAGAGCTTATCTTTTGGATGCTACCCCTGATTAGAGCGCTTCTATTCGGGGGTAGAGCTTATCTTTTGGGGCGCTACCGCCGATTTGAGCGCTCCTATTCAGGGATAGAGCTCACTTTTTGGTCGCTACCCCCGATTTGAACGCTTCTATTCGGGGATAGAGCTCTTTTTTTGATCGCTACCGCCGATTAGAGCGCTTCTATTCAGGGGTAGAGCTCTTTTTTTGATCGCTACCCCTGATTAGAGCGCTTCTATTCGGGGGTAGAGCTTATCTTTTGGACGCTACATCCGATTTGAGCGCTTCTATTCGGGGGTAGAGCTCTTTTTTTGGGCGCTACCTCCGATTTGAACGCTTCTATTCTGGAACGCAAAAAACAAACCCGAACGAAGGACTGTCCATCCTTTGTTCGGGTTTATTTCGATTAAAGCCATTTGCTTACTGGCTATTCCACTATCTGTTTTTTTCTTGAAAGCAGGCGGCGATTATTTCGATCAAGAATTGCGTTGACCTCACCACCGATAATAATCATCATGCCTGATAAAAATAACCATACCATCAACACGATGATCCCTCCGAGGCTGCCGTATGTCGCTGAATAGTTACCGAAATTGGAAACGTAGTAAGAGAATCCCCATGAAGTGAGCATCCAACCTATTGTCGCGACAGTAGCGCCAGGCAAGGTGTGCACAAGTTTCAGCTTTTTGTTTGGACCGATAAAAAATAGAATGGTTAACACGACAATCAAAATAAGCGCCGTCAATATCCAACGAATGATAAACCAGACTTCGACGAATTGTTCCGAGAGCCCAATCATCCCGAATACATTTTCACCAAGTACCCGGCCAAACACAGGAATCATCAGTGCAACGGCAATCAAAAATAAGACCAATAGCGTGAGGCCGATAGAAAGTGTTCTTGCAACAATAAACGAACGTGTTTCTTCGATTTCATAGGCACGATTAAACGACCGCAATAACGCATTGACACCGACGGAAGCAGACCAAATTGTACCGATAATACTGAAAGATAATAAACCGCCACCTCCGCCATCAATCACTTGCTGAACGTTATTTTGAATTAAATCTTGCGTATTCGGTGGTAAATACTCTTGGAGCATATTAAAAATGTCCTCTTGAGTAACCGGTAAAAATGAAACGAGTGATAGCAAAAAAATCAGTAATGGAAATAACGATAGCAAGAAAAAATAAGATAATTGAGCGGCAAGGCCAGTTACGTCATCATTACTGAATTCCGAAAACAGTTCCTTCCAAAATTGCTTTTCAAAAATCATTTTGTCACCTGCAATATCTATCATTTTTACTAACTAAAAAAAGTAACGATAAGTTTTTGAGAATAATACTCGTACTTATCGTTCACTATATGCATGTTTATTTACGGTTATCATACTTATTAAAGAATGACTCTAACTGATCCAGTTGTTGGATGACACGATCAGTGCCTCTTGTGACATCATGTAACTTTGTTCGTAATTGCGTGATGGCTTGTGATGGTTGTGAATACACTTGGCGCACTTCATTTTTCATGTTTCTTGAATAGTCTTTGACTTTTTCTCTCTCTTGGCGATCAATTAACGAAACCAACAGTCCAAGTGCAGCTCCAACTAACATACCTTTTTTCCATTTTTCCATTAGTATTCCTCCTGTAATGGTTCAAGTTTTACTTTTACATCGTTCAATAAATGTTGACAAGCTTCAAAAACTAATTCATATGTTTCGTCAAAATCTCCCGTAAAATACGGATCTGGTACGTTTTTCACTTTAGAATCCGGCACGAAATCCAATAATTTTTTTACGACGATATTTGTATCATCATCGATTTGTTTTCTTATGTTTTCCAAGTTATCGTCGTCCATTGGAATAATATAATCAAAATGAAGAAAATCTTCCTCGCTAATTTGCCGAGCAACGAGACCATTGGAATTGACGCCCGCATCCGTTAATTTTTTTATTGTTCCTTCATGTGGCGGTTCACCAACATGAAAATCGCCTGTTCCGGCAGAGTCGATGACGACTTGATCGTCCAACCCTTTTTCACTCACTAATTCTTGAAAAATTGCTTCTGCCATCGGTGAGCGACAAATATTTCCGAGACAGACAAATAATACTTTCACCATTCCATCACCTGCTTAATTATAATATAAAATAAAAACGTTACATTCATAATATCTATTTCCTTCGAATAGTGCTAGTAAACAAGTTTTTTTGAGTAAGTTCACAAATTATTCAAAAATTACTTGACATTTGCCTTGATTTTTCTGAAAATTTAGTTGATGACAAATTATCAAAAAAAGGAGGAATACGAATGGGACAGTTAAATGATATTCTCAGTAAGGCAAGTGACATTGTTTGGGGGATTCCCCTTCTTGTGCTGCTCGTTGGCACAGGACTGTACTTGACGATTCGTCTTGGTTTTCTGCAATTCCACAGCATGGGTTATGCACTTAAATTATCTTTTTCCAAAGGAAAGCAAGACAAAAAGTCAGATGGGGACATCTCTCACTATCAAGCATTGACAACTGCGATGGCGGCAACAATTGGTACCGGTAACATTGCCGGGGTTGCTACAGCTGTCGTGCTTGGGGGACCAGGTGCTGTTTTCTGGATGTGGATCACGGCATTAGTCGGTATGGCGACCAAATATGCAGAAGCATTACTGGCCGTTAAATACCGTGTCCAAAGTAAAGATGGAACGATGTCTGGTGGCCCGATGTATTACTTGGAAAGAGGCTTGAACGCCAAATGGCTCGGTGTACTCTTCGCTTTATTCGGAGCCATTGCTGCATTCGGTATCGGAAACATGGTGCAGTCGAACTCGGTTTCTGACGTTCTCGGAAGTAACTTCGACATTCCAGGGATTGCCACAGGTGCCGTCTTAGCATTATTAGCTGGATTAGTCATTATCGGCGGTATCAAAAGTATCGGAAAAGTTACTGCATTTTTCGTACCGATAATGGCAGCGCTTTACCTCTTGGGTGGGCTCATCATTTTATTCGTGAATTTCGATTTAGTACCTGCTGCGCTTGGATTAATTTTCACAGATGCATTTACTGGTAACGCAGTTGCTGGTGGTGCGATTGGTGCTGTCATCCGTTACGGGGTTGCTCGTGGGGTCTTCTCGAACGAAGCTGGTTTAGGTTCTGCTCCGATTGCAGCTGCTGCTGCTAAAACAGACTACCCTGCTCGACAGGCGTTAGTTTCCATGACACAAGTGCTGATTGATACGATTATCGTTTGTTCCGTTACCGGTATTACAATTGTTATGGCGGGCTCTGAATTTTTCGCAGGTGGATATGATGGAGCGGATCTAACATCTGCTGCTTTCGGACACTTCCTTGGTGATTTCGGTAGCTACATTGTTGCGATCGGTTTGGTATTCTTCGCTTTTTCTACATTACTGGGCTGGTCTTATTACGGAGAGAAGTGTTTTAACTACCTAACGAATGAACGTGGATTATTCATTTACCGAGTCGTCTTCATCGGCTTGATCTTTGTCGGTGCAGTCGCTCAGCTAAAAACGGTTTGGGTTTTTGCGGATGTCATGAACGGACTCATGGCCTTCCCGAACTTAATCGGCCTACTCGGTCTATCTGGAATTGTCGTCGCAGAAACAAGAAGATTCTCATCCGTTGCCAAAGAAGAACGAAGTAAAGCCAGTTAACCGAATATACATGAAACAGCCAGTCTTGGTTCGAACCAAGACTGGCCTTTTTGTGTTTCAGATTTATGTCGCCAAGGGAGCGATGCAGTTTTTATCATTATTTTTAGGAGAATTGACGTAAGAGTCGACTTCATAGCGATCGAATGTGACATCGTCTAGTGATAACAACCAATCACGCATTTCGGTCGCATCTTTTTGTTCATACGAAATCCATTCTTGTTCATGGGATTTGGGCAATATGACTGGCATACGATGATGAATTGGCTGCATAAAGGTATTCGAGTCTTTCGTTAAAATCGTACATGTAATGTATTCTTGATCACCTTCTCGATAGCGATCCCATAATCCTGCAAATGTAAAGAGCTGCTGATCATCCCGAAAAATCCGTTGCGGCTTTTTCGTTCCATCCTCTTTCATCCATTCATAAAAACTATCTGCCACAATCAAACAGCGTCTTCGCTCCATCAACCGTTTAAAGCTTGGCTTTTCATTCGCGGTTTCCAAGCGCGCGTTAATCATCTTACTGCCAATGGATAAATCTTTTGCCCATGAGGGAACCAATCCCCAGCGCATCATTCCGCCCCGATTTTTCTGACCATCATTAACAATCGTCAGCACATTTTGTGTCGGAGCAATATTATAGCTAGGATCCCAATCCAGCAACTCATCTAAGTCAAAAGTCTCCATAATTTCTTCTGGTGAAGCAGTTAACGTAAAGCGACCGCACATACGAGCACCTCTCTTTTAGTCAAGTCAATTCCAGCCCTGTTCGACCGGTGGTTTTGCTTCTGGTCCTCTTTGAAACATCGATTGCTTGTTGAACATTTTGCATCTGAACATATATCCATTCGCCGTGAGTTATATCAACCGATCGACCTACGCTGTCGTCTGGTCCATCGCCTCTTGGATTCGTTTTTTCGTTTCATCTGCTAGCTCGTCGAGACTCAAGTTTTCATATTCCTCAGGCATAATCGGGTCACAAACCGTCAAGTAAACCTTTCCTTTACGAATCCGATTGTTGTTAGCTTCCATAATGTTATACGTGCCATTTACCATCACTGGTTGGATGGGAACATTCGCCTTTTTAGCCAAGGATAAACTTCCACTTTTAAATTCAAGCAGTTCATCACTTCTCGCCCGTGTACCTTCAGGAAAAATTAATAGGCTATGTCCTTCTTTCAGCAACTCAATTCCTCGCTTAAATGTTTTTAATGACTGACGGCGATCTTTCCGATCCAAAAACAGGCAGTCCATTTTCTCCATCCACGTGCGAGCAATTGGAATCTTTTTCACTTCAATTTTTGAAATAAAGCCAAATGGCTTCTTCAAGAAACCGAGAAGCGCAAAGATGTCAAAGTTTCCTTGATGATTCGATACAAACAATACTTGCGAATCACAAAGTTTATCTTCCCCGTTAACGACAATTCTGCTTCCTGTAGACTTAAAAATCTTTCTCCCGATTTTTTTCGGACGTTTATGCACGATTTCATTATATTCTTCACGACTATAGTTCTTTTTGTCCATCTTCTGTATTTTCTTCAATCTTGGAACAGATCGAAGCACTAGAAAAATGCTCACGACCAGTGTTTTTAATGTGCGCACCTTTATCCATCCCTCTTTGTTGTATGATTTAATAATTATCGAACGATTCACCTTTTATTGTATAGAAAAACATCCATGAAAAAAAGCACTTTTGATTAACATATGGTTTTATTACCAAGCCTATCATTCCTATGGTAAAATAATTTTTAGAATAAACAAAGTGAGGGATTTTGGCATGTATCGAAATATCATCGAACAAGCAGATGTGGTTATTTTTGATTTAGACGGAACATTGTATGAAGGAAAAGGACATTTTAAATTACATACAGAAAATTTGAAATCTCGTGTACGTGAGGATTTACAAGAAGCCTTTCAAGAGAAATACAATCAATATGAAAATGGCGAGTCTCCTCTTCAAATCGGTAAAATTTATGACGGCGAAAGAGATTTGATCTGGTCTTGGGATCCTTTTCAAGAAACGTTGACAGAAGCTAGAAACTGGGAAAATGAGGTTGTGGAAGTCGAAAACGCACCTTCTTATATGCAAGCGAGTGACTTTGATTTTGACCAATGGGTACCAATTGGTGATGGTTGGTGGCCACCTTATGCCGTTGCACGTCATTTTGGCGTTACTGTAGAAGAAATTAAAGAATCGTATGATCAAACAAAAGTCCAGATGGCTGAACTTGAAGGATTCTTGAATCATACACCGGGTTTAAAAGAATACTTGGAGGAGCTTTCGAAACGCAAGACATTACTTGTTTGTACGAACAGTGATTTAGAAGATGCCAAAAGGCTGCTAAGCTTTTTAGAGTTAGAACAGTTTTTCGTTGAAGTAATTCCATCTGCATTGAAGCCAGTAAATACAAAGAAACACTTTAATTATGTCATCGAAAAATACAACGTGGATGCTGAGAAGCTTGTTTCTGTCGGTGATAACTTTATGAATGAAATAGCACCAGCCTTACAGCTTGGAATGAACACTGTTTGGATTACTGATGTTGAAGAAGCACCTGTCGATGATGATCGTCTGATTTTGACCAATACATTAGCAACATTTGAATAATTGACTATCGGAAACCTGTTCTTTTAATGAGCGGGTTTCTTTTTTTATGATTGTTAAGAATTATTACATCAGCCTTGCTGTGTGTCATTCATTTGTTATCTATTTTTAACAAAAACTTTTTAAAAAAATGTTAAACTAACGTGGTATGGGAAATGGGTATATAGAAAACATTTCCTCAATAGACAAAAGGATATCAGTTGACACAATTCGTCACATAACGAACAATAAAAATGAAGCATATCAGAGTTTAATTTCGTTAACTTCGAGAAAAATTACCACACAAGAGAGATGGAGGCAACACAATGTTTTCAAATACTGCAATTGGAATTGATTTAGGTACTGCGAACCTATTGATATATACAAAGAATAAAGGAATTGTTTTTAATGAACCTTCTGTTGTTGCAATAGACACACATACTGGAAAAGTATTGGCAGTAGGTAATGAAGCTAAAGAAATGATCGGGAAAACCCCGCATAATATTCAATCGATCCGCCCATTGAAAGATGGGGTCATCGCTGATTACGAAATCACGTCACAAATGCTCAGTACAATGCTGAAAAAAGTAAGCAAAAAACTTGGCGTCTCATTGAGAAAGCCGAATGTCATCGTTTGTGCACCGACAGGATCTACTTCTGTTGAACGTCGTGCCATCGATAATGCTATTCGCGAATATGGCGCCAAACAAGTACACATTATTGAAGAACCTGTCGCTGCTGCTATTGGTGCTGGACTACCTGTTGAGGAGCCTGTTTCCAATATGGTTGTTGATATTGGTGGAGGAACGAGCGAAGTAGCGATTATTTCCTTCGGCGGTGTCGTTTCAGCGAAATCAATCCGCACAGGCGGGGACCATATGGACAGCGCGATCATTCAGCATGTTCGCAAAAAATACAATGTCCTAATCGGTGAACGAACAGCTGAAAACGTCAAAATGGAAATTGGTTATGCTTTAGTTGACCACGATCCGCTCACTATGGAAGTACGTGGGCGAGACTTGGTGACAGGTTTACCAAAAACGATTGAACTCAACTCACATGAAATTCAGCAGGCACTCCGTGAGTCATTGGAAGCCATTTTGGAGGCCATCCGCGACACCCTTGAAAACTGTCCACCAGAATTAAGTGGTGACATTGTCGATCACGGGATTATGCTGACCGGTGGCGGCGCACTCTTGAAAGGCATGCAAGACTGGTTATCCAACGAAATCGATGTTCCTGTGCACATTGCCGAGAACCCGATTGAATGCGTTGCTGTTGGTACCGGGAAATCACTGAGTATCATTCATAAACTTCAAAAAGCGACAAAATAATTAACTTATCAATCACATACGTCACATTTGCATATCATCCTGTGGGTGGTGTGCTTTTTGGCGTGGATTGAATAAGCTATTTTTATCGTCCATGTGGTGTACTTTCGTCGTATTTGTTTTGTAACAAAAATCCCGCTACCTTTTCAATCAGGTAACGGGGTCCGGTTAATTCGTCGTTTCAATTGCTTTCTTATCTTTTTTTGAAAATCGCTTGATGTTCTTCAAATTCAAATTAACGAGTAGGACGCCACCGACCACAAGGATTCCACCGAAAATTTGAGCTGGAACAAGTTTTTCATTTAAGAATATGACAGCCATGATTGTTGTAAAGACAGGTAACAAGTTCAAAAAAATGCTCGCTAACGAAGGACCTAAATTCGAGACGGATTTATTCCAAAAAATAAGCCCAATTACTGACGGAAAAATCCCTAGGTATAACAATCCGGCTATGCCCTTATAATCCGTGATTTCAACATGAAACCCATTGATGATCCAATTCGCAATAGCAAACGGCAAGATAATCAAAAAGCCCATTCCCAGCATGATCACTACACCGCCATACACAGGAAACTTGTGATTATGTTGCTTGACATACATTCCATAAATCGCCCAAATTAGAACAGCAACAATCATGAAGATGTCACCAATATTGAAATCGAGCGCTAATAAAACTTCCAAGGAACCATTCGCAATGACCCAGATTGCTCCAATAAAGGAAATTCCAGCTCCGATTAATTGTCGTCTCGTCAACCGTTCCTTTAATATGAAATAACCTAGAAAAATAGAAAAAACTGGTGTCGTTGCTTCAACAATTCCAGCGTTTGTCGATGATGTATAATTTAAGGATAAGTAAACAAAGAAGTTAAAAAATGAAATGCCAGTCACAGCAAACGCAAATAAGTATTTCCAATTTTCCTTCCATATGTCCATATGATATTTCACCTGTTTATAACCAATAGGCAAAGTAACGAGGAAAGCAATGAATAAACGAAAGAACACTACAGTTACAGGTGACATATGGCTAACTGCTTTACCGACTACCAAGTTGCTGGAAAAAATGGTAACAGCAATCAACACAAAAATATAAGACCTAACCATCGAATCACCACCTAAAGACTATCATACTCTTTATTATTATATGGTCAATGGTGCATAACTGTTTTCCTCACTATATGCATGCTAGGCTGACCACTTACCTAACACTTGGTGTATTCGACTGAAATGAGCCCCCGATTGCGTTTCGGGTGATTAGGCGTTCGCTATTCGACCGAAATTTCACTCTCACTCCCGATCCGGGGGATTAGACGCCGGCTATTACACCGAAACTTGACCCTCGCTTCCGATCCGGGAGGTTAGACGCCGGCTATTACACTGAAATTTCACTCTCACTCCCGATCCGGGGGATTAGACGCTGGCTATTCTTCCGAAATTTCACTCTCACTCCCAATCCGGGGGATTAGACGCCGGCTATTACACCGAAATTTCACTCTCACTCCCGATTCGGGGGATTAGACGCCGGCTATTCCACCGAAATTTCACTCTCGCTTCCGATCCGGGGGATTAGACGCCAGCTATTCCACCGAAACTTGACTCTCGCTTCCGATCCGGGGGATTAGGCGCCGGTTATTCCACTGAAATTTCACTCTCACTTCCGATCCGGGGGATTAGGCGCCGGTTATTCCACTGAAATTTCACTCTCACTCCCGATCCAGGGGATTAGACGCTCTCTCAACGACTTTAGGCGCTCCCTCAACTACCATACTTGCGTTGAGAAATCTTTTCGTCGGCCAAGCTACAAATCACATTTAAAAAGCGACCGAGAGAATTCCGTCCCGGCCGCTTCGTTATAGAAATTAAATTAGTAGTTTCCTAGCAACCCTTTTGACATCGCAATTTTTTCACACCGCAGATAAAAGAAAATTCCAACCAGCAGATAAACAACTGAATTCACAATCAATGCGGTGTAATCCATCGCTGTAAAATCTTCCCACGAGTACCCTTGAATCATAACGTGGCGGATCATATCCACCCCTTTGACGAACGGTGCTAGTATTAAAAATGGTGCGACAGATAGTGGAACAAATGCAAGAGCAGCTAAAATAAACTGGAGTATTTGCATGAACGCTTGAATCTGTTTAAATATAACGCTCGCACCTGCAATCATAAAACCGACACCAACGATTCCGACCAACGTTATCAGCAAAATGGTCAGGGTTATATCAGGCTTTAAATAGAGCCACTGATTGGCGGTAGCCATACTTAAGTATAATAGACCAATGACAATGACTCCATGCAACGCTATATAACCGATCAATCGTGATAAAAGGATCTTCCACATCCCTAGTGGTGACATATATAATTGTTCTAACGTACCTCTTGTCGCTTCCATCGTAATCGTAAATCCAATATTAGATAATGTCATCAAAGTTAAATACCAAAAAATATAGTTCACGATAAGATGTTGGATATTAGCTTCTGCTTGTGCCGGGTCACCGATGACGTTAATCCCCAAAAGCATTCCTAAAAAAATGATATAGACAGTTGCAATCATGCTGAGTGTATTCGGAAGATAACGCTTCATTTCAATGAATTCCATCCGTGTATTTGCTTTAATTAATTGAATGAATGGCATGGTTCTTCTCCTCCTGAATCAAATTCATGAATACTTCTTCAAAGTCGATGGTCGTTCGGTCGATTTTTTCAATAATTGTGTTTTCTTTTTTCAATAAATCCATTAAGTCATAAATATCATTATCTTGTTCCAAAGTTATCGTTAATTTACCCCCATCCAGCAGTTCATTTATCGGAAACTTGGCGTCCAATTCCTTTTGTTGCTGTTCAGTGAGCTCATTCCCTAACGTCAATACGTAAGCACTTGTTTCAAACAAATTCATCAGTTCCTCTACTTTTTCATCTGCAATTACCTTTCCGTTGTTAATAATTACTGTTCGCTCACATAAATCTTGTACAACCGGCATGTCATGCGTACTAATGATGATCGTCTTCCCTGCTTCTGAAATTTTCTTCAATAATTGACGCACTTCATACCCTGTTTCAATATCAAGACCCAACGTCGGTTCGTCGAGCAAAATCACATCACTGTCGGCCAGTAAAGCGACTGCTAATGCCAGCTTTTGTTGCATACCGCGTGATAAATTACTGACGAGTTCATTTTCCTTTTGTTTTAACTTGAACTTACTCAATAACTTTTCAATTTCACCCATCTTTTCTTTTCGACTTTTCCCACGGTTTCCTGCAAAGTATTCTAGGTTTTCTTTCGCTGTTAAGCGCCAATATAAATTCCGGTTACCCTCTAATACAGCACTAATATGTTCCAACCCTTGTAGACGGTTCTTTTGCATCGTAATTCCGTTAATGACGACTTCACCTTCATCAGGAACGATGAGTCCACAGATCATTTTGATCGTCGTCGTCTTACCCGCACCATTTGGACCGAGTAAACCGAGAATTTCTCCGCGTTTCACCGTAAAATTCACATCATCAACAGCTTGAACCCATTCTTTTGTTTTTCTTTTTTTGTAACCTTTCTTAAGACCTTTCACTTCAATTAAATATTCTTTCAACCGACTTCCACCCTTCCGTATAGCTTTAGCTGTAGTTTAGCAATCCCTTCGCAACTAGCGAACAGACTGAAGCACTGTATTGGTTCCGTCTTCAGTCTGAATATTGGAACGATTTCATAACAATATGTAAAAACGCAAAATGATGTATTTAGTATATCGAATAAATGTCAAATTGTTAACTATTTTCAAAAAAATTATATCAGTCATCTAATAAGTAAATTAATACTAATTATGATAAAATTAAAACAGAAAAATAATGGAGGATTCTAATGTTTTTAGATTCAGTAGGAAATGACCAATTAATTATATTAGTCGCTTTTCTTTTAATTAGCGGTGTTCTTGCCGCAAAATTCTCCAGCCAAATGGGGCTCCCTTCCCTTGTATTATTTATCGCCGTCGGTATGGCGATCGGAAGTGATGGCTTTGGTTGGATTTATTTTGATGATGCGGATATCGCTCAAATCATTGGTGTCGCAGCACTTGTTGTGATTCTTTTCGAGGGTGGACTACAGACAAAATGGAAAACGATGCGCCCGACGATTGTTCCGGCCCTTTCCCTTGCGACGGTCGGAGTCTTTATCACTTCTGTTTTGACTGGTCTTGCTGCTCATTATTTACTTGACGTTCCTTGGCTTCATGCTCTGTTGTTAGGTTCCATTGTCGGTTCAACAGATGCAGCAGCTGTTTTTGCCACATTCAAAGAACGGAATGTAAAACCAAAAATCGCTTCGACACTAGAAGCCGAGTCGGGCACAAATGATCCGATGGCCGTTTTTCTAACACTCATTTTCATAGAAATGATTGTTTATGATTCAAGTTTAATCGTGATGATCCCCGCATTTTTTTGGCAAATGGGTGTTGGTCTAATCCTAGGAATTTTCTTAGGGCGCTTCGCATCATTTATTATTAATAAAATTAGCCTGGAGTCCAGTGGTCTTTATCCAATATTAGCTTTGGCTTTTGCTTTCATGATCTATAGTGCAGCTTCTCTGATTGGTGCAAGTGGGTTCTTGGCAGTATACGTTGCTGGTGTAATCGTCGGGAATTCCGAACTGACTTATCGCTATCCAATCTTTCAATTTAACGAAGGACTTGCCTGGATTGCACAAATCTTTATGTTTATGATTCTTGGTTTGCTCGCTTTTCCCGAACAAGTTTTTGAAGGGAGTATCGTTTTCTCCGGTGTCTTGATTTCCTTATTTCTCATTTTGGTCGCACGCCCGATCGCTGTCTTTATCTCCACGTTCAAGATGGGCTATACGTTTAAGGAGAAAATTTTCATCTCATGGGCCGGGCTACGTGGTGCTGTACCAATCGTTCTAGCCACCTTTCCGATTGTTGCAGGTGTAGAACATTCAGAAACGTTTTTTAATATTGTATTCTTTACAGTATTAATTTCTGCACTCGTACAGGGCTCAACGATAACGTTGTTTGCCAAAAAGCTTGATTTACTAGGACCGAAGAAAGTAACGCCTGAACATTCAATTGAATTGATTTCATTGGGCAAAGCGAATGCTGAGATGGTTCAGTTTCAAACAAATGAAACACATGCCGTCGTCGGTAATAAATTGCGAGATATTAATTTTCCAAAAAAAGCTTCCATTGCAGCGATTGTTCGTAATGGAAATTTAATCACCCCATACGGCGATACAGAGATTCAAGAAGGGGATTACTTGTATATATTGGTTACACGTAAATTCAAAGAAGATTTGCGCGTTATATTGAACCAAAAAAATGAAGATCACCACGATAACGGTGTAGTTCCTAAAAAAAATAAAACAAAATAAATTGGCAATGCTCAGGATTACATGCTCTAGCAAAAAAGCTGACATGTACTTCTGAGCATTTTTTATGTAGAAGTTTTATTGTTACGAAATTTTTTGTTTATAACTTCGATTTTCGGATAAATATATAGAATAGAAATAGCACCTATAGGAGGTAACAGCATGAAAGACAGTATGAGTTATGGCGATGATTACAAATATATCCCAACCACTTCCACAGAAAGTGGACATTTTGAAAAAATTGCCGAAGACCTTTGGTATCAAACAATTCAAATTGTGAATCTATACTACGTAAATAACCCGTCAGATGATGAGTGGGTATTAGTAGACGCTGGCATGCCTAAGTCAGCTAATAAAATCATTGATACGGTTAATGAAAACTTTTCAAAGCCCCCTGTCGCAATTGTTTTGACACATGGACACTTTGATCATGTCGGAGCCATTATAGAACTCGTTGACTACTGGAAAATTCCTGTTTATGCACATGAATACGAGCTTCCATATTTGCAAGGTGAGTTGAAATATCCAGAACCGGACCCTACAGTTGAAGGTGGCATGGTCGCCAAACTATCGCCTCTATTCCCTGTAGAGCCAATTAATCTTGGGGATAAAGTTCAACCGTTGCCAGAAGACGGCAGTATTCCACACATGAAAGATTGGCGTTGGATTCACACACCCGGGCACACACCTGGTCATATTGCTCTATTCAGAGAAAAAGACAGAACGTTAATTGCCGGAGACGCATTCGTCACTGTCAAACAGGAAAATTTATATGACGTATTTACACAAGAGAAGCAAATTAGCTCGCCTCCACGTTATTTGACACCGAACTGGGAGGATGCAGAAACATCTGTATTAAAATTAAGAGACCTACAACCAAAACTTGCCATCACAGGACATGGACATCCAATGCAAGGTGAAGAATTACACAAAAGCTTGAATTATTTAGCGGATAATTTTAAAGAAGTCGGCATCCCAGACCACGGCCACTACGTCGATGAAGACGATCAAAAATAAACGTAAATTCAAATCGAAACCCGATCGATGAAGTAAAGAAATCGATCGGGCTTAATTTTTTTCATATATATTTTTAATTCTCCCAACAAAAATTAAAGAGCTGGCAAAGGATACTATCCTTTAACCAGCTCTTTGTATCTAGTAGACGCTATCAATTTCTGCACTTCTTGGATGTTTAAGTCATTCCTTACTTTACTAAGGAAGGAACACATATAGTTTAGCAGATAAACTAACGTCTGAACGTTACATTTTGATTACTATTTCGTTAAGTTAAATATAAAATGATGCCTGCCAAAATGACAATCGCGAAGAAAGCAATATAAATAAATGTCAGATTAGGAATATTTCGATTCAACGCCGTTTTTTCATATTCCCAAGAACGTTCCAGTTCATCTCTAAACGTTGCATTATTTTCACGCAGCCGTTCTTGCTCTTGTTCCTCATATTTCTTTCCGATCATCCACGTAGCAATTAACGCAGCAATTGAAACTAACGCAATAAGAATAACTAATGTGACAACCATATTATTTTACCTCCTCAGATGAAATACGAATACCATCTATATATCTATATTTCCTCATCTGCGGTAAGTAAAACTTCATATGTGTTTTTACCGGATTGCTTCGCTTGATAAAGTGCCTTATCAGCCTGTTTAATCATTTCTTCTTCCGTAAATGTAAGGTTCTTCGGCATCGTTAGTCCCATGCTTGCTGTCAACGTTAATGTAACGTCTTTAATTTTAATCGGCTTGCGAATATTATTGTGCAGTCTTTTGACGACATCGACACAGTCTTTCTTGGATTTCACATGGCTTAACAGAATGATGAATTCATCACCACCAAGACGAGCTACTTGGTCATCACTCCGTAAGCTATTTAAAATTCGCCGACTGAATACGCGTAATGCTTCATCTCCAAAGTCGTGGCCGTATTGATCGTTCAATTCTTTTAAATTATCCATATCGACCATAATGACAGCAAAATTAGAATGATCTTGTCGACGAGCTTCTGCTAATCGTTCTGACAATCGATCTTGGAAATACCTTCGATTTGGTAAGTTGGTCAATGGGTCTTGATAAGCGAGCGTACGCAATTTCTCTTCATATTTCTTTCGTTCGGAAATTTCTCTCGTCACAACAACCATGTGGAGAAATCCGCCACTTACATCAAAAATCGGTTTGCCTTGCAATTCAAACCATAGCCATCCTTTTTCCGTATGTCGTTGCTTAAATTCCAAGGTGATTGGTACGTTTTCATTGATCGATCGAATGAATTCACTGATGATTTTGTTTTTGTCTTCTTCATGAATATTGTACAAAAGTGACTGACCAACATATTCATCTGGGTGTATGCCTAGAATAAATTCATACGAAGGCGATGCATATAAAATATTACCATCATGGTCCAACAAAGTGATCAAGTCATGTGAACTCTCAGCAATCATCCGAAAGCGTTCTTCACTTTCTCTCAATTCACGTTCAGCTTTTCGTTGCTCACTGACATCTTTCATAATGACATAAATCCCGACAATTCCCTCTTCAATAACTAATGGCGTCATCGTCACGTGAAGTTCTTTTTTCACTGTACTCTTTACTGGAACGGTCAGTTCGAAAACTTGTGCATCCCCACGTATCGTTTTGATAAAATGCTTTTTAAGTATTTGCTGCAGTTTTCGTTCGATATAGCTAAAAGCGGAGTTGCCAATTAATTCGCACTTCCGATACCCTGAAAGAACTTCAAATGCTTTATTAACCTCTAAAAAGTTACCATCTAAATCCAATGAAAAAATAGCATCTGCATTATTCTCGAAAAGCGATCGATAACGCTGCCTACTCAATTCTAGATTTTGATCATCCAACCAATACTGACTTTCAGCAGGTCCTTTGTAATCCATTTGGCGTGCATGAACAAGGATAAAATTACTATCTTGTAATTCTATCGGTCGCAAAGTCACATGAAGAGCTATCGTGTCCTTATTAGGTTGTGGAAAGCCCATTGTAAATGAATAGGATTGTTTTGTATGGACAATCTCGTCAAATTTATCCAACACAAAAACACGAGAAATTCCAGGTACTTTTTCCGTAAGCTGTTCTCCGAGGTTTTCTTCAGAAAGTCCTGTTAATTCATATGCTTTATGATTAATCATTTCATAGTAGTAATCTTCTTGATCCCCTACACGAATGATAATCATAGCGTCTTGGATTCCATCAAAGAAAAGATCTTGCAATAACTTTGTCTGGTCCATATCCACCTATCTCCTTTTTAACTTTTAGACCTAATTTATATTTAGGTAAAAAGAACTAGATAGCAACTTGTACCCTTGTCTATTTATTCCATAATTTTCATAATCGACAATTTTTTTGACTTATTTTTCATTATACTAAAGTGTAGTGATATTTCCAAATTCTTTCCGTAAAAATTATAATTTTTTCCAAAGATAATTTATTTTTCATGTAATGTGGTATGGATTGTATAGATCGAATTTGTTAGGAAACGTTAATCATAAAAGAATGAGGAGGAATTCGATGTCTAGCTTGCCAGACTTACCTGCCGATGCCATCCCTTTTTGGCGCGAATCAACTGAACTATCTTCTTATCCGACATTAGAGCATAATCTAGACGTGGATGTGATTATTGTCGGTGGTGGGATCACCGGATTGACTGCCGTAGAGATATTATCTAAAGAAAAGTTGAATGTCGCTCTAATCGAAGCCAGTCGCTTCGTCAGTGGAACGACTGGTCATACGACAGCGAAAGTAACTGCTCAACACGGATTAATTTATGATGAGCTCATTAACAAGCACGGTGTTGAACCTGCTCGAAAATATTACGAAGCAAACAAAAACGCCATTCGATATATGAAGGAACTTATTGAGGAAAATCAAATTGACTGTGATTTTGAACAGCAAGATGCTTTTTTATATGCTACGACTGGTGAGTACGCAAATAAGTTGGAAACGGAATATAAAGCTTATGATCAATTGAATATTAAAGGTGATTTAACAACTAAAATTCCGATGGATTTGACGATTGAAAATGCCTTATCCATGAAAAACCAATATCAATTTCACCCAGTCAAATACTTAAAACATATCATCAATTTAGTCGACCAGCGCGGTGTGAAATTGTTTGAGAATACGAGTGCAGTCGATATCCAAAAAGATGACAAGCGAGTGACGATTAAAACAGAGAATGGAAAAGAAATTAAAGCCAACTATGTACTCATTTGTTCGCATTTTCCGTTTTATGAAGGAAAAGCGTTATGGTCTACACGTATTTACCCAGAACGTTCTTATGCATTAAGTATAAAAGCAAATAAACCTTATCCGGGTGGGATGTATTTAAAAACAGACACACCGAAACGTTCCATCCGTTACCAACCGACAGACGATGGTGAACTATACATTATCGGTGGAGAAAATCATAAGACCGGCCAAGGACAAGACATGATGGAACATTTTAAAGCATTACGGCGATTTGCGGATGAGCTTTTTGATGACTATGAAATTTTGAATAGATGGTCGGCTCAAGACTTAACAAGCATGGATAAGGTGCCCTATATCGGACCGATGACGAAAGATAACCCGAATATTTTAATAGCAACTGGTTATCGTAAGTGGGGTATGACCAATGGTACGGTTGCAGCAAAGCTTTTAAGTGACCTCGTGCTTGGAGAAATTACGCCTTATGCAGATTTATTCAAGCCTTCCCGTTTTGAGGCTAACCCGAGTATCCAACAATTTGTAAAAGAAAACGTGAATGTCGCTAAAGAATTAGTCAAAGGAAAAATGGACCGAAAAAACAATAATATTGATGAACTAAATAATGACGAAGCAACTACTTTCCGAATGGATGGTGGCCGTAAAGGTGCCTATCGTGATTCTTCTGGTGAACTTCATATTGTCGATACGACTTGTACCCATGCTGGTTGCGAGGTCAATTGGAACAGTGGTGAGAAGTCATGGGATTGCCCATGCCACGGTTCACGGTTTTCATATACTGGTGAAGTGTTGGAAGGACCAGCCAAGGAACCTTTACAAAAACATGATCACACCATGCTCGATAGCTTGATGCCTAGTGATTGGAAGGAATAAAATATTCGAATGTTTATATCCATTTTCACGTGGTAAACACTTAGTAGACAAATCAAACAAGGAGTGATCAACATGCCATTTGTAAAAGAGTACAATAATGATGAAGAATTAGCAAAAGATGTTCAAAAGCTTAGAGATAACGGTGTAAATAAAGACAATGTATATGTATTGTCCCACGATGATGACAGAACAAATCGCGTAGCAGATAATGCTGATGCAAGTACAATCAAACAGGACTTCTCTGATGCTGTCGGCAATATGTTCAACAAAAAAGGTGACGAGCTTCGCAGCAAGTTAGAAGAAGTTGGTTTTTCTGAAGCAGAAGCAACAAATTATGAAAAAGAAATGGATAAAGGTAAAATCCTATTAATCGTTGATGAAGATGAAAATGTGGAAAATGTATTAGGCTTTTAATAAGTATTGAAAATCCCTCGACTTGCCATAAGTCGAGGGATTTTTACTGAATAATTCGATGTCTCTCCAACCGAATGGTACCTCAACCGTCCTGTAACATGGCCCAACTCATATGGAGTTCACCGTCCACCCTATTCATCGTTCCGACATAAATTTCATGATCCTGAATACCAAGCTCTTCAAAATGGCGAACGGCTGAATAACACGCAAAGGTGACTTTTTTATTTTGCAGCTCATTCAACGATAACCAGACCAACTCCTCATCGTCACTATTAACGAGTTTCCGGTCCGTCAATACGTCACCTACAAACATGTACTGAACTCGAACCTCTTCGTCTTTCATTCGATAAATAATATATTTTAATCGTAGTCCGTCAATCTCCTCTTCGCGAATACTCGTTTCTTCATAAATTTCTCTGACACAGGCATGTTTGGGTTCATTTAACTCATAGGGTTCAATATGGCCTCCGACAGGTACAAGGTAACCTGGTAAAAACATCCTGTGTTGATTTCGTTGCACAAATAAAGCTTTTCCATTTTTATATAATAAAGCGACAGCCATTTGTCTTATTTTCATTTTTATCTCCTATTTTTATCTTTGTTGTGTTTTAGGATATCATAAGCTTAGAGCATATTGGTAGGAGGGTGATTTCATGAACAAAGCTGTATTTTTGGACCGAGATGGTGTCATTAATGAAGTACTTACGGACCGTGTGAAGTATGTAAACAAGCCTAAAGATCTTTATTTTCTTCCAACCGTTAAGCAAGCCGTCAAAAAGCTACATGAGGCAGGCTATCAGTTATTTGTCGTAACCAACCAAGGTGGCGTCGGATTAGGGTATATGACAGACCAAGAGCTGATTGATATCCATGACAAAATGGTTTATGAACTAGAGAAAGCTGGCGGGAAAATTACTGAAGTCAAAGCTTGTATTCACCATCCAAAATCGAACTGTGCATGTAGAAAGCCGAAACCTGGAATGATCAAAGATTTGGTTGAAGCTTATGACGTTGATCCCAATTCAAGTTACATGATTGGCGACCGTGAAGTTGATTTAGAAGCCGGAAATGCTGCAGGGCTTAAAAGTTTAATGGTCTCCGATGAATCTGATTTGGCCTACAAGTCTTTTAAGGATCTCGGAGAAGCTGCGGATTGGATTATTAGTGAAACATAAAAAAGATCCTGCTTTAGCGTGCAGGATCTTCGTTTCTTTTCTGCCTTCCAGATGATAAGAAGACTTCAAATAGCGTCAGTAGAATGATGAAGATCAATAGACCGTGGTCGAAAAATATTGCTGCCTGGTCATAGCCAAAGATTAATGCCAACAGACCGACAAGTACAACAATCCACCCTGTACTGAACAATTGCCAATTCATGATTTCTTTATTGGATACGCCTTTATATTTTTTGTAATTCAGCGCATAAATAACAACACCAGCCAAGACAAAAATCAAGAATTCACCAAAATCTCCAGTCGTCACATAATCCCATAGAAGGACCACCGTATAAATGCCTAAAATAATATAATCATGTGGTTTAATAAGATGCAATTGAATCCCTCCTTTGTGACTCTATAGTACATCTTCCCCTTTTTCATAAAAATTATCGTCCGACAAACATTTGCGTCCAGTACGTTGTGCCATTTTTCTCGACATAGCCGATCCCAAGATGTGTGAATTGATCATGCAAAATATTTTTTCGATGACCCTCACTATTCATCCAACCATTCATGACTTCTTCAGGCGTCCGTTGTCCCATGGCAATATTCTCACCCGCCGCCCGGTAATCCACACCAAACGTTTGCATCATTTCAAAAGGCGACCCATAATTCGGTGACTGGTGATCGAAATAATTAGCGTCCGCCATGTCATGAGATTTAGCACGAGCTACCTCGCTAACTTCCACTGAAAATTCAAGTGGCTCTAATCCTTCTGCTTTTCGTTCTTCATTCACTAACTCCAATACTCGGTATTCGAATTCTTGTATATCCGCTTCCGTCAATTCAATTTCAGGTTTATTGTTATGACCTTGTTTCGTCGGTTCATGCTTGGGCATTTCTTGAAATTGCACGGATGATTCGTCGTCCATTAAGCTGGAAATCAAAAACTTTGCACGCTTCGCGGTTGATTCCATCCGGTCACCAATTTCTTTTAAATCGATTTGTCGAACACTGTCTTTTGTATCTTCCCACATGGTTGAAACCGTCAATTCACCGCTCGGCTTGGCCATCCATTCATTGATCGGAAGAACAAAAAATATAAAAATTAGAATAGCAATCATTCCAATAAAACGCAGTAGCCTCATCTCGGTTCCTCCCCTGGTGTTCCTCTTTGTTGCTTGCAATCAGTAAAAACTATTATCAGTTTTCACAGATTCATATGTGATTAAACCTTTTATCTCTATTCTACTACAATATGCCCAACCAGTGTTTCGTCCGCACTTAAAAACGCTGCATCAGAATGACACTGTTGCAGCGTTTTTTAATGCTACTTCTTTTTATCAAAAAGGACCAACAATCCAGGTAGTAAAACACCTCGAATAATAAACGTATCAATTAAAATTCCGACGGCAACGATAAAGCCGAAAACAAACAATAGCTGGACCGGTTGTGTCATAAGAACAGCAAATGTTGCCGCCAATAATAGCCCTGCTGAGGATATGACACCACCTGTATTTGCAATTGCAGTATGAACTGCTTCTCTAGTATCTAGTTGCTCTTGTTCCTCCAAATACCGTGAAACGAGCATAATACTGTAGTCTATTCCCAATGCCACCAAGAAAACGAAAGCATAGAGTGGCACCCGGTTACTGATCGTTCCGATATCAAAGAATAACTCCGTTAAAAAGATTCCTGCTCCGATTGCTGCAACAAAGGAAATCAAGTTTGTCGCCATCATTAAAAACGCACGTTTAAATGACTTCGTCAAAAACATCAACATACCTAAAATCAACAATGTTTCTAACGTAACGATGACGAAAAAATCACGTAGGTTCAGTGCTCGATCATCCACTTGGGCTGCGGTTTCACCTGCAAAATATAAATCTCCTTTTAAACCTGCCGCTTTTACATACGTTTGTTCTTCATCAACCATCGTTTCTAGTTGATCCATGGCTTCTTTTTCATAAGGGTTACCCATGAAAGTCAGTGTAAACCGAGCTGCCCTATTGCCTTCCGTCGTTCCTAGTAGCTCAACAGATTGGACATTTTCTACATTAGATAACTCGTCACGTAATTTTTGTAAATCCTCTTCTGCGGCCTCTTCTTTTCCTTCAAAGAGAACGGTCGTCGGAGCCAAGTCACCACTTGCGAATTTTTCCTCAATTAATTCATAGCCTTCCTTCGATTCCATGTCATCCGGAAACGAATTGAGCAAATTAAAATCATATTCTAAGTTCATTAAATTGCTTGCAGCGATACCTATTACGATTAGTGTAGCCACAACACTAACTCCTGGCTTTTTCGTTACTCCTTCACCAACTTTATGCCAGAAAGAGTTTGGTTTTATGTTATCATCACCGACATTGGGAATTTTTGGCCAAAAGGATTTTCTTCCGAACAGCGCAAACAATGCAGGTATGAGTGTCAGTGAAGAAATAATAATGACAAGCATCGTCGTCGCAAAGCTCGGAGCGAAATTTTGGTAGTCTCCTAATCGAGCGAAAAACAAGACGAGCATAGCGGCAAGCACTGTCCCTCCTGATATGAATAATGGCAGTCCTAATGCACTCATCGTTGCTTGCATGGCATCATGCTTGTTTTCATGGATCTTCAACTCTTCTCGAAAGCGGGAGAAAACAAACAAGGAGTAATCGACTGTAGCGGCAAACAATAAAATAGACATAATTGAGATCGTTTGATTGGAATAATCGAGACCGAACGCCCCGAAAATCCCTAACACTTGTAGCGTAACAAAATATACGAAACCCGCGGCGAGTAATGGGATCAGTGCCAATAGTGGTGAACGGTAAATGATAATTAAAAGGACTAAAATTAACCCAACTGTAGATAAAATCAATACGAGATCTGCACGGGAAAACAAGTCCAATGTATCCGTTGAAATTCCGGCAGGACCTGTTACATATAAACTTATATCTGTTTCACTAGCAACAACTTCATGAATCGTTTCTATTTCTTTGACAAGATCTGCGTTTTCCATCGACTGATCGAATGCCATCGGAATCAAAGCCGTCGATTTATCTTCCGAAAGAAAAGAAGCTGCTGCCTGTGGAGGCATTTCACTTAATGGTGGGATACTTTTCAATCCTTCTACTTCAGATTGGCGGATTGCATCCACAATATTCGTCAGCTCCTGCCATTCAACCTCGTTATTTTCCGCCTTAAAAACTAGCAAGGCAGGAATATCTTCTTCTTTACCAAAATGTTTATCAATTTTATTTTGTGCAATGACAGATTGAACATCTTCCGGCAAAGATTCAATACTTGTAACCTCGTAATCTTTCGCACTAGGTGCCAACAGTGCAAGTAAAATTGAAATAAGTAGCCAAGCAGAAAGAGTCACCCACATACCTTTCTTAGTCGTCACTTTATTTGTAACGCTTTGTATAATTGCTTTCATATACTCGCCTCTTTTCTTCAGTATCGTTTTTCTTATACAGTTTCATGTTGCACTTTATTCGTTTGAACGAGCAGTTTTATTTTTGAGAAAGATATTATTTTATGTACAAGCTCTCAAAACTCTTCCCTATTATACTTTGCTTTAAGCAAGAAGCCCACTGTAAGATAGTAACTTCAAAAAATTGCTACACCCTTCTATGAATTCATATTATTCATTGTTATAGTAAAGAAAACAACATGTTTTGGAGTGAACAAGATGAATCAACGTTTTTGGAGTAATACACTGATTAGATTAGCAGCATTATTTGGAGCAATTGGCGCTGGATTAGGTGCACACATGGCCGGTGCAGGTTCGTACGCACTTAAACCTATTCACGCTCACATTCTTGTAGCTGGATGGCTAACTGTTTTTGCTTGGGGCATTTTTTACCGTGTCGTTGAAGTAAGAGCACCGAAACTCGCCATCGCCCATGCTATTACAGGCATTATCGGCTCCATCGGACTTACGGTCGGTATGTGGTTGGAATTTTTAAATCCACTTCCGATTTCAGATACAATTAACCTACTCGTTTATATTATCGGTGGTTCCATTTTATTACTCAGTTTCATCCTATTTTTCTTACTAACGTTTTTCCTGTCTAACGATTAATTTTTAGGAGGTTTCCTAATGATTATTTATGTCATGTTCGGGCTTGCTTTCGTTGTGATTATTTTGACCGTTGTTGCGATGATCAGAAGCTTTACACATCGACTTCAAGAACCTACAGAAAAGTTACAACAACGCGTTGACGAACTCGAAAGACAACTAGAAGAGCAAAACCGATGAACTTGAACGATATCTTTGTGAGACCGTCGAGCGGTTGGAAGGCTTTATCGAGCGGTTGCAGCGATTCGTCGAGCGGTTCTGACGCTTTGTCGAGCGGTTCCGGCGATTCGTCGAGCGGCTCCGACGCTTTGTCGAGCGGTTCCGGCGTTTTGTCGAGCGGTTACCGCGCTTCGTCGAGCGGCTCGAACGCTT
>NZ_VMHF01000005.1:0-58702 GCF_007559355.1 Allobacillus sp. SKP2-8 | reverse complement strand
TGTCGGGCGGTTGGAACGCTTCATCGGGTGGCTCGAACGGTTTGTCGGGCGGTTCCAGCGCTTCATCGGGCGGCTCGAACGCTTTGTCGGGCGGTTCCAGCGCTTCATCGGGCGGTTCCAACGTTTCATCGGGCGGCTCGAACGTTTTGTCGAGCGGTTCCAGCGCTTCATCGGGCGGCTCGCCACCTTGTGGAGGGTTGAAAAATATTTTTACATTCCCCTTATAAAAAAGCTCTAGATGACCGGCTGAACAGTCATCTAGAGCTTTTCTATATTAAAATGTATCCGGATTAGAGCCTGTTCGCTCGTCTTTATTCATGCCATCAATCCGCTTCATTTCTTCTTCACTTAATGCAAAGTCGAAAATATCGGCGTTCTCAATAATCCGTTTTTCGCGTATTGATTTCGGAATCGTCACAACACCATGCTGAATATCCCAACGGAGCATCACTTGAGCAACCGTCTTTCCATGTGTCTCAGCAATTTCCATTAATGTTGGATCCTCAAATAAGCGACCTTTTTTCAATGGTGACCAAGCTTCAAACTGAATGTTATTGTCCTGACAAAACTTCCGTAAATCGTTTTGTGTTAAATGTGGGTGAAACTCCACTTGATCGACCATTGGTGTAATCGTACAATCGTTCATCAAATCCTCCAAATGATGAACATGGAAATTGCTGACCCCGATTGCACGGACTTTTCCTTCTTCATAAAGCTTTTCAAGGGCTCGATACGTATCTTTGTACTTGCCGCTGACCGGCCAGTGAATCAAGTATAAGTCCAAATAATTTGTGTCCAATTTCTCAAGCGTTTCCTCGAAAGCTTTCAACGTGCTTTCATATCCTTGATCGTCATTCCACACTTTCGATGTGATGAAAATTTCTTCGCGTGGAATTCCAGATTCTTTGACTGCTTGTCCGACACCTTTCTCATTATCATAAATGGTTGCGGTATCAATATGACGATAACCATTATTCAGTGCAGACGAAACAGCGTGAATGACGGTATCACCATCTTCAACTTTATACACACCAAGCCCGAAACCTGGCATCTTTACGCCATTGTTCAATGTAACAGTATCTTGTAGATGAGTAATCATGTGATCCCCTCCTAAATAACTTACTCTTCCATTAGTTTAAAGGATAATAAATTGACGCACAAAACAAAGTCTTTATGTAGATGTGTGCTTGTAAAGAGACTCACTGCATCCACCCCTTATCCTTCACCTTTGAAACAGCTTCAATCCGATTCGACACCTCCAGTTTATCAAAAATCACAGAGATATAATTACGTACAGTTCCGTTCGTTAAATAGAGTTCCTTCGAAATTTGCTTTGTACTTTTCCCTTCAGCGATCAATTGAAGAACTTCATTCTCACGATCTGTTAAAGGATTTTCTTCTTCATAAGCCAGATCGATTAATTCTGGCGCATATACTTTACGTCCATCTAATATCTTACGGATAGAGCTGGCTAACTCTTCACTCGGACTGTCTTTTAGTAAATAACCACTAACCTTTGCCTGACGAGCTCTCTCGAAATATCCGGCACGCGCAAACGTCGTCAATATGATGACTTCGCACTTCTCATCTTTCATTTCTTCTGCTGCATCCAAGCCGTTTTTAATCGGCATTTCAATGTCCATGATGCAAATGTCCGGTTGAAGCTCACTGACTAATCGTACGGCCTCTTCTCCGTTTCTTGATTTCCCGACCACTTCCATATCTTCTTCAAGGTCGAGCAATGAGCCTAACGCGCCAAGTAACATTCCTTGATCCTCCGCCAACACGATTCGAATCATTTTATCCCTCCTGCTTCAACTGTTGCATGACATTCGGTACAGTGACAATTAATGTAGTTCCACGGTCGCTGCTTTTAATCTCAAGCTCTCCATTCACAAATTCCAGTCGTTCCTTCATGCCATCTAGTCCATGGCCGGTCGGTGAATGTTCTTTAGACCCTATACCGACTCCATTATCTTCAATCCGTAAAACAGTTTCATGTTCCGACTCAGTCGTAGCTATTTTGCACTCGGTAGCTTGACTATGTTTCACAATATTCGTCACGGCTTCTTTTAGACTCATGCTCATGACGTCTTCCACTAAAGAAGGCACATATTTCAGTTCCTTGTCTCCTTGAATGTCCACCCCAATAGTAGCCGCTTCTAACAGCTGCTTCACATGCTTGATCTCCTCAGAGAACTTCGAGATTCTCATGCCGGCTAGCATTTCCCTCACTTCATTTAATGCCGTTCTTGCAGTTTGGTTAATATCGTCGATTTCACCTTTTGCCTTATTGTTATCTTTATTAATCAGCCGTCCTGCCAAGTCGCTTTTCAAACCAATTAAAGACAGCTTTTGACCTAACGTATCATGCAAATCACGAGCAATTCGCTGACGTTCCTCATAAACCAGTAATTGGGATATTTTTTTATTTGCATCCGATAATTGAGCCTCAAGATTTTGTCTTTTTCTGCGGTTGTATGTATTGATTGGCAACAAGATGACTCCAAGAATTGTCAGTATTAAAAATGGCCATTGAGAAAAGAACAACTCTTTCTGTGTAAAATAACTCAAAGCAGAAGCTAGAACGGTCAAGACTAAATGGACAACATAAAGTGATATAAAACCACCTTTATGTTTGGCATTTCCGATGAAAAAAGCAATGAACAGTGAAAAATATACATATCCATAAAACAAAGACATCCCGACACTGATCAGCATCATAATCGACACACAGACATACAATAATCCGCCGATCGATAGGAATGACAGCCGATAAGCACCGAAGAAAATAACGATTAAAGCTATGCCGAGCAGTATTTCCCATTGTGTATTCGACCGAAAAATGAAATAAAAGGGCAACAAACTCATAATCACCCATACATATATACTTAAACTAATGTTTTTCGGAAATAAATTGAACCAATTTTGCATCAGAAAATTCCCTTTCTTCATCTCTTTCATATAGTATCACCTATTATAAAGAAAAAGAAAATCATTCACGACATGAATGATTTTCTTTTTATTGTATTTAATTTTCTGCAGATAGCCGATCAGATGCATGGAGTCGTTCTTTAATTTCTTTAAAGTGAACGAAGGTCTTACTTTCTTCATCATAAAGCCTAAATCGGATTGACTTTAAACTAGATCCTACCGTAATCGTTGTTGCCTGCTGTAAAGGTGGTGTCGACTCATGCACTTGTTCTAGATTGTAATTCGGCACTTTCGGACTTAAGTGGTGAACATGGTGATAACCGATATTACCCGTAATCCACTGAAGAACACGCGGAAGTTTATAATAAGAACTTCCATCGATTGCTGCCTTCACATAGTCCCAATCCGCTTCATCTTCGAAATAAGAATCTTCAAATTGGTGCTGTACATAAAACAACCAAATGCCAAGTGATCCAGCAACGAACATAATCGGTAATTGCACGATCAAAAAGCTCGACCAGCCAATTGCCCAAATTAATAATGCTGTTATTCCGATGATTGAAACATTCGTCAAATACGTATTTCGACGTTCTTTTCTCCGTGCATCTTTTCGATTCATTCGATTGGTTATCAAAAATAAATAGAGTGGTCCTAAAACGAACATAATAAACGGATTTCTATATAATCGATATTGAAGTCTCTCTAGCTTTGATGCCTTTTTATACTCTTCCACAGTCATAATCCAAACGTCACCGGTTCCACGCTTATCTAAGTTACTGCTCGTGGCGTGATGGATGGAATGCTCTCTTTTCCACTTTTCGTAAGGGAACATTGTCAGAATTCCTGTAACTGTTCCAACAAAATGGTTCAGTTTGCGGTTTTTAAAGAATGATCCATGACAGCAATCATGAAAAATAATGAATACCCTTACCACAAATCCCCCAGCTAAAATAGATAGGGCGATGGATAAAATCAAAGAAACTGAAATGGCTTCATAAGCTAAATACCAAAGTAAGAAGAACGGTGGCAGTGTATTGACCAGCTGCCATACACTTGCTTTCGTATCAGGGTTTTCAAATGGTTTAATGTGTTTTTTAAGTTGAGCTAATTTTTTATTTGCCATAACTTCCTCCAAAGAAAAGTTTTCAGTTCATTCATCTTATAAAAAAACGATTCTTCGGACTAGTCATGAACGTCAGGAATTTTATATGACAAATGTCATATGTTTTATTGCGATGCATGATTGCTGAGGCTGTATCTATTCATAAGCTTTATGAATAACTATGTCTTCATTTTCAGCCCATTAGTTACATCATTTCCCATATACAAAATAAAAAAAAGACTATCGCTTTTCAATAAACGATAGTCTGATCACCATATTTATAGATGGAGCCAGAGGGATTCGAACCCTCGACCTCTTCGCTGCCAGCGAAGCATTCTCCCGCTGAACTATGGCCCCGTTTGTTATTTCCACAAATGATTATATCATAGAATTTTTGATTGTAAATGACAACTTGGTGAATTTAAGATCTCCAACCTGATTATACATATTTTAGAAAAATCTGTTCCTGTTGCAGGAATCACAACAGTTTAAATGGAATAGGTATATACGGTTGGAGTGATTTCGTTGCTAGAAAAATACAAACAAAATTGGTTACTGATCGTAAGTTACTTGCTTATTTGTGCCTTCATTTATGAAATTTGGGTAGCCCATCAATTTTATCCCTATATTTATGATTACATAGTCAGCGATCGTGAAGTAGCTGTTAAAAATGGTATAGGCGAAATTGTTTGGGGACCTTATGAAAGAATCCCCAATGAAATGGCACACGAGGATGAGTTAAGAATCTCTTTTTTAGTGATAAGTATTGAACGAACACTATCAAGTATTGCCGCTACATTATTGCCGATTCCTTCTACCATCAAAGCAATAAAAGAGAAGCCTACATCGATGAATCAATTTGGCTTAATCGCTTTATTCATCGTAATGGGTTATCTAATTTATCTGTATGTAGGCTATGTGTTTGATCTACAACCGTACCTGTATTGATGGATAAACTCAATCTTTTTTAACATGATTTATAAACACGCTATTGTGTCCAATGAATCATCGTAAATACGATCCAGAATAAAGTAATTCCTCCAACTAAAAATGAAAAACCAAAAAAGACACCGAATTGGATATCTTTAATTTTCTTTGATGACACAAAGGCAAAACCAATGCCAAGAGCAGCTAAAAACAAAACGACGCTGATTGCAGAAAACACAGATAGATAAAACAATGGACTTACTTCAACCAACGCATTCATCAAATGAGCGAAAGGCTGTGCACCTAACCCAAGGATAGCCGCTAGAATCATTAACGACCAAATCATTTTTAACTGTTTAGACAACTTATTGACCTCCTGTTAGTTTCTCATTCCACCCATCATTCTATCATAGAACATATTAAAAATCCTTGTGATGAAATATGGCAGTGTAATCATCGATTTTTTGAAACTTTGAACGATTCATTTTCTACTAAAATCTCCCTATAACCTCGAATGAACGAGAATACTATTCTAAATGTCCTATAGACGGCCTCTATGACCTCGAGCGGCCATGAAAACTTCGTGAAATGTCTTATAGAAGCTCTCTATAACCTCGAACGGCTCTGTTTTCTTCTCGGAACGTCCTATAGAAGCTCTCTATAACCTCGAACGGACGTAAAATCATCGCAAAATGTCCTATAGAATCCAATAACGTGATACGATTCAAAATTTTTCGCTCGGCTTCAACGTTTATTTATCTTCTTTTAATGTTCTTTTCCTCTGCTTTTCTGTTTATCCACTGTATCCCATTATACAGATCACTCATTAACCAATAAATCCCTCCTTAACTGCATTCAGTTTGACTCGCACATTTTCGGGGAAGAGACAAGTTAGATTATCAGCAATGAAGGGAGTATTGGATATGTCACCCGAACAGATAGGTTTTGCGTTCTTGTATTTAGCTATCTTTTTATTGATTGGTAAGTGGGTTCGTGTACATGTCGAATGGTTACAGAAGTTATTTATTCCCTCGTCCATCATCGGCGGGTTTTTAGCATTATTCCTTGGTCCTCAAGTATTAGGTAAAATCATCGGAAATTTTGTTGGACAAGATTCTTTTTGGACAAATGGACTCATGACTGAAAATATTTTAGAAGTTTGGAGTGCCTTGCCTAGCTTAATGATTAACGTGGTCTTTGCAACATTGTTTCTGGGCACCGTAATCCCTGGTATAAAACGTGTCTGGAACTTCGGTGGACCTCAACTCGCTTTTGGTTGGACGATTGGTTGGGGACAGTATGTTGTCGGGATTATATTGGTCCTCTTAGTGTTAGGGCCACTATTTGGTGTGCCTCCTATTGCAGGTGCATTAATCGAAGTCGCTTTTGAAGGTGGTCACGGAACGGCCGCTGGTATGGCGAATACGTTTGAAGAGATGAATTTCCCAGAAGGCTATGATTTAGCGATCGGATTAGCGACAGTTGGTATTTTGGCAGGTGTCATTACAGGAATTATTTTAATTAACTGGGCGGTTCGGAAAGAAAAAACAAGAGTCATTAATGATGTTCACGGATTTAGCGAATTACGTAAAAAAGGTATTATGGAATTTGAGAATCGTGAACCTGCAGCTAAGATGACATTACGTCCTGAATCGATTGAGCCGCTATCCTTCCATTTTGCCATTGTTGGTTTAGCTATTTTAGTAGGTTATTTAGTATTGCAACTATTGATTTGGCTTGAATCCATTACGTTTGATGCAGGGTTCATGACGTATATTCCACTTTTCCCATTAGCAATGATTGGTGGCATTATCGTACAAGTATTTTTCAACAAATTGGACCAAGCGGAAGTCATCGACCGGAAAATGATGAACCGCATTCAAGGATTTGCTTTGGATATTTTAATTGTAACAGCGATCGCCACCGTATCCATTGACGTGATCGGGGAATATCTCGTGCCATTTTTACTACTGGCTATCGTAGGGATTGCTTGGAACATTCTTGGGTTTATGTTTCTTGCTCCACGAATCATTCCATCGTATTGGTTTGAGCGTGGAATTGGTGATCTCGGTCAATCGATGGGTGTTACAGCCACTGGTTTATTGCTTATGCGTGTGGCCGATCCTGATAACGAATCACCTGCATTTGAAGCATTTGGGTATAAACAGCTCGTTTATGAACCGTTTCTAGGTGGTGGTTTAGCGACAGCATTATCTGTCCCGTTAATATTCCAATTCGGACCATGGCCATTTCTCATATTTGCTATTGTGATGTGCCTCATTGGCTTATTCGTCGGTTTATTCTACTTTGGAAAGAAGTAATGGTTTGATGAAAATGATTAGTTCATGTAAACTAAAGTCATATAAGAATGTTTTCTAGGGTTCCGTGGTGAAATTCCAGACTGGTCCGAGAGAAAACACACAGTTTTTCTGTGACACGGAGGGACAAAAGCCCGGGAGATGCTGAACCATCAATTCAGCAATCTCGGGCTTTTTATTATGCGAAATTCCTTCTTAATAATATGAACAATCTCGTATTCGTTGGTAAAAAGGTGGTATTAAAAATGGGAAAAGATTGGTTGAAAGTACTCATAGCGGCTTTCTTTGAGATTATGTGGGTCGTCGGTTTGAAGTATGCCGATTCAATGATTGAGTGGTCATTGACAGTAATCGGAATGATTGGAAGCTTTTATTTATTGATCCTTGCTGGTAGAAATTTACCGATTGGAACGGTTTATGCCGTTTTTGTCGGTATTGGAACAGCGGGAACTGTACTTTTGGATTTCATTATTTTTGGAGAGCCATTCAGTTTAGCGAAAGTGCTATTGATCGGATTGATGCTCATTGGCATTATTGGACTCAAATTAGTTGAAGACGCAGAAGGAAAGGCGGTTGAATAACGATGGCATGGATCTCATTGATTTTCGGTGGGTTGTTTGAAATGGTCGGCGTGATGATGATGAATCTCGTCCAGCAAAAAAGGAATATACGCTCGGTGCTCTATCTCGCTGCTGCTTTTGCGGCTAGTTTTTCCTTGCTGGGACTTGCAATGAAAACATTGCCGATGGGTACGTCTTATGCAGTTTGGACAGGTATTGGTGCAACAGGCGGGGCGATTATGGGGATGATTTTTTATGGTGAGTCCAAAAGCTATAAACGAATCTTCTTTATTTTCCTCATTATTTGCGCGACAATTGGGTTACGTTTGGTGTCATAAATAACCATATGTTAAATTTGAGGGCTTTCATCTGCAGTTGTCTCGAACTGGATCTCGAGAGCCCTACTGATAACCTTTCCATATTCGTTTATATTTTTCTCTATATTCCTCTTGTGGTTCGATTTCAATTAACTCCAGAGCAATTTTCTTCACCTCGTCACAAGATTGTTGTTCGTGAAGGTTTCGTAATCCTTGCAACAGATCTGAACGGATTAATGTACAATTCTTCTCTTGATGACAATGCTTAAACCATTTTATGAAGTGCTCTAGCAACAGCTCTTTTTGCTCTTGACCGGCTAAACCGACTCGCCAGATGGATTGCAAGCTATGTCTTTTCGTAATGAATTTTGGGTCTCTCGTTGTCACCTTCCACAGCAGTGAAAAATCATCAAGGATTCTTTTTTGCGGGTCGCTGATTGCTAAGTGTGCCAATAGCTGAGCACAGCGCGAACGTATATGAGCATCTCGATTTGAAAGATTTTGTACAATGTCATCCCATACTTCATAGGCCCAATCTACTTCTTGCTTCGTCATTTCTAAGATTCTTTGATATGCCTCATACTGTAAATCCCATTCATCAGATTCTAAGTTGACAAAATAGGCGCGTGTTAACACATCCACGAATGATTCCTCCATCTATCAAGCTCGTACGCTATCTTTATCTATTACTATATTTTTGTATGACCGTTCCAACAGTATCTATTCATAACGCTTCTTCAAAAAATCAATCGATTGATTAATTAATTGTTTAAGTATATCGGTATTAATATCTTGCAGCTTATTCACATATATACAACCCTTGCCCGCCTTGTGCTTTCCCAGCTTTCCAAGCAATTCTTCTCTCTCCGTATCGCCTGTTGCTAAATATATGGAGAACCGAGCTTTTCTTGGTGAAAAACCAACCAACGGGGCATCTCCTTCATGACCTGTATCGTATTTATAATGATAGAATCCGAATCCGATAATACTTGTTCCCCACATTTTCGCCTCATAACCTGATGTTTCCGTAAAAAGGTCGAGCAAACGATAAGCATCCTCTCTCTTCTTATCGCTCTCTACATTTTCAATAAACTCGATGACACTGTGATCATTTTCTTTTGTCTTTAATTCATACATAGTGGTTAGCTCCTCTAGTTTTCTTAACTATTATTTTAACATACATTATTTTCTGAATTTATGTAGATTAAAAGAAATACATTAAAAAAGGAAACCACATTGTATGTGGCTTCCTTCTATTCTTTTAGAAACATTGGAAAGAATCGATTCGTTTTAAATCGATACCGAAATAGGCCCAATAAAAGCCCATCCAGCGATAGCCGGCAATGGAATTTCTGCCGACAAATGTTGGATAATACCAGAACTGTTGACGGTTATTCAACCAAACATACGTATAACGGTAAAGGCATCCTCTTATGCCACCAGGATCTACAGCATATACACTCACCTGTTGCTGGGTCGGTGTAAATGATGGTGGCGGTGAGCTTGGTGGTCCATCTCCTCCTTGACCTGGCGGCGGCCCAAATGGCGGTCTTCCTGGTCCTCCACTAGGCGGTCCGAATGGTGGGCCTGGTGGTCTACCTCCCTGTCCGGGTGGTCCAAATGGTGGTTGATTCCCCCAATTTCCAAAACCGAAAAGTCCTTGTAATAAGTTTCCCCATTGCCTTTCGTCATCTGGGTGTGGATAAGGTCCACCAAAGTTTGAGTGGTTCATATAATCATCTCCTCAATTGCTAGGCTTACATCATCCTATGCATTGAGGGAAGCTTCGTCACCTTGTACTGCCGAAAAGGGGCTCGTGCCCTAAATGGGATTTGGGATTGAAGGATTCCACTCAGGTGACTTTTTTTATGAAATTTTAAACCTAGCCGTTGAATTTCACTGGAAAGACATCGAATTTTCACTTGCAGCCGTCGAATTCCCTTCTCTAGCCATCGAATTATCGCAGCAAGCCGTCGAATTAGCTTGCGCAGACATCGAATTCCGTTCCCTAGCCATCGAATTATCTTTCGCAGACATCGAATGTTTGCTTCCAGCCGTTGATCACTCGGTATCCATCATCTTCTAAATTATTTTCAATGTTATCGAATTTTTCGTTGTTTCAACATACCAATAATAATCGGAACAATCGCACTAACAGTCAATAAAATAAACAACCATGGCCCCGATCCTCCTGTCCACTCCATCGCAATAGATACCGATTCAATTAAAATCAATGAAAATATTACTAAACATAGATTTTTGATCAGATTAATCATTTTACGGCTATTTATATAAAATTCACGTGCATTCTTTTCATTGATTCGTTGAGGATAATTATGTGTCTCTGGATGGCGTTCGAACAACTGCATCAGTAACAAAATGAAAAGGCCAATTCCCGGTAAAATGAATAACTCGAACTTAGATCCCCAACGGTCGACTTCTCCACTGGAGTTATAATGTGCTGGCACTTCGTCTGGCAACTCCCCCCACACAAATCCAAGGAAAACCAACGAGCCTATAAAAGCTGTATAGCCAATAATGTCCCAAAGCTTTTCTGATGCCGTTTTCGGTATATCTAATTTAGGCCGATCGTCTTTTTCAATCATATTTTCCTCCTCCATTTGACGAATAATTAAATTCTTTCCCTGTTATGTCACTCATTAACTCACAAAAATCTTCCCATTGCTCCGGATATCGGTTGTCACCAGCCCGCTTTATACTTCGACGATTTCGACTTCTATACAAAGTTATTTTCCACTGCTGACCATCCAAAATTCGGGAGTCGGTGTACTGTCTTCTCCAATTTAGAATATCGACAAGCCGTAACCTAAAACGAATGCTTTTTATTTCGTCATTTGTTAATGTTCTTTGAACTGAGTCTTCTTCTATATAACTACGGCTCAACACCACTGTTTGTTTCACGAAATCGATCATCATATTCGTATGTCCTTCAGAAAAACTACCAATTTTCATTTCCAACCGTTCAATTTGTTCATAAGCATGAGTGATTGATTCTTCACGGGTCCACTCTTTTTCACAATTGCGGCAATGATATTCGGGTGAATTTGGCATGATTACGCAGCCGCCCAATAAGACTTTTGTTTCATCGGCTTCCAGGGCTAAATAAGAATCGGGTTCACCGTATACAATCGGAATGACATTCGTTGAGTCACACGCTGGGCACTTGCGATAATTGATCGCCATGGATATTCCACCTTTTTTTCATTCGAAATTATGTTTCTGGAAACTCCCTTGAAAATGAGTTATAGTAATTTAGTCAATCTAATTAAAGGATATGTGATTTTATGTCAGAACAACAATCGTTGACACCTCTGAAAGCATTGTTATTTGCCTTTCATGCAACCAATACAATTATTATTAGTTATCTACCATTATACCTTGCTGAACGAGGATTAACAGGGTCAGAAATCGGATTTGTGTTGGCGGTCGGCCCGCTTGCGCAAATTATATCCCAACCTTTTTGGGGCTATATGAGTGACAAGCATAAAACCGTTAAACGATTTTTATTGATTTGTATTTTCGGATTAATTATATTCAGCTCGATTTTCTTAAGTGTCACGCAATTTTACTTACTTATTTTCTTCGGATTTTTATTTTATTTCTTTTCAACACCAATTGGCGCACTTGGTGATAGTTTAGCGCAACGCCGTGCAGATGATGTCGGGGTTTCATTCGGGACGATTCGTACTTGGGGATCTGTCGGCTTTGCGACGTCTTCACTCGCCATTGGACTCGTACTCACTATTTACGGTGTAGAATACATGATTTGGCCATATTTGGCTTTCGCATTCATCGCTTTGTTCGTCACTTTCCGAGTGAAAGACGTGAAAGTTGAACAAGAGCCGATCAGTTTCAAAGATGCGGCTAGTTTATTAAAATATAAGCCTTTTATCTTCTTTCTATTTTTTATGATGTTTTTAACCGTATCACACCGTGCGAATGATAGTTACATCGGTTTATATATTGCTCAACTAGGCGGTTCCAACTTTAACGTCGGTGTCGCTTGGTTTGTCGGAGTCATTAGTGAAGCCATTGTATTTTTCTTTGCCGGAAAATGGTTCAGAAAGTATCACACATTGATCTTCGTGATTTTAGCCGGAGCAATCTACACGCTTCGTTGGTTCTTATTTACTCTTGTCGATGATTATTGGATGATTATTGGGTTGCAATTCTTACACGGTCTAACCTTCGGAATTTTATACTTGTCTGCAATGGACTATGTCACACGACTAATTCCACGTATTTTGCAGTCGACCGGGCACCTACTTTTCTATGCCGTTTTCTTCGGTGTATCAGGAATAATTGGCTCCCTTCTCGGTGGTGCAATTATTGACCAATACGGTGGATCGACATTGTACTTTGTATTAGGATTCATCGCATTAGGTGGTACAATCCTCATGACACTTTACCATCTATTGCCTTATGGGAAAAAAGCATAATAAATTTGAGGTAAATCCACTTTTTTTGGAAAGTGGCTCTGATTCTGCAATAAAATAATCGTTTAAATAACGTACTGATTGCACTGCATCTTGCACCATAATAGCAGTATAAAAAGCATATAAAACGCTTGGGTTTTAGTACTCCAAGCGTTTTTTTATATCATTAATAAAGATAGAAAAGTTATTGAGAATTGTTAGCATAAACAAATGAAAATATTGGCTTAAACTTCAAATGAAGGTTTAAGCCATTTTTACCATTATAATACTTATATGTTTTAATAAGAGTAACTATATGATTATGATTAAAAAAGGAGAGATGATTTGAAGAAAAAAATTCTGATTACAATGCTTATTGTGTTTGTTGCGGTAGCATGGTTTATCAATGATCAAAGTAAATATACTACGTATGAATCTGCAATATCTGAATTGTCAATTGATCGTAAAGGTATAGTGGAAGTTGAAATTGATGACAAGCGAAATCACAAACTGGTGCATTCAAATTCCCAAGAAGTAATTCAAAGCATTATAGAGAAACCTAAAAAAATGGAGCTTAAAGAAACAGATAAAACTCCTTCGATTGATTATTTAATCACTATTAGAACTTCGACTAGTACTTATTCCGCTGCGAATGGTAGTTATTATACCATCGCATTAGGTAAAGAGTTTGTTCATTTACCCGACGCTGCGTATAAAGTAGTAGGAGAGAATAAATTATATGATATTATTGAGAATACTGATTTTAATTGGGAAAGCAAACATCCTGGACATTAGTTGAAATGTTGTTAATTAATAGTTCTGGGAGCGCCCAGCTTCATGGTAAATTTATAGGAGATTCTTTTTTCGTCGAGTGGTTTCCAATGTTTAGACATGAATATAGTTAATTAGAAAACGACGTTGAAAGACTCAATCTGTTAACTTAGAAGTTAATCCCAATAATTGAATACAATTTCTCCAACTGTTTTCGACTTGCAAAACACAAGTTGTTCTAATTCCGCTTGGTGCAATGTATTTTCATTTTCAAGGATGATGTTTTATTCATGCGCAATGAGTGTGTCACGACTGTGCCCGATTGTTGAAATTTAATTTTGTCGCTTTGTACGCAGGAAATAAATGTAAATTGATGGAACAAGGAAACAAACAAAGAATATTCCTCCTACAAGTATTCCAGTTGAAATATCACCTGTAAAGGTAATTAAACCCCCAAATACAATGGCAATAATCGAACTTACAATTACTGAAATGACCAGTCCCTTTTTCGGAGACTTTTTACTTGATTCATGATCTACACTGATCCCCATAGACAAGTATGCGGAAATAACTCCTGTCAAAATAAGAACATACCATAACGGATTAGCTCTCATTCCATCCATTCCTTTGGTGACTAGGTCATACCCTAATATACCAATAATCGCAATGTTCTCAAATAAGAATAAAATCCTGATGTTCTGTAAGTTTTGCAGTTTCAATCGTTCATCTTTAATTTTTTTGATCATTCCATTCGCTCCTCCTTCTCTACCCAGAATAATTCATCCAATGACTTATTTACGACATCACAAATCGAAAGACACAATTTTAAAGTGGGATTATATTTTCCTTTTTCAATTAAACTAACTGTCTGACGGGTGATGCCTACTTTTTCAGCTAGTTGCTGTTGGGTTAAGTCCCTTTGAACACGAGCTATCTTCACATTATTTTTCACTTATATAATCCCTCCTCACACAGTGTTACTGTAACATATAAATTACATAATTCAAATTATACATTACATCGTATTTATGAAAAAGCGCTAATCCTTTCGATGGAAAAGCGTTTTATCAAAAACTTTATTGATATTTCGAATTTTCTCCACAGAAACGGAACTACTTAGTCTTATAGCGCCAATTTTTCATTTCTAACGGGCCTGCCAAATCAAAGTTAAGGTTGCTATTGAACATTGATAATTCGAAAAATATATGTAACGAGAAACGCACTTTGCATGTGCATTCCTCTTGTTTCTTCAAATGATCTTTTCGTGCTTCTACATTTAATACCCGTGTTCTGATTCCATCGCATTTAATTTTGTTGCATGTACAGTTCCATAGGGATGCTCAGGGGGCGCATAAATTGAATACAGTTTTAATGGAAATGGACCGATGTTTGTCATGTTGTGCCATTTTCCTGCTGGTACCATCACCGCATCACCTGGTCCAACTTCCACACAGAAATCTAACCGGTCCTTTTGATCTCCCATCTGAACAAATCCATGCCCTTCTTCTATCCGTAAAAATTGATCCGTATTCGGATGAATTTCCAAGCCTATATCGTCACCAGGCATAATGGTCATCAACGTCACCTGAAAATGTTCTCCCGTCCAAATCGCTGTACGAAATGTTTCATTGGACCGGGTAGCGCCGGCAATATTGACAACAAATGGGTGACAACCACAATCAGGCATGGAATGGTTATATGGATGATTTAGGTATCCGTAATTCATAAACCAACTTCCTTTCAAAAATATATTTCAGTTTAATCTATGCGAATAACCATTTTTGTGATTATTGGTTTGTATCGACAGCGATTCATTCTATAAGACTCTTTGTGCAATTTTCATAGCCACTCGGAGGATAGACATTCTCTATAAATTTTCCGGCAAATGGCAATAATTACCCGACTTCTGTTCTTGATACGTGTTCTCAACTACTGAAGTCACGAAATTTGCTCGGTCTCCGTTCTTGATAGACGCTCTCTACTACGGAAGCAGCAATAATCGCTCAGCTTCCGTGCTCGATAGACGCCCTCTACTACGGAAACTTCAATTTCCGCTCGGCTTCCGTGCTCGATACACGCTCTCTTCTACGGAAACTTCGATTTTCGCCCAGCTTCCGTGCTCGATACACGCTCTCTTCTACGGAAGCAGCAATATTCGCTCAGCTTCCGTGCTTGATAGACGCTCTCTATTTTTTCAGCCATTCGGACGTCTAGAGACCTCCTATAAGAATTTCCATGCAATTTTCACAGCCGACCAGGTATATAGAGATACAAAAAATCATTTTACGCGTTGACACTTCTCCTTCAACGTGCTAACATATCATTTAACTCAAAAAATTAATATTTTTCAAACTCTTATCTAGAGTGGCTGAGGGACTGGCCCGATGACGCCCGGCAACCTTTAAACAACGGTTTTAAAAGGTGCTAATTCCAGCAAAGCAAATCTGCTTTGAGAGATGAGAGGGACCAAAATGTCGACATCGTATATTCTGGCCTCTCTGCTCAAAGCAGGGAGGTCTTTTTAATACCGTGAGATCAAAATGAAAGGAGAACATCAATGACAAAGACTGTGCAGCATGGTTCAGTTTCCATTCCAAATTTCAGTTTGGAAAGCGGCG
The DNA here is from genome assembly GCF_007559355.1 of Allobacillus sp. SKP2-8. NCBI lineage: Bacteria > Bacillati > Bacillota > Bacilli > Caryophanales > Bacillaceae > Allobacillus > Allobacillus sp. SKP2-8. Next base: position 42,719 of record NZ_VMHF01000005.1, on the reverse strand, counting down.
AACAATTGGATGAGATCCACCTTGCCTACGAACAATGTGGTCCGATCGATGCACCGACCATTCTCGTTTGTCATGCACTAACTGGAAACCAATTCGCTGTAGGGACTGAATCCAATCCTGGTTGGTGGCATGGATTGATTCAAGACGGTGGATACATCGATACGACACGCTATCAAGTAATTACGTTCAATGTGTTAGGTGGATGTGATGGTTCGACTGGACCGGGTTCACTGCAATCGAATGGTAAACCTTATCAGGATCAATTCCCGACACTCACCGTTCGTGATTTGGTTGAAGCTCAATTTGTTGCACTCAACATTTTGGGCATCGATCAATTGAAAGCGGTCATCGGTGGTTCCTTAGGTGGAATGCAAGTATTGGAGTGGGGATTTATGTATCCCGATTACATGGAGGCCATCTTCCCCATTGCCGTCACACCTGTTTTTTCCGATTATGCGATCGCCTTTAATCACATCGCAAAGCAAGCCATCCTACGCGATCCGGCTTTTAAAAATGGTGAACAGCCAAAAGACGGATTACATTTGGCACGAATGGTCGGTATGGTCACTTATCGACCGGAAGAATTGTTCAGCAAGCGATTTTCCAGACAACAACAAAATGGTGTATACGATGTTGAGTCTTACTTAAATTACCAAGGCGAAAAGCTTGCGAACCGCTTCAATCCATATAGTTATATTCGATTATTGGAAGTGATGAACGGACACGATATCACCCGAGGCCGAGGTAGCTATCAACAAGTACTTGAGCAATTGAATGTGCCGATCTTTGCTTTGGGATTTCAAAATGATCTGCTTTATCCACCAGAAAAAATTAACCGCTTCGTGACAGATCTTGAGAAAGCTGGGGCGTATGCAGAATATCACGAGGTCGAAACAATCTTCGGACATGATGGATTTTTGGTTGAGTTTGAAAAATGGGGACCTTTTATTCAAGAAAAATCAATGTCTTTAGAAACTATTAAAAATTAAAAGGAGCGATTTACATGACTAAGAAAAATTATCGTTTGGAAACTGTCAGTATTCATGGAGGACTAGAAGCAGACCCGGCAACCGGTTCACGTGCATTGCCGATTTATCAAACGAATGCTTACCAATTTAATAACACAGAGCATGCAGCTGATTTGTTTGGCTTAAAAGAGCAAGGCTATATCTATACACGAATTGGAAATCCGACAGTCGGCGCATTGGAAGAACGAGTTGCTCAATTGGAAGGTGGTGTCGGTGCATTGGCGCTTTCCAGTGGAATGGCGGCAATCACAGCAGCAATTTTCAACGTAGCGGAAGTTGGCGATGAAATTATTTCAGCCTCAACGTTATATGGTGGGACATACAATTTGTTTGCGACGACATTCCCGAAACATGGCATTACTACTCGATTCGTCGACCCGAAAGATCCAGAGAATTTTAAAGAGGCCATCACTCCAAAAACGAAAGCCATTTTTGCCGAAACAATCGGAAATCCAGGTTTAAACATTTTAGACATTGAAAGAGTCGCTAAAATCGCACATAAAGCCGGCGTGCCGCTCATCATTGACAATACCTTCGCAACTCCTTATCTCTGTCGTCCAATTGACTTCGGCGCTGACATCGTCGTCCACTCGGCAACAAAATGGTTAGGTGGAAACGGTAAAACATTAGGTGGAATCATTGTCGATGGTGGAAAGTTTGACTGGGATAATGAACGATTCCCTGGTTTCACACAGCCTGACCCTAGCTATCATGGGTTAGTTTATGCCGAAGCTTTACCAGAAGCTGCTTTCATCACAAAGGCCCGCGTACAGGTTTTACGTGATACCGGTGCTGCTTTAAGTCCTTTCAACGCTTTCCAGATTGCCCTTGGAATCGAAACGCTTCATGTTCGATTAAAAGAACATGTAGCTAACACGCGAAAGATCGTTGACTACCTGGAATCTCACCCAGCTGTCGAGTGGGTTACGTATCCTGAACAAGAAAACCATGAATCCGTTGAACTCGCCAAAAAGTATCTACCAAAAGGTGCGGGGTCTGTCGTCGTCTTTGGCATTAAAGGTGGATACGAAGCAGGTGCAGAAGTCATTAACCAAGTAGATCTGTGGTCGCACCTCGCAATCGTCGGGGATGCCAAAAGCTTGATCATCCACCCGGCAAGCACAACTCATCAGCAGTTAAACGAAGAAGAACTGCAATCCTCTGGGGTCACTGAAGATTTAATTCGCTTGTCTGTCGGCATTGAGCACGTCGATGATTTAATCGATGACTTAGAGCAAGCTATTGCCAAAGCTACAGGGATAACATCGAACACAGAAACAACAACCGTATAAACAAAAAGAAAAACGACAACCACTATATTCGGTTGTCGTTTTTCTATCCAACTACTACGAATTTTTTCTTATAAATTTATTCAGCCAGTTTAGTAGCACGTGTAATTGCCAAAAACGTCAAAACAGAGGTCAAAACGATGAAAAAAACCCAATAACCATTTCCATTCCCGGCTAAAAGAACGCCAATGAATGCAGCAATCACCGCGGACAATTGAAGCACAACCCAAGTCAAATCTGTTAAAACTTTTTTCATTACCTTCACCTTCCATTATCCAAATAGCACTTCAGCAACATAGATCACGACACCAACAGTCAAACTGCTTAGAATTGTAGAAACCAAAACAATCTGGCCAGCTAACTCTGGATGATGATCGAATTCCAAGGCGAATTGCGCACTATTTCTTGAGGACGGAAAAGAACTAGCGATAAACAATGATTGTGCGACAATACCATCCAATCCGAGAATAAAAATCAGCCCTAACGCCAAAGCTGGCGAAACAAACAGACGACCAAGGATTGACAACAATAAAAGTTTATTAAACTTTTTTAACTGGACATAGGCAAGCTGCGCACCAAGTGTCAACAAAGCAATGGCCAAAAAAGCGTCCGATAAGTTTTCTAGCGGTTGCCATAGAACCGTTGGGATGCTGATATTCAATGCTTTCAAAACCACTCCCAATAACAAAGCATATAACATCGGAAGCTTCAGAAATTGACCGAAAGCAGCCCCTTTTCCTTTTGCATGAACAGAAACTGAATTCATTAAACCATATGTATACGTAATGAAATTTTGAATAAGCATCACGATAATCTGGATGGTCATCCCTAGTGGATGTTGGTGAAAAATCATCTGGCTGACGGGTATTCCGTAATTTCCAGAGTTGATCAATACAACACTATTCTTGTAAACCGCTGACATCCCTTTATCAAGCTTAAGTAATTTGACGACACTATACGAAAATATCATTAGTAAAATGGATAAAATTCCTTGAAAAAACAAGACATCAAAGAGAACGTTTAAGTTGATATCACTCTCGTAGATATTGACAAATGCGACAACAGGTAACAGTAAATACGTCAAGATCTTTGATAATGTCTTTAAATCTAACGTAAATTTTCGCTGCAATAATGCACCGACCGCAACTAAGATTAGCAATGGTAAAATGATACCCATAATAATATTGAATAAAATTTGCATGATCAATCCATACCTTCGTTTGTTCTACCTGTATCTTACCATAATTTAGCTGTTGAGGTTAGGCGGGTTGGAATGATATGAGCCTAAATAAGAAAAATATGGGCCTGTAAACATCTATTTGGCCCTATTTCATTGATCTATGAACCCCTCATCAAAAAATATGATCCCAATTTAAAGATATATGTGACTAACTTAAAAATATATGTGCCTTACCCTCATATCAAAAAAGCCCAACATGACGTTGGGCTCCATTTTACTCATATTCTTTTTCGAACGTCTTCGTACTTCTGACTGTGTCAATCGGGCGAACCATTTTTTCAATTTCCTCACGTTGTGGTTCCAATTTTGGTGGCAATGCTAGTTTTTCACCAAGTGTTTCGTATGGCTCGTCATCCATGAATCCTGGTCCGTCTGTCGCAATTTCAAATAAAATTTGTGGTGCGACTTGAGCATATAATGAACCGAAATAAAATCGTTCAACGAATCCAGAGTTCGGTAATCCAACTTTTTGGAAATGGTTAATCCAGTCTTCCAGTTTTTCTTTGTTTGAAACACGAAATGCGGCGTGATGAACGGTTCCGTAACCTTGTTGATGCCTTGGTAAAACCGTGTTGTATTCTACGATTATTTGGCCACCATTTCCGCCTTCACCCGTTTCAAATAGATGGAATGAATCTTCCTTGTCAATTTCCTTAAATTTCAAGATTTGCTCCATCATTTTTTTGAAAAATTCATAGTCATCAACGCGGACGATAATCGGGCCTAAACCAGTGATTGCATATTCCAGTGGAATTGGGCCGTCTTGCCATGGCGTTCCAGGTGCAACCCCGTTATCGTTTTCATCAGAAATCAACTGATATTGTTGGTCATCAAAGTCAACGAACGGAAGTATTTTCTTGCCGAATTGTTCTTGAATTCCTTGGTGTTTAACTTCTAGGCGATTAAATCGCTTCACCCAATAATCAAGTGCTTCATCACTTGGTACGCGGAAGGATGTTCTGGCGATTTCGTTTGTTCCGTGCTGTCCCTTAGGGATACCAGGAAAATCAAAGAATGTCATGTCTGTTCCTGGATTCCCTTGATCGTCCGCGAAAAATAAATGATACGTCTGAATATCGTCTTGGTTCACTGTCTTCTTCACTAAGCGCATACCTAACGTATATGTGAAAAATTCATAGTTCTTCTCCGCACTGCTTGTAATGGCTGTTACGTGGTGCATGCCCTTTAATTGTTCCATTAAAAATTCCTCCATAAATTTATTTCGATCGCTTTCTAACTTCAATTGGATATAATGATTCAGTTAATTGATCGCGAAGATTTTCATACTGAGGCGGTAGCTTTAATTCACTACCAAGCTCATCTCTATTTTCATCAATCGCGAAACCTGGGGAATCGGTCGCCATTTCAAACAGAATTCCACCGTGCTCTTTAAAATAAATAGAGTTGAAATAGTTTCGGTCTTTGACTTCTGTGACGCCGAATCCACTTTGATGTAAATGTTCTTGCCAGTCTCTTAAGTCATTATCGTCAGTTGCTCTCCATGCAATGTGGTGCACTGTTCCTACACCCATCATGCCTCGGTCATTTGATGCCATTTTTACATCAATGATGTTCCCGATATCTGCCTGCGATTGATAACGAATATATTCATCATCCGCATCGATTTCCGTTAAACCCATCTGGTCTTCAAGTAAATTGGCCGTTTTAGTCGGATTGGATGAATATAAAATGCCCCCGCCAAATCCTTTAATCGCCATACCTGGCGTGATGCCATCAAATTCCCATGAGTTATTCTCTCTAGCCTCACGTTCAACGAGTTCAAGATGAAGTCCGTGTGGGTCATCAAATTGCAAATACGTTTCACCAAAGCGTTCCGTTTCTCTAATTGAAATTTGGAAACTTTCCAGTCGTTTTCTCCAATCCTCCAATGACCCTATTGGCACAACATACGTCGTCACACCTACTTGACCATCTCCTATTCTTCCTTTACGACCATTCGCCCAAGGGAAAAAGGTAATGATCGTGCCTGGACTTCCCTCTTCATCACCAAAATATAAATGATACGTACCCGGGTCATCAAAGTTAACCGTTTTTTTGACTAATCGCAATCCAAGCACACCTGCATAAAAATCGACGTTTTCTTGCGGATGGCCGACGATGGCTGAAATATGGTGAATTCCTTTTGTTTGTTTTCCCATATACACGCCTCCTAATTTAAGTTTTGAGCATGTAGCCCAAGTTTTTTCAACTGCTCAATGAGCTGTTCTTTTTCTTCGACATCGAGTCCAGCGAAGATTTCTTGTAACCCTTTTTTATGTGTTGGAAATACGTCATCCATAAGCGTCTTGCCTTTTTGAGTGATTGTTGCTAATTTAACACGACGATCACTTGGATGAAGTTTCCTTTCAAGTAACTCTTTCTTTTCTAACTGATCGACTACATAAGTTATACTGCTGCTTGCAATCAAAACCTTTTCACCGATTTTTTGAATGGGTTGGTCTCCTTTGTTATAAATTAACTCAAGAACCGCGAATTCAGTCGGATTCAATCCTAAATGTTTAATATCTTCAATGACACGCTTTTGAATAGCATCTAACGCACGTGTCAAAACAATAAAAAGTTTTAAAGATAATCCCTCGTCTCGTTCTTCTGCCAAACGAATCACCTCTTTTGTATCTCTCAAATTCATTTATCTCGAATTAATATTAATTTTACAAGATGATTATTTGTAATTCAACCATAATGCTTTTTAGTATCCTTACTATTTTCAGAAGGTTCGATTACAATAAAGAAAAAGGGGGCTTCTATATGAAAGCAATTGGAATTATTTTAATTGTCATTGGAGTGGTTGGGATTCTTTTAGGATCGATGATGTTCGGGGATATTGGAATTGCAGCCATGATCGGCGCTACAGGTGCATTGGTTTCAGGAATCGGTTTCTTACAGGTGAACAAAGCACTCCAGCAGTTATCGAATCGATGAATCCATTAAAAAACCAGCTCATCCCCTTTAATAGGCGGAAGAGCTGGCTTTTTATTTTTTCAAGACTGAAATGATCTTCGTTTGTTCACCTGTCTGTTTCCGAATCTTTTTTCGAGCTTCAGCTGGGGTTCGCGCATTTAATTGCTTCGTCTGCGACTCCCCGTTCGTTTCCATTTCCACAACAAAACATTTTTCTCCACATCTCATCGTCAACACCTCACAAGCTATTTTGCTAACACTTCAGATTTATCCGGTTTTTTTGCAAGGATCGCACAAACCATTCCTATAACCGGAAAAATTAATGAAGCGAGTAATACTGGCGTGTAACTATGAAATAAATCAAAACCAACACCGAACGGAAGTGGTCCTAATGAGGAGCCCAAAACAGTCATCGTCACACCGACACCGTTAATGCTTCCGATATATTTTCTACCGAAATAGTTCGGCCAAATAACATTTAAACTAATACGTTCCAACCCGTTGGCTGTACCCCATATGATACCAAACAGAATTGCCATAAAGAAATTATTCGTAATGAGCAGCATTAATAAAAGGATAAATTCAATGATGAAAATGGCTAGAAGTAAATAATTGGTCTGGACACGGTCGGTAATAAAACCCGAGACGAAAGACATGGGAATACCTACCATCGCCATTAAACTTAAAACAGTCGCAGCGATTCCTGGGGAAAGATCATTCGATCCAAAAATCGATAGTATATGAAAGGTAATGCCGGTGTTGATCATTGATGGAATGCCGACACAAATTAATATCGCCCAGAAAGCACGTGTCTTCTTCGCTTCCTGCAATGTCCAGTCCTCTTCTGCTTCTTTCACTACCGCACTGCCTAGAATCGGTTTTAATTCTTCTTTTTGCTTTAAGGGGCCATCAGGCTCAAGCCCGATATCCTCGGGTTTGTTACGTACACCAAGTAACGCAACTGGTACGAAAATCACCAATAATAGAATTCCCCAAAATTGCCAAGCAAAGCGCCAATCCCATGTATCAATCAACCATGTATTGATAATCGGAAAGACCATTGCACTGATAAAGCTACCAAGTGCCATCAAACTAACAGCGAAGCCTCTTTTTTTCACAAACCATTGAGCAGCGAGTGTATTCGGAATGAGCGACATACTGCCTTGACCGAGCAAACGGATGGCAAAGAAACCGATTGAAAGCATCCAAATGGTCGAAACGGCACTATTCCAAAAGCAAGCAATCGCAAATAAAGTTCCCACGACAACCATCATGACACGTTGGCCGAAACGATCGATGAACCGACCGACGAAAATCATAATGAGTCCAGCAACCAATGTTGCAATGGAATAAACACTGGAAACCAGTGAGCGAGACCAGCCGAAATCTTCTATATATGCGTCAATGAAAATAGAGTTGGAGTACGTTTGACCGGGTCCCGAAAAGAAAATTCCAAGTGCACCGATAAAAACAATAATCCAACCATAATAAATCCTTCCGAAAAATGCCGCCATCAATGCTCACCTCTTTAGAAATCGACACTGTATATTCGTTTACAAAGGTTGATTATATCACTCATTTTTATTTTGAGCATTCATTGAGGTGGCGTTCAGCGAAATGATTGAGCGGTTAGTTCGTCTTTGAGTAGATTCTATGTTTTCGCTGGATAGCGTTCGATTTCTGAAGCGTTATCGTTAATTTGACAGCCTCTATTCGGGGATAGTGCTCTTTTATGGCACGTTACCGTCGATTTGACAGCCTCTATTCAGGGGTAGTCTTCTTTTTTGGGACGCTATCGCCGATTTGACAGCTTCTATTCGGGGGTAGTCTTCTCTTCTGAAGCGCTACCGTCGATTTGACAGCTTCTATTCGGGGGTAGTCTTCTCTTCTGAAGCGCTACCGTCGATTTGGCAGCCTCTATTCGGGGGTAGTCTTCTCTTCTGAAGCGCTACCGTCGATTTGACAGCTTCTATTCGTGGGTAGTCTTCTCTTCTGAAGCGCTACCGTCGATTTGACAGCTTCTATTCGTGGGTAGCGCTCTTTTGTGGCACGCTACCGCCGATTTGGCAGCCTCTATTCGGGGGTAGTCTTCTTTTCTGAAGCGCTACCGCCGATTTGACAGCCTTTATTCAGGGGTAGTCTTCTTTTCTGAAGCGCTACCGCCGATTTGACAGCTTCTATTCGTGGGTAGTCATCTTTTTCGGCGTGCTATCCTTGATTAGAGCGCTTCTATTCGATGATAGAGCATCACTTTAGCCCGCTATCTTTGATTAGAACATTTGTTAAGCAAGCGGAAGTGAGTTCGTTTGCTTTCAACTATAAAAAATCCGAACGAAATATTCGTTCGGATTTAAATTAATCCATTTCGAAATTCATTTTTGTTTCTGCAGGTTTTGTTTCAACGATGATTTCACCTTCACGGATGGAATAAAGCACTGGAGCTTGTGTCCGGATGGCTTCATATTCAGAGTCCGAATCAATGACAATCATGTTCGCCTCGTTTCCTTGCTCAATTCCATATAGTTGATCAATTCCTAACGTTTTTGCTCCGTTTGTTGTAACGAGATTTAGAGCTGAAACAATGTGATCATAATCAGTCATATGGCATGCATGCAATCCGATTTCAGTGACATGCATCAAGTTTCCATCTCCAAGTGGATACCACGGGTCCATAATCGAATCCAACCCAAAACAAACATTGATTCCTTCGTGCAACATTTCTTTTACTCTTGTCAATCCTCTTCGAACTGGGTAGTTATCGAATCGACCTTGCAAGTGTAGATTTGCTTTTGGTAAAGCGACGAAATGAATGCCTGCTTTCTTTAAAGTTTGGAAAAGCTTATACGTGTAAGCATTACTATAGGAAGCCATAGCGGTTGTATGACTTGCTGTTACACGGTGACCGATTCCTCGTTTAAGTGCTTCCCCGGCAAGTACTTCTAAGTATCTAGATTGATCGTCATCGATTTCATCACAGTGAACATCGACGAGTTTATCGTATTTTTCTGCTAACTCTAAGATCCGATGAATAGAACGCACGCCGTCTTCTCTCGTTAGCTCATAATGTGGAATGCCACCGATTACGTCGGCTCCCATTTCAATTGCTTCAATGAGTAATCTCTCAGCACTTGGTTTCGTATAAAGTCCCTCTTGTGGCATAGCAACGAGCTGAAGATCGACCCAAGGTTTCATTTCTTCTTTTACTTCTAATAGAGCTTTCATGCCTTTCAACTCTGGATCGCCAACATCAACATGTGTCCGTACATGCTGAATGCCATGTTTGATTTGCATTTTTAACGCATTTTTAGCACGTTTTTTAATATCTTCAGTGGATTCATCGATTAACTGCTTGCGTTCAGACCAAATTTCGATTCCTTCAAACACAGAACCTGTCTGATTCCAACGAGGCGTACCAGCTGTCAACGCATAATCAAGATGAATATGTGGCTCTACATAAGGTGGCAACACAATTTTTCCTTCGAGATCAATCTCGTTTTCACTTTGTTTTTGCCCTTCTGAAACTGAAATTTTCTTGAACCTGCCGTCTTGAATTTCAATATCCCAACGGCCTTCCTGACCATATAGTTTAGCATTTGTTAAAATCATACAATCATCTCCTAGCGCATCCATCTTCTTTAATTAGCATCATGTTATGGTCTGTCTCGAACGATTACCATCAAAACGACACTGTATTTTTTGATTAGACAGCCATGTCGTCATCTATTGAACGACTCCCACCTAAAAACAATTTCTTGCTCTTAAGAAGGAGTCATTTGTCTACCGAAAGATATAAGTTTATCTTTAACTACAAGCTTTTAAAAATGAAATGGAATGTTTATTGAATTCATTGGCTTGGTCGATATTACAGACGTGGCCACAATTATCCAAAACAATCAGTTGGCTTGTCTGATGGTCTCCAATGTCTCTTTTCAATGTTTCCAAAAACAAGTGATCCTCATCGCCCATGATATACAAGGCAGGTTTTTTAAGAGGTTTTCCTTTAAACTTCCGTAAAAGTGGATTGATATCTTTCGTTAACTTAAACCATCTTAAAAACTCTTTTTGATAAATCTTTTTTGCCTCACGGATAAATAAGTTCCTGGATTCTTTATGGTACCTACTTGGCATAATGATGAATGCCAATATTTTATAAATCCAAGAAAAAGGTACAATGTGTTTCAATAAGTTACCAATATTAATCAACGTATTGGAACGGATATTCATCTTCGTGATGGCTCCTCCCATCACAAGACTTTTTACTCTATCAGGATATTTCTCGGCAAGAATTCGATTGATGATCGTCCCAAGGGATACACCAACGAAATGAGCTTCTTTTATCTTCAAATGATCCATGACTTCAATGACGTCTTCAGTTACTTTATCAAAAGAATAGTTTTTTAATGGTCTCTTTTGATTAACATCCTTTGATCGTCCATGCCCTCTCAAATCGAGCATAACGATGTTGAAATGTTTTTTAAAATCCTTAATTTGGCGATAAAACGTTGCGGAGCTTCCGCCTGCGCCGTGTACAAATATTACCCATTCATCTGAACTTTCATGTTGCAATACTTTGTGGTATAACAAAATTTTCTATCCCCGATCGTTTTGGTATTCTTTTTAATGCGGTGGCAGTTGTTTTCCGGTTACTTAACATTCTTTATGAAGAATGCATTTCAATCAATCGTGGATTATCGTAAATTAAATTTTCTTTCGTTACGATTCACTGCGTTCAAGATAGCGATATAAAGTAGATTTGCTGATTCCTGTTTGTTCTTTGATTTCTTGTAAGCTATATTTTTTACTACTATATAAGCTGAGTGCGCGTTTCACATTGGCATTCGGTTTTCGAGGACGACCTGTGTTCGCTCCCCTGCTTTTGGCTTCATGAAGGCCTTTTCTCGTTTTTTCACTAATTTTATCTCGATGAAAATTGGCTAGTCCACTTACTACATCAAGCAAATCATATTTCGTCGTTTCACTCGTATCGATTTTTTCATCAATCGATTGAATGAAAGCACCTTTTTGGTGTATTTTCTCAAGTAATTCAGCCAGAGAACGAATAGAGTCTGCTAAAACAGCAAGTTTCACGACGACTAATTTGTCTCCTTCTTTCAACCGATGAACCAGTCGATCAAGTTGCTCGTCCTGCTGGTTCGAATGTCCAGTTTCGACCACGATTTCCGTACAGTTTTTCTGTTGCAATTGTGCTAATTGTTTTCTATAATCTATATTTATGTTTGCTTCACGCAAATAACCAATAATCATTTATCATTTTACCTTCCTAAAAGCCATTTCCTTTATATTAACACAGCAAAAGTCGATATAAACATTCATCCGACTAACTACACAAAAAGTTCATTTTCAGTTTAAAAAAGTTCCCAAAAACGTTCCCTTTTGACACAAAAGATGATAGACTATTGCTATTGCTTTTTTATAGTACGGAAAAAAGCCATAAATTATAAAGTAGGAGTAGAGAAAATTGATAGAGAAAATAAAAACATCTTGGTTTTCAAACGTCCGAGGAGATATTCTCGCTGGTATTGTCGTAGCATTGGCTTTAATTCCAGAAGCCATTGCTTTTTCTATTATAGCAGGTGTCGATCCGATGGTCGGTTTATACGCATCCTTTTGTATCGCCGTGATTATCGCATTCACAGGTGGCCGTCCAGGAATGATTTCAGCTGCAACCGGTGCGATGGCGCTATTGATGGTTCCATTAGTCAAAGAGTATGGACTCGATTATTTACTTGCAGCAACCATCTTAACAGGAGTTATTCAAATCTTATTCGGTATTTTTAAAGTAGCGAAAGTAATGCAATTTGTTCCTAGAGCTGTCATGATCGGCTTTGTAAACTCACTGGCGATTTTAATTTTCATGGCCCAAGTGCCACACTTTATCGGAATCAATAACTTAACGTATGTATTTGTTGCGATTACGTTGTTGATCGTATATTTGCTACCACGATTTATCAAAACGATTCCGGCTCCGTTAATTGCAATCGTGCTCTTAACAGCCGTTGCACTTTATGGTAATTTTGACTTACGAACTGTCGGTGATTTAGGAGCGATTACACAATCGTTACCATCCTTCTTCATTCCGAACGTTCCATTCACTTTTGAAACGCTCATGATTATCTTTCCTTATTCACTCGCATTAGCGATTGTCGGTTTACTCGAATCATTGCTAACCGCTTCGATCGTTGATGATATGACCGATACGGAAAGCAACAAAAACAAAGAAGCACGTGGACAAGGGATTGCGAACGTCGCAACAGGTTTCTTCGGCGGAATGGCCGGCTGTGCGATGATCGGTCAGTCTGTCATTAACGTAAAATCAGGTGGTCGCGGCCGCTTATCAACGCTAGTCGCTGGTACTTTCTTAATGTTTTTGATTCTCGTTTTAGGTAATCTGGTTGTTCAAATTCCAATGCCCGTTTTAGTAGGAATTATGATTATGGTATCCATTGGAACATTTGATTGGACATCCTTTAAATATTTGAAAAATGCACCAAAAGCAGACGCAGCCGTGATGGTAGTGACGATGGGGATTGTTGTAGCGACACATGATTTATCCAAAGGAGTCATTGCCGGTGTGTTGTTAAGTGCTGTATTTTTCGTCATTAAGATTTCCAAGATTCAAGTACAAAAACAAATAGTAGATCATTCAACGATTTACCATGTTACAGGGCAACTGTTTTTCGCCTCTGTCGATAACTTTGTCGATGCGATTGATCTAACAGAGCGTGAAGGCAAGATTAAGATTGATTTTTCCCAAGCACATGTATGGGATGACTCAGCTGTCGGAGCCATCGATAAAGTTGTGTTAAAACTAAGTGAAAACGACAACGAAGTGACAATTACAGGCCTAAACAAATCAAGCCAAAAGATTGTTAATCAGCTAGCTGTTCAGCGTTTGAATACTGAAGTAGTTCAGGAGGGATAATGATGTATCAACGTATTTTACTTGCAGTAGATGGCTCGGAGCACTCCGAACGTGCAACCGAGCAGGCGGTAGCAATCGCCTCTTTAATTGAGGATAGCTTGATTGAAGTTGTACTCGTTGCAGATTTTTCTAAAGCCAAAAACGAAGTCCTTCATTCACAAGGCAAAGAAGAACTTGAAGTCTCAAGACGAAAAAAGTTAATTGATATCGAAAAGATCATTCAAGAAAAAAATGTGAACTATGAAGTAAACATTCTCCATGGCGAACCTGGACCAACGATTGTTTCACATGCCAATGATCAACAATTTGATCTATTGGTGATTGGCAGTCGTGGATTAAATACGCTTCAAGAAATGGTGTTAGGCAGTGTCAGTCACAAGGTCGTCAAGCGAGCAGACTGCCCCGTATTGGTTGTTAAATAAATCATGACGCTTTTATGTCAATTTACTGTTTTTGTATAAGAGGTTTGGCATTCGGTATATAATGAAGCTAACAAACTTTGTGAGGAGTGAACTTCATGCGATTGAAGGTTTTTTATATAGCTTTAATGTCATTGTTTTTGTTGGCTGCATGTAATACATCAGATGATGCGTCCCCTGCCGAACAAACGGATGTAAAAGAAATGGTCAATGAATATAGTGCAGGAAATTTTGGTGATGAACAAGCTTCTATTACATCAACCGAATTGATCATTCAAGAAAACGACGAAGAAAAACGATATGAATTACCGGAAAATGAGTTCTTCGTCTCGATTGCTCCATTCATCAATCAAACACATCCATGTGGCGATCACAGTCTGACAGGCTGTCAAGGCGAATTGGCGAATGAAGATTTTGAGATTACCATTACGGATGCTGACGGAAACGTCGTTTTTGATGAAACACGCAATGCTGGAAATAACGGATTCGTTGACTTATGGCTTCCAAGAGATCAAACGTATCAAGTTTTAGTCAAGCATGATGGAAAAACCGTTGAATCTGAAGTTTCTACTTTTGAAGAAGACGGTACGTGTGTTACTACGATGCAATTGATGTAAGCTTTCTTGATGTTTTCATATACCAAAATATCGGGTATAATATAAACAGCAAGTCATAAAATAAAACCGTAGACGTATTTTCACGTCTACGGTACAACAGTCGAACTCCATCAGAGGAGGCGGCGTTATAGGTTACAAAATAACCCCTTTGCCGGTCAAAGCATATGAGGGGTTATTTTTTATGGTCGGACATAATAAACGCGATTAACATCCCGAAGGATATCATTAAAGTCAATACGTTCGCAATGTCCATAGGCGTCACCTCCCTTCCTCGGAAAAATCCAAAGAAGGTCACTCAGTAACGCCACCCCTCATAAAATTCATCGATCTGTTGTTGCTAACAGTATAACAGAACACGAACTGTTGTTCTATGTTATTTATTTTTTCATCCACTGACTTTGAACTTCCACACCTGCATCCACCAACAAATTATGTAATGGACATCTTTTTTCTACTGTCTCTTTTAATTGCTCCAAAGCTTCTTCAGATTCTTCCGTCTCTACTTCTACTTGAATCGTGACTGTTTGAAAATACGTTTGTATGCCTTCTACTCCTTTAAAACCTCTTGGATCCAAGCTTCCATTCGTATCAAAATTCAAGCCTGTATATGTAAAGTTTAAATCTTTAGCGGCATATGAAGTCATAATGGATGTACATGCTGAATAAGCACCGAGGAAATATTCCAACGGATTTGGTCCCGCATTCGTCCCACCTAACCGTTCTGGTTCATCTACGAAAAATGGTGCCAAATCTCTTACATGAACTGTATTTTTCAACCCTTCTTCCAAATTTCCATTTACATTTAATGTTGCTAATCGTGGTTTGGTCATTTTGAAATCTCCTTTTTTAATCTCATTACTTAATGTGAAACAATGGATAAATACAAGCATGCAGGAAAAAACTTAATCGCGGACAATCTTCATTTGTTTTAGTTGATTTATATCTTTTACACCGGATAACGTCATGGAACTATTGAAATCTTGAAGGAAAGTAGTCAAAAATTGTTCTACTCCTTGCTCGCCATTGACTGCCAAGCTATATACATAAGGTCGACCAATCAAAACCGCATCTGCCCCAAGTGCTAACACCTTCAATGCATCACTTCCGCGTCGAACACCGCTATCAAATAATACAGGGATTTTCCCGTTAACAACGTTCACAATTTCAGGCAAGGCATCCACACTCGAAATCAAGCCATCCAACTGTCTTCCGCCATGATTGGAAACAATCAACCCATCTACACCACAATCGACCGCCCGAAGCGCGTCATCTGGATGTAACACACCTTTTAAAAGAATTGGTAGGCTCGTTTTTTCTTTCAATTTTTTGATGTGTGACCAGTTCAATGCCGGATAGTTAATCTGTTTAATGATCCCATCAACGATTGCGCTGTTACTCACTTCATCCAGCGTAGATAAAAAAACATCATCAGATTCAAAATTCCCTTGCCCATACCCATGAGCCAACGGAGAATACCCATAGAACAAATCTTTTTCCCGAAATCCAAGCGTAACAGTATCAATCGTCACGACAATTGCCTCAAAACCGGCTTCTTCCGCTCGTTTCACAAAACTAAAAGAAATATCTTCAAGCGACGTCCAATACAGTTGAAACCATTTCGGCCCATCACTCGATTCGCCAACCTCTTCAATGGAAAAGCTAGAGACCGTACTTTGAATAAATGGGATGCCATATCTCAAAGCCGCCCGCGTCACAGCAAGATCTCCTTGTTCATCCGCTTGCTTCAACACCCCAACAGGCGCTAAGACGAAAGGTGTTGGATACGTTTTTCCGAACAATGAAATGCTTGTATCTAATTCAGAAACATCATTCAATAACTTTGGAACGATAGAATACCTTTGAAATGCGTTTTTATTTTTGTGCGCCGTCTCTTCTGCACCAGCTCCCGATGCTATATAACTAAAAGCTTGTGGAGACAACGCCGCTTTAGCTGCTTGTTCAAGCTCTTCGTAACTGATTGGTAATTGATTCCCTTCGATCGACTGTACGATATAATCGTTGCTTTTATAAATAGAAATAACTGCTCACCCTTATTAAACATAATGCATTTCTTTTACTAGTTTACCATTCTACAATAACAATACCTAGTTAGATCAGCGACTTTATATCTATCAGGGTTTCGAGCTAATTTCACATAGATTCGCGCTAATGTCGGGCGGCTAGAGCATTTCGTCGGGTGGTTGGAGCCGCTTGTCGGGTGGTTGGATCCGTTTGTCGGGCGGTTGGAACCGCTTATCGGGCGGTTGGAGCCGCTTGTCGGGCGGTTGCAAGAAGTCAGTTTTATAATCATTCGACAATGATATGTAATAGGAGTCATTTTCCAACTAATTCACTGAAATTTCTACTTTGAATATCTCTCGGCGTATAAGTCCAAAACGTTTTTGTGCTATAATAAGACTAGAATGACTAGATGTGAATGATTAGGAGATTTATATGAAAACTGCAACAAACAATGGCTCAAATCGATTGATTGGCCTTTTTATTGATATAAAAAATTTATTAAAAGGTAAAGTGTTAATCGCAAACGTTTTTCCAGTGTTCACCGCTTTCTGGTTAGCGATTTATTTCGAAGGAGAGCAATTCGGCGACTATATCGGATTATTTTCCTTAACGTTGATCGGAAGTACTCTCGTCATATCCGGAGCATTGATGCTGAATAACTGGTTTGAAGTGGATTTGGATCAAAATATGGACCGTACACAGAAACGGCCGACCGTCTCGAGGAACTTTTCTTTAAAAGCTGTTTTATGGGCTGGTATCTTTACAACCATTATTGGATTGGTCATCATGTTGTTCACGACACCTGAAGCCCTGCTCTATTCCTTTTTAGGCTGGTTTGTCTATGTTGTACTTTACACATTCTGGTCAAAACGAAGATATACATGGAATACGCTAATCGGTAGTATCTCTGGAGCTTTTACGCCATTGATTGGTTGGGCTGCCATCGCCCCTGCGAATCACATTGTTCCCATTACACTGTTCGTAATCTTACTCATTTGGCAAGTTCCACACACATTAGCAATCACAATCAGACGTTTGGAAGATTACACGCGAGCGGGTGTGCCGATGTTACCAGTTGTCCGTGGTGTACAAGTCGCAATGATGCATCATTTGATTTACATCATTGCGTTACTCCCTCTCCCGTTCTTATTGATCGAACCGCTAGGCTGGGTTTTCTTCGTCATTGCTATATTGTTGACCATTAGCTGGATGATCCAAGCAGTGAAAGGGTTCCAAGCAAAAGACCAGAAGAAATGGGCACAAACAAGTTTACGTTTCTCGTTGATCTATTTAATTTTGCTGTTCCTTTTGATGGTTATCTTAACAATATAACCGCTTCAATTTAATCAATGAAAAATGACCTCGTAATGGATTTCGAGGTCATTTTTTATTGTGTTCGGAGTATTTTTTCCATCGCCTTTCCCTTTGCCAACTCGTCAATGAGTTTGTCCAAATAGCGAATTTCCTGCATTGTCGGTTCTTCAATTTCCTCTACTCGAACGCCACAGATGACTCCTTTAATTAATTTTCTTGATGCATTTAATTGGGGAGCTTCCGCAAAAAACGTCTCAAAATCCACTTTATTTTCTAATTGTTGATCAAGTTCTGCTTGTGAATACCCGGTTAACCAGCGGATAATTTCATCGACCTCTTCTTTCGTACGATTTTTCTTCTCCGCCTTCGTGACATAATGCGGATAGACACTTGCGAAGCTCATTGAATATATTTTATGTTTAGCCATCAGATATTCCTCCGCTCTGTATTTTCAGCCCGATCTTTAGATGAATGCCCCATTGGGTAACCGTTCAAAGAGCTAGCGAACGCAGGGGTAGTTAAGTAATTTCTTTCAAGAGTGATTTTGTTTAAAGCTTTTTCATTAAATAAGCATGCATAATATAAAATTCGTTCTTTACATTAAATATTAACATACTACACCGTTTATTCATCGATTTTGTTTGGACAACGCTTAACCCTTTTCTTTTAAATACTCTTGTTTCTTCCTTTAACCTTTAACTGATACACGTTTCTCCAGGGAATTCAACAACACCTAATGCAATTCAAAAATACTACTAAATATTTACGTAGTTTAGATTTTCAATAAAATTCCACAATAGAAATGGCTATATTCGCGGTACCGATGGAAATTATTATAAAAGTAATCCAATAAATCAAGTGGAATATTATAAAAAAACATCTTACATTACCAGCTACTTACAAGTGTCAATCTATCTGAAAGGTTTTCTCGTTACTTTTCTTGTATTGAAACGATTGCTTATTTTCACTATGCAAATAAACATGCTGCTATGGATTATTATAATGCTTTTGATAGCTATACAAAAATATGGACTAAAATAGATATAGATTATATAGGAAAGTCTGAAAATCGATTAAATTATAATGAACATACTTATGCGTTATCCAGAAACTGTTCAAACTTTTCACACCATGGTATGCTTGAAAATTTAGTTACTGAGTTAAACCTACAACTCTAACAAGCTGATTATAACTATGAACGTCGGCAACCTTTTATTTTAACAAGTGATTAAAGAAAGCTAGCAAGTTTAAGTCCTGGTTCTATACGTAGATGGAGTGGAGTCGCTGGCTCGGGGGAATCGGTAATAATTGCTAAAAAGGCCACTCAAGCAGCGAAAATAGATAATCAAGTTTTAGTTTTAAGTTTTAACATTACTTTAAGACACTATTTAAGAGATCTTTGTAGTCAACAATTTGGTCCAGGAGAATATCAAGGTGAACGAAAAAACTGAAATCGCACATCACTATTAGTCACTTTCATGACTTTCTTAAATTGCTTTTAATAGAGCATCAATTAGAGGTTAATTTCAATGGTGATAGTGAAGATGAGGATTATGATATTACTCTTATGAAAACTGCAAATGATTACTTTCGGTCACACGCCGTAAAACCCCATCTTAAAGTTGATTATAGCCTAATTGATGAAGGACAGGACTTCAAAGCTGATTGGATACGTTTCTTAAAGAACTTTTTCACCGATAGAGTTGAATTATTTATCGTATATGATAAAGCACAAAATTTATACGGTCATGCTGTATGGATTGAGGACATTGAACAAATAAAAGATATAGGTTTCAGATGAAAGCCGGGTCATTTAAAATATACTTACAGATTACCAAATACGCTAAAAAACAATCTGATTATGTAAAGTAGAATTTAATTCTTATTAATTTTTTTATTTTCTAAAAAAACTTTGAGTGTTACTATGGCATCTAAAACCTTTAATATTACAAAAATTATATATAGCGTAGTAGCTATTCCAATTGGTAAACCTGTACTAAAGTTAGGTAATTTCCTTAGTTGTTCCTCTATACTAGTAAAACTGTTAATAAAGAAAAATGCGAAAATAATTAAATAATATTCAAATATTTTTAGAGTGAGACTAATAAACTCATCCCACTTCGGAACTGTCTTTATATTAATAATTAACAAAACAATCAAAAAGATAAAGAAAGACAAAAAAGTTAACCAGAAATACCCATTGAATCTAGGTATCATAATAAAAGGAATAGCGATTAAAAGTCCAAAAGTTATAGCGCTGAGTCCAATTGCGAGTTTTATATTTTTATCTCGCTCAAAATTTATAGCCTTCCAAATAAAATAAAGACTTAATCCTAAAAGAGCATACAAAATAACAAGTAAAATAATCTCCATAATTAACTCCCCCGTTATTTCTATAATTCACAGCTTTATTATATCCTTTTATAGAGAATAGGTATAAGAATAATGGGTTTCAAGCCCAGAGATTATCTTAAAAATAGAAGAGTTTATTATGGTTGCTAAAAGTTTATTTTAATTAGACAGCTATTTCAACACCAACAAAGCCACACTCTCCACATGATTCGTCTGCGGAAACATGTCTACGGGTTGAATTTCCTTTACCCGATAACCATTTTTCACTAAATACTTCATATCGCGAGCTTGTGTTTCTGGGTTACATGAAACATATACAACGCGTTTGGGTTGGAGTTTAACGACACTCGATAGGAACGCTTCATCGCTTCCGCTTCTCGGTGGGTCCAAAATAACGACGTCTGCTTGTTCACCGCGCGCTGCCATTTGAACCATGAATTTGCCTGCGTCACCTTGATAAAACCTGGCATTCTTCACACCGTTACGTTTCGAGTTTTGTATCGCGTCACGAACAGCACCTTTATTCAGTTCAACACCAATGACTTTTCCTGCTTTTTCGCTTGCAACCAATCCAATTGTACCGATCCCACAATAAGCATCAATGACGGTTTCTTTTCCAGTCAGATTGGCCATTTCAATCGCTTTTGCATATAGTTTTTCCGTTTGAACGGGATTGATTTGATAGAAAGATGTGGCTGAAATTTCGAATTGCAAACCACAAAGTGTGTCTTTGATCGTACCTTTGCCGAAAAGAACTTTTTCTTGATCGCCGAGGATCATGCTGTCCGTTCTGGTATTTACGTTCAATAAAATCGTCGAAATCTCTGGGTGTGCTTCTCTTAACGCTTTCACAAAATTCTTCTGGCCCTTAAATATTGGTGAAGCTGCAACGATGACAACCATGATTTCGCCACTGTTTTTACCGACTCTTACAAGCACATGGCGCAAAAATCCTCGATCTGAATCTTCGTCATATGGCTGCATTTTAAAGGACTTCATCATCCCTTTAATCGTTTGAATGATTTTATCGGCTTTCGGATCATGAATAATGGAACGCTCCATCGGTATGATGCGATGGGAATTCGGCGCGTATAAACCTGTGATGACTTCCTTCTTTTTATTCAAACCGAATGTCATCGTGTTTTTATTACGATAATCATAAGGATGATCCATCGTCAAAATTGGTTTCGGCTTACCGAACGGCTTCATTAAATCGTCCACGACATTCTGCTTGAAGCGAGCCTGGGCCTCATTCGTCATATGGTGAATTTGACATCCCGCACTCTGCGCATAATAGGAAGCTGGTGAACCCGCTCGGTCTTTCGATGGCGTAATGATTCGCTTGAGTTCCGTTTTTGGAAATCGTCCCTTTTGTGAAATGAGTACTTCTGCTTTCTCACCTGGCAAGAAGTTATCTACAGAAAGAGACTTCCCTTCCCACTCAAAAATCCCCTTACCCTCATGCGTTAAACCAGTACAAGTAACTTCAGCAATCGTTTTTTTCTTCGATTTAGGTTGGTTCTTATGCTGAGGTTTTGCGTTATTCGTTTTTTGATGTGTTCTTTGATTGGCTGGCTTTTTAGTCGAGCTGCGTTTATTTTTCTTCACTTTATTTCTATTGTTTTTTTGTTTCATGTTTATTCACGACCTAACTTTCTTCTTTATATAATATAAATCGATTATTTTTCTTTTAAATACATCACAATGGATAAGTATCAAACATTATAACATTTCCCCATGCAATTAACATAACGGAGCCGTTCTACACATAGGTTGTTTCGCGGGAAGTTTTTTTATTATACATTATCAGTCTACCAATAAATTCCCCGTTCTTTCGGTCATGATTTTTACATGATCTCCCTTACTTTTTTCTTAAACTTTTTCTGTCTTAGATACAGAAGTCCAAACAGATCGAGAAAAATTTCATACAGTAGTACAGAAAGGACCTTTAAATGGGGTCTTTTAATTCTGGAAGGAGTTGATATGAATGTCACAAAGCTATGGCGGAGGATTCGCGTTAATTGTCGTATTGTTCGTATTATTAATTATCGTTGGTGCAGGAGCATTCAGTTACGGAGGATATGGATATTAATTAGTTCTGTTTAAATAATTCGGAACGACTGTACCATTCTGATAGTAAATAATGTTATTGATTTAAAGGTGGTTAATGAGGAGGCCTGATTGCAAAAGGGTCTTCTCTTATTTGTCTTAAAAAAATCATAAATTTTATATTCTATAGGTATCTAAACATACACAAGGACACCTCTCTACATATATTGTCAAATAACGGGTGAAAGGTATGTCATCATTCTTTGTTTAAGACACCTAAATTAATGGCGAGAGGAGATGGAACATAATCATGTATCAAAATGGCAGGAGGTTTTCTCCACGTTTTTGTATATTTCCCGGATATAATTGGTGTGGACCAGGATGCCATGGGCCAAGGCCTCCGATTAATGCTGTAGATGCTGCCTGCAAAGCCCATGATGAATGTTACGATCAATATGGCCCATCATGCCGTTGCGACCGTGAGTTTCTTGATAGGTTAAGTCATTTAATGAATCCGCATACCGAAGAAGGGCGTCGCGCGAGATTGATGTATAACTATATGAAGATGCAGACATTCTTTACCTGTGGGTTTTAGCAAAGTAAGGATACACAAGGCAGTAAGCGTCTACAAGATATTAAGAAGTTTAAAATACCCATGAATAAGTATCTCTTCGATTGTGGAGGGATATTTTTTTATCATTGATTACATACGTTGGCAAGCAAAATTCCCCCGAATAATCAGTCCGAGGGAACCCTAAATTTGAATTTGTTATCAACACTAAACCTTTTTCACAATCTCCGTCACACACTCAATATGACTACTCTGCGGAAACATATCAACTGGCTGGATTTGTTTTGTTTCATAACCCGCTTCATCTAAAATTTTCAAATCACGAGCCAATGTTGATGGGTTGCAGGAAACGTAAACGATTCGATCTGGATTCATCCCGACCATTGCATCCAGCAGTTCTTCGTCGCACCCTTTTCTTGGTGGGTCGACAACAATTACATCGGGTCTTAACCCTTGTGCGTGCCACCAAGGCATGACTTTTTCGGCTTGTCCAACGTAAAATTCAGTATTGGTCAATCGGTTGTGCTTCGCATTATCTTTTGCGTTATCGATCGCTTGGCGGACAACCTCAACACCATAAACTTTTTTGGCGTGCTGAGCGAGGAACAAAGATATCGTTCCTATACCGCAATAAGCGTCAATGACTGTTTCGTTACCACTTAACTGCGCATACTCTAACGTTTTCGCATACAGCTTTTCCGTTTGCAGTGGATTAATTTGATAGAAAGAATGTGCGCCGATTTGAAAATCTAAGTCATCTATTCGATCGGTTATCGTATCACTACCCCAAATTGTCTTTGACTCTGGACCCATGATCACATTCGTTTTCTTCGTATTCACATTATGAATGATACTTTTCACGTCCGGGTCGATTGCTTGGATTTTTTCAATAAGTTCCTTCTTTTTAGGTAGTTCTTTCGTGTTGGTCACGAGTATGACCATCATTTCGTTTGTATGTTGTCCTGTTCGTACAATGACATGGCGAATAACACCTCGATGAGTATTCTCGTCATATGGTTCGATTTGGAGCTCTTCGAATAGAGTCGCCATTTCTTGGATTAACTTATCATTTTGCGGGTGTTGAACCGGGCAAGAGTCCATGTCAATGATGTTATGGGATCGTTTTTGGTAAAAGCCTGTGATAACCTTTCCATCCCGCTTACCGACTGGAATCGATACTTTGTTGCGATAATCCCATGGGTTTTCCATGCCGATCGTTGGATGGACAGGGACATCAGGCAGATGAGCGATTTTTCGCATCACGTCTTTCACTTGTTTTTGTTTCATTTCAAGTTGGCGTTCATATGTCATATGTTGCAACTGACAGCCGCCGCATTGAAAGAAAATATCGCAAGGCGGTGTCGTCCGATGCTCACTTTCCTCATACAGTTCGATTAACTTTCCGAAACCGAAGTTTTTTCGCGTTTTGACTACTTTAACCTTCGCTTTTTCACCCGGTAATCCGTATGGAATAAACAAAGGATAGCCATCTACTTTCGCAACTCCATCTCCTTCGTGTGTTAGATCTTCGAATGTAACATCGATATATTGATTTTTTTCTACAGGTGCTTTTGCCATATTTCATTCCGTCCTTTATGTGTTGGTGGTTCCATTATATAGGAAGTAGTTCATTTTTCCCAAGCCTAAGGGAAAACCATTCGTTTTCGTAACATTATACATATAAATGAAATAATTATTTAATCATTATGTTATTCCAATCACTTGCTAATTATTGTATAATACAATTAAACAATTCAGAAAACTCAAAGATTTAAAATGCAGCTATAAAATAATAAATGCTTGTAAACAACCAAGGAGGAGATGTCATGTACATAATTGCTAGGAAAGTAAATGGAAAAACAGAATTTCTAAAAGATTCAAGCAGTACATCCAACAAAAAATTCGATGATTTCTCTGCAGCAGAAAACTTTGTGAGAAAGTTGAATTCGCATACGAAATCAAACAAAAAGTGGTACATTACGGAAGTGAAAGATGAACAACGGAATGAAACGTTGCCTAAGTAGTACCGGTTTTAAAACTAAAAAAGTAGTTCAAGGAAGGATTTTTAAATGCAATCCTTTCCTGAACTACTTTATGATGTTTCGCTCACTATTCGTTTTCTTCAAAATATTCCTGTGGTACAAAAAACTCGATATGTTTATGAAGGTTTGTAAACGTTCCTGGAAGCTTCCCTCCATATTCACCATCAATGTTCAATAACAGTTCATCTCGTGGTTCGACAACAATATGTTTTGCATGGGTATAAATGACTTTATCATCATCAACATGCTGCCCTCTCAACGCTTTGTTCGCCAATAACAAAAACTCAGCCAAGTTCGTTTTCTTCAGAATCAACAAATCAAAATACCCATCGTTCATGACGGCTCTAGGAGCAAGCTTTTCAAATCCACCAATTGAATTGGTATTCGCAACAAGGAAAAGCATGATTTCTTCTTCACATACATTGCCGTCATAATCAATTCTGACGTAAGCTGGACGTAAGGAAGGAAGCATTTCGACTCCCTTCAAATAATACGCCAGCTGACCCAATAATGCTTTTTGCTTACTGGAAGTCTCGTATGTCAGTTCCGTCAGTTTCCCACCACCGGCGATATTCATAAAATGCTTGTCATTCACTTTTCCGATATCAAGCTTTTTTGAATACCCTTTTAAAATCAGCTCAGTCGCTTTTTTGGGATCTCGTGGTAATTTTAACGCTCTGGCGAAATCGTTCGTTGTTCCCATCGGCAAGATTCCAAGCTTCGGGCGGTGAGGCTGGTTTGCATAGCCGTGGATGACTTCATTCAATGTCCCGTCTCCACCAGCTGCAACGACGAGATCATATTGTCGTTCACATGCGGTTTGCGCCGCTGTTGTAGCATCCCCTTCACCTGTTGTGGCATGTGCAGATGTTTCATAGCCTGCCTTCTCCAACATTTCCAATACATCAGGTAAGTATCTTCTCATTCCTTCTTTACCTGAGGTCGGATTATAAATTACGCGAGCACGTTTCATCGTTTCACCTTCGTTCAGCTTGTACTCTTTCGTCGTTGCAAATCATTGTTGTCGGATTATATTCTTTTTATCGTTTATCTATTTCTTCTTTTAAAATTTTGTTGACCATTGGTGGGTTCGCTTGTCCTTTGGTCTTCTTCATCACCTGACCGACAAGGAAGCCAAGGGCACGGTCTTTACCATTCTTATAATCAACGATCGATTGTTCGTTCTCATTCAAGATTTCCGTAATGATTTCACGCAATTGATTTTCATCAGAGATTTGAACGAGACCTTTTTCTTTGACGATTTTTTCTGGGTCGCCGCCTTGCTTCATCAGTTCAGTAATGACTTTTTTCGCAAGTTTACTAGATAGCGTGCCTTCTTCGATCAACTTCGTCATTTTTGCTAAGCTTTCTGGTGTAACTTTCAAGTCATACAATTCCAATTGTTGCTTGTTCATATGCGCGGAAATATCACCCATCAACCAGTTAGTTGCTTGTTTCGCATCGGCACCGTGTTTAACGGTTTCTTCAAAGAAATCGGACATTTCTTTTGTAGACGTTAGAACCTCTGCATCATATTGGTCAAGTCCTAGCTCTCCGACATAACGTTTCTTCCGGTCTTCCGGCAGCTCAGGAATCGACTGGCGTACTTGTTCTTTCCACTCATCACTAATATAAAGTGGCACTAAGTCTGGTTCTGGAAAGTAACGATAGTCGTCAGAGCCTTCTTTGATCCGCATGAGCACTGTCTCTTTTGTTTTCTCATCATATCGACGAGTTTCCTGTAGAATCTCTCCACCCATGCGAAGCACTTTTTCTTGACGCTTTTGTTCAAACTCAAGTCCTTGGCGAACAAAGTTAAACGAGTTCAAGTTTTTCAGTTCTGTTTTCATCCCGAATGCTTCTTGTCCAACTGGGCGCAATGAAAGGTTCGCATCACAACGAAGGGAGCCTTCCTGCATTTTTACGTCAGAAACACCTGTGAACTGGATAATATTCCGTAGTTTTTCCAAGTACGCATAAGCTTCATCAGGTGTGCGGATGTCTGGCTCCGAAACAATCTCGATGAGTGGTGTTCCTTGACGGTTGTAATCCACATAGGAATAGCCGTCATCACCGTGTGTTAATTTTCCTGCATCTTCTTCCATATGCAGACGAGTAATTCCGATCTTTTTCTTTTTACCGTCGACTTCAATTTCAATCCAACCATTTTCACCGATTGGTTGGTCAAATTGAGAGATTTGATAAGCTTTCGGGTTGTCTGGATAGAAATAGTTTTTTCGGTCAAACTTCGTATCTGTCGCAATGTCACAATTGAGCGCCATTGCAGCTCGCATCGCAAAATTGACCGCTTCTTTATTCAACACTGGCAATACGCCTGGGTAGCCTAAGTCAATTGGATTGACGTTAGAGTTCGGTTCGTCACCAAAAGCGTTTGGGCTCGGGCTGAAAATTTTTGATTTCGTCTTAAGTTCGACGTGTACTTCGAGTCCTATGACTGTTTCAAAGTTCATTCGTTGACACCCCCAATGGCTGGCTTTTGTTTGTGATGCTCTGTTTGTTGCTCGTACGCATGCGCAACACGATAGACATTGCTTTCGTCAAAGTGTTTCCCTATGATTTGCAGTCCAATTGGCATGTCGTTTTCCGGATGGAAACCACAAGGAATAGAGATTGCTGGTACGCCGGCTAAGTTGACTGGAATCGTCAAAATATCATTCGCATACATGGTTAGTGGATCATCAATTTGTTCACCGATTTTAAATGCTGTTGTCGGTGAAGTCGGTCCAACGATCACATCATAGTCTTCGAAAACTTTTTCAAAGTCCTCTGTAATTAAACGGCGAACTTGCTGTGCTTTTTTATAATACGCATCATAGTAACCCGAGCTCAATGCGAACGTCCCTAGCATAATACGGCGCTTGACCTCATCACCGAATCCTTCACTTCTCGATTGCTTGAACATATCGATCAAGTTGTCCGCATTCTCCGCGCGTTTTCCATAACGGATTCCGTCGAAACGAGCGAGATTGGCAGAAGCTTCAGAGGAAGCAAGCATGTAGTAGGTTGCGATTGCATATTTCGAGTGTGGTAAGGAAACTTCATCAACTTCTGCACCGAGTTCTTTTAATGTATCAATCGCTTGATTAATTTTATTGGCAACTTCTTCGTCGACGCCTTCTTGGAGATATTCCTTAGGCACAGCGACTTTCAAGCCTTTAATATCACCAGTCAATGCTTCACGGTAATTTGGCACGTCAATGTTTGCACTCGTAGGGTCCATCTCGTCTACCCCAGAAATCACTTCAAGAATTCTTGCGTTATCTTCAACGGTTCTTGTCAATGGGCCGACTTGATCGAGTGATGAAGCGAAAGCTACTAAGCCAAAGCGCGAAACGCGGCCGTATGTAGGCTTCATGCCGACTACACCACAGTAGGATGCTGGTTGACGAACGGAACCGCCTGTATCTGAGCCTAATGCGAATGGAACTTGTCCGGCTGCTACCGCTGCTGCTGAGCCACCGCTTGACCCACCTGGTACATAGTCTTTATTCCATGGATTGGTCGTCTTTTGGTAAGCTGAATTTTCAGTTGAAGAACCCATCGCGAATTCATCCATATTCAATTTACCGATATTGATGGCATTCGCATTTTTGAGTTTCGTAATGACTGTTGCATCATATAAAGGGTCTTCGAAGTTGCTGAGAAATTCACTTGCACACGTCGTTTTTAAATCTTTCGTCATAATATTATCTTTGATCCCAATAGGCATACCGAACAAGAGGAATTGATCGGCATCGATTCCTTCTTCGTCTAATTGCTTCGCTTGTTCCAATGCCGCTTCTTTATTTAATGTCAAAAAAGCATTTACTTGGTCATCGGTTTCTTCAATCCGGTCAAAGCAAGCTTGTGTTAATTCAGTAACCGTAATTTCCTTGCTGCTTAATTTTTCTTGTAGCTCTTTTATTGTTAAATCTAATAAAGACACCTTGTTCCCTCCTTATTCCAAAATTGATGGCACACGGAATTGCCCATCTGCTTGGTCCGGTGCATTTTTTAGTGCTTCTTCTTTTGTGATCCAATCTTTCGGTTCATCTTCACGGAACACGTTCTTCATATCTAGTACATGCGTCATCGGCTTAACGTTGCTTGTATCAACCTCACTCAATTGCTCGGAAAAGTTAATGATCGAGCTCAATTGCTCACTGTATTTTTCCGCTTCCTCATCTGTAATCGCAAGTCTTGCCAAATGAGCGACATGCTTCACATCTTCAGTCGAAATCTTTTTAGACATTCTGGCACCTCCAATATTTACATCCATCTATATGTAACATTATGAATCAAAAATAACCTTACAATACTCCCTTATCATAGCAAAATAACCGTTCGCATGGCAACGATAAGTATAGGTTGAGAATCGCTAACAAAATTGGATGGTCGGGAGTTGACTCACTAAGATTGCACGGCACCCTTTTGCTTGTTAATGACTTTTAGCAATAGACGTTCAAATTTGCGTGGTGGACGTCCGAACTCGTGGGCTAGACATTAGGTTTCCTCTCAAAAATTCTTTCTATAAAAAATAGTAAGATTAAACTGACAAATTTAATTCTTTCCTTTATAATACTTAGTATCACGAAATAGTTTATGAGGGGGATTTACATGGCAACACGCTTAAAGCGTTCAGAAGTTCCTGTTGAACAAACATGGAATTTAGAAGATTTATTTTCAACACTTGCTGATTGGGAAGAAGCACGAATGGAGTTGGAGGATGAGCTCCCGACGGTCACACAATATGAAGGGCGACTCCATGAAGGGGCAAATGTTTTGTATGATTGCCTTGAAGCTCAAACAGCATTGATGGAAAAAGCGACGCTTGTCGCAACGTATGCCAATCTACGTAGTTCGGAAGATGGAACGAACGCAGAAAACCAGGCGAACTCAGCAAAAGTTTCGGCTACACTCGCGAAGGTTGGCGCAGCTCTCTCTTTTGTAAATTCAGAGATCTTGGCGTTGCCTGAAGGTACAATCGAAAAGTATCTCAGCGAAAATGAAAACCTGAGTGACTATCAATTGGTTTTACAGGATTTAATAGAAGAAAAACCATATACCTTATCCGCTGAAACAGAAAAAGTATTAGCTTCTCTTGGACAAGTGACAAGTGCGCCGTATATGATTTATCAGCGGAGCAAGTCATCAGATATGGCCTTCGCTGACTTTGAACACGATGGCGAGACGTATCCGAATTCATTTGCTCTGTTTGAAGATGAATATGAGCTTTCACCTCAGACGGCGATTCGCCATAAGGCCTATGAATCGTTCGTTGAAACATTGAAAAACTATCAAAATACATTTGCCGCTACGTATTCAACGGAAGTGACAAAGCAAGTTACGCTATCAAAGGTTCGCGGCTATGATAACGTCACACAAATGTTGTTACAACCGCAAAAAGTCACGGAAGAAATGTATCATAACCAACTGGATGTCATTCAAAAAGAATTGGCACCGCATATGCAACGTTTTGCAAAGTTGAAAAAGCGAGTGCTCGGCTTGGACAAGATGTCTTTTGTCGACTTAAAAGCTCCATTGGACCCCGACTTTAATCCAGAATCTTCTTATGAAGAAGTGTGCGATACCATTCTCAATGCATTGCAAGTGATGGGGCCAGAATATACAGACGCGATGAAAAAAGCGATGACCGAGCGTTGGGTCGATTATGCCGATAACGTCGGAAAATCAACTGGCGCCTTTTGTGCGAGTCCATATGGTTCCCATCCATATATCTTACTGACATTTACTGGTAACATGCGTGGTGGATTTATTTTGGCACATGAATTAGGTCACGCGGGTCATTTTTATTTTGCCAATCAAAACCAGCGAATTTTCAATACACGTCCGTCAACTTATTTCATTGAAGCACCATCTACATTGAACGAGTTGCTGTTAGCCGATCACCTATTGGAAAATACGGACGACCCACGGATGCGTCGCTGGATTATCCTGCAACTGCTTGGCACGTATTACCATAACTTCGTGACGCACCTGCTCGAAGGAGAATATCAACGCCGGGTTTATTCATTGGCGGAAAAAGGCATTCCGTTAACAGTCCAAACGTTATCTGAACAAAAAGGTGAAGCTTTGGAAAACTTCTGGGGAGATACCGTTGAGATTGATGAAGGAGCCAAGTTAACTTGGATGCGTCAGCCACACTATTATATGGGCCTTTATCCATATACGTATTCAGCTGGACTCACCGCTTCAACCGCTGTTCATCAATTGTTTAAAGAAGAAGGTCAGCCGGCAATTGATCGGTGGTTGGACGTTTTGAAAATGGGTGGAACGAAAACACCGCTTGAATTAATGAAATATGCAGGAGTCGATATGTCGACACCAGACGCCGTCAGAAAAGCGGTCGCATATGTCGGTTCACTCGTTGATGAACTTGAAAAAAGCTATGAATAAATGAATTGAAACAGAGCTGCTAAGAAATCAGGGCTCTGTTTTCTTTTGTATAAATACGACTTTCTAGAAGAAAAGATTAAAATCCGATAAACTATAAGTAACTGGAGGTTTTACATATGGTTAGAAAAGTATGGGTTTCGCATAGTGGTGGGAAAGATTCGATGCTCGCCTTACATCGAATGATGAACCAATCAGATATTGAAGTCGTAGGTTTGCTGACGACAATCACTGAAGGATATGAACGTTCCACTACCCATGGCATCAGGGAAGAACTCGTCGATTTGCAAGCCGAACTTTTAGGATTACCGATGCACAAAGTTTTTTTACCGAAAGATCCATCCAATGAAAATTACAATCAACTAATTTTCGATGCCTATGAAACAGCACGGGATGAAGGGATCTCTCACATTGTTTTCGGTGATATTTTGTTGAAGGATGTTCGTGACTACCGGGAAAAACAAGTACAAGAAGCTGGATTGGAAGCGATTTTCCCATTATGGGGCGAATCGACAGATGATTTAATTCACGAATTCATGGAGCTCGGGTATGAAACGATCATCACGACAATAGATCCAAAGACTGTTCCGATTTCTTTTTTAGGAGAAAAAATAACGACGGATTTACTAGAGGCTCTACCTAAGAATGTTGATGTTTGCGGCGAAAATGGTGAGTTTCATACCTTTGTCGTTGACGGCCCGTTATTTGAGCGAACTTTACCTTATAAGATTAGTGAACACACTCATGAAGGACCTTATTATACATATATCGATTTAGTTAGGAGCGAAGCAACATGACAAATAAGGATAAAGAAAAAACAAATTTGATTCCCGATATGGTCATCGGTGTAATGATCGCCATTGCCGTATGGCTCGTTACAGATAACCTCGTGACCGGAATCGCTGTAGGTGTCACGATCGGTGCAGGACTCAATGTAGTTAAAGAAATGAAAAACCGGAGAGATTCGGAATGATTTGGTGTAGGGTTGAAACCTCTCTGTGCATCTACTAGAGTGAGGCGAGTGGCTATGACTAGTAAACTCGTGGTTATCAGCAGTCAGAGCGACTTTATCGGCAGTTAGTAACGCTCTATCAACAGTTGGAGCGTATTTATCGGCAGTTAGAACGCTTTTATCAACAGTCAGAGCGACTTTATCGACAGTTAGTAACGCTCTATCAACAGTTGGAGCGCTTTTATCGACAGTTAGAACGCTTTTATCAACAGTCAGAGCGCTTTTATCGGCAGTTAGTAACGCTTTATCAACAGTCAGAGCGACTTTATCGACAGTTAGAACGCTTTTATCAACAGTCAGAGCGACTTTATCGGCAGTTAGTAACGCTTTATCAACAGTCAGAGCGACTTTATCGACAGTTTGAAACACTTTATCAACAGTCAGAGCGCTCTTATCGACAGTTAGAAACACTTTATCAACAGTCAGAGCGCTCTTATCGGCAGTTAGAACACGTTTATCAACAGTCAGAGCGCTTTTATCGACAGTCAGACCAACTCTATCAACATTCAAATCACATTTATCAACCACCTCATAGAACCAAATACAAAAGGAAAAATCCCGGCGCTATGCCGGGATTTTCTCATCTATCTATTAATACATTTCAGATATTGTTTTTCCTTGTAGGAAGTTATTCAAGTAGTCAGGTCCGCCTGCTTTGGAGTCGGTTCCGGACATCTTGAATCCGCCGAATGGATGGTATCCTACGATTGCTGCTGTACATCCACGGTTAATGTATAGGTTTCCGACGTGGAAGTCTTCTTTCGCCATTTCGATATGCGTACGGTTGTTGGAGATAATTGCTCCAGTTAGGCCGTACTCTGTATTGTTTGCAATGTCTAACATTTCGTCAAAGTCTTTTGCTTTTGTGAAGGCAACGACTGGTCCGAAAATTTCTTCTTGCATGATGCGGGATTTTGGATCGGCATCCGCAAAGATTGTCGGCTGAATGAAGAAGCCGTTTTTGTCATCTCCCGTACCACCATGTACGAGGCGAGCACCTTCTTCTTTTCCAATTTCAACGTAGTTCAAGATTTTATCGTAGGAAGCTTGATCAATCACTGCACCCATATAGTAGTTTTGCTCGGATGGGTCACCGACATCAAGCTCTTTCGTTAATTCAACACAGCGGTCTAACAACTGATCATAAACGTCTTCATGCGCAACAACTCGAGAACATGCTGAACATTTTTGACCAGAGAAACCGAAAGCTGAGTTAACAATCGATTCAGCGGCTAACTCCAAGTCCGCATTGTCATCCACGATGATTGTGTCTTTTCCGCCCATTTCTGCGACGACACGTTTTAACCACTCTTGCCCTTCTTGCACGACTGCTGCACGTTCAAAAATACGAGTACCTACTTCACGAGAACCTGTGAAGCTGACAAAGCGCGTTTTCGGATGCTCGACTAAGTAATCACCGACTTCTCCACCTGGTCCTGGTAAGTAGTTAATGATTCCACCAGGGAGTCCTGCTTCTTTTAATGCTTCCATTAATTTGTAAGCAATGACTGGTGTATTACTTGCTGGCTTTAAGATGACGGTATTTCCAGTCACCATTGGAGAAACGGCCGTTCCAGCCATAATAGCGAATAGGAAGTTCCATGGTGAAATAACGACACCAGCGCCTAATGGTATATAACTGAAGCGGTTATTTTCGATTGGACGGCTGACGATGTCTAGTCCTTTTCCACTATCAATTTCGAGCATTTGTCTTCCATAATATTCTAGGAAGTCGATTCCTTCTGCGATATCCGCATCAGCTTCTTTCCACGGTTTTCCGCCTTCTTTGATAATCCATGCATTAAATTCAAAGCGTCGGCGACGAATAATTGCCGCTGTACGGAAAAGAATATCTGCACGCATTTCGGCAGTGGATTTTCTCCACCATTCGAAATGTTCATTTGCTGATTGGATCGCTTTCTCTGCAAGTTCTTTATTCGCTTTGGAAACTTTACCGATCACTTCATCTTTATTTCCTGGATTTGTCGAAACAATTTTATCATCTGTATAAACCTCTTCACCGTCGATGAGGAGAGGATACTCTTTGCCAAGCATTTGTTCAACTTGATGAAGCGCTTCTTTCTGCGCTTTCTGATTTTCCTCTAATGAAAAGTCTGTAAACGGTTCATGTTTGAAAGGTACTACCATTGAAATCTTCCTCCTCTTAATTTTCTGATATTATAGCGCTTACATACCTATTCTAAATGAAAGGGAGGCGGTATTCAATCCTTCTTTTTTGCCTCCCTATCAAAAACAGTTATTGATAGATATAAACTTCTGGTTCTTCTTTGTCTGCTTTTCTGTAAACGACGCTTTCTTGGCGTTCCGGTGACATGACATTCACTTCCACATCGTAATGGTTTGGAAAATGTTCCTGAACTAATCGGTACACATGTTGTGTGAAGCCGACAACTTCTTGTTTTCCGTTGAATTCTATTGTTATATCAATTGATAAGTCGTGTAAATTTCCACCATTAAAATAACCCGTACCAATTACACCAATATAATTCGGGAAAAATTCGCCGACATCTCTTTCAAATGCCGTAAAGGCTTCATATTGATCGTAATGGTTTCGCTCAGCTTCTCCAGATGGAAAAAGAACGTATTTTTCATTAATATTTTCCCACTCACCGATTGTACGGCCATTCGGATCGACAACCGCCTTGGTTAAATAATTTCCAGGTGTAATTCCACTTGCCTCATTTTCTTTATACAAAGCAACCAAAATCGGAATGTCCGCTAATTCTTCACGATCTCTTAGCCGATTGATCACCTTTTCAGCCGTTTCCTTGCCAAACTTCAATAGTTCCGCTTCATCGATTTCTGTGTAAAGCGTCGGTTCACCAATATCTGTTTGGAAAGCATATTCAGATTTCAATACAAGTGCTACTGCGATTCCTCCAAGTTGCATTTGATCTTCATTCACGCGTTGCAAATAGTTTTGCTCGTGTATATAGGAGAGAATCTGTGGACTATCTTCTTGCATTTCTTTTTTCTTTTCTTTGTCTGCCTTTTTATATTTCTTTTCATTTAACGGCGGATTCAATCCGACTTGAATATCCTCAGGGTCTGCATCCTCGTTCGCAGCTAATTCTTCACGAAGTTTTTCTTCTGTAAGTTGCCTACTCAAATAATCTTTTAACAAATCTTCTGTTAAGTACTGCCCCTCTTGGAAAAAGTATTCCTCTGTATCGAAAACGTCTTTCGCTTGGCGGATCAATCCTTGTTCGACTTCATCGATATCGTATCGATTTCTTACTTTATTGACGATCAATCCACGCGCGACACCAGGAACATAAGGCAAAATGGTTCGATACGTATCTTCATCTAGCTTATTGGTCGGGATAATGTATCGCTGTTCCTCTTCATCTTCTGTTTCCTGAACAACTTCTTCGTCGGTGTTATAGTTTGGTGCACAGCCTGAGACGATTAGTAATAGTGCCAGGCTGAACAGCGTAAATCGTTTCATTCTGTCCACTCCCTAAGCATTCAATGCTTCTAGCATCTGTGCTTCATTCCATATTTCGATGGATAATTCTTTGGCTTTTTCTAATTTAGAGCCAGCATCCTCGCCGGCAATCAATAAATCCGTATTTTTACTGACACTTCCTGTTACTTTTCCACCTAGCGATTCGATTTGACTTTTCGCTTCTCCGCGGGACATTTCCGATAATTTACCGGTTAATACAATTGTTTTATCAGCAAATGGGGAATCAGTAGGTACTTCGATCTCTTCGTGTAAATAATTCATATTCAATCCTGATTCCTTCAGTCGTTCAATCAATTTCTTTGCTTCTGGTTTTTCAAAATATGTCACGACGGAGTCAGCCATTTTTTCTCCAATTTCCGGAACACGCTCAAGCGTTTCGCGATCGGCCTCCATTAATGGATCAATCGATTTAAATTCAGCGGATAAAATATCTGCCGCTTTACTGCCGACAAAGCGAATTCCCAACCCGAATAACAGTCGTTCGAGTGAATTCTCCTTAGATGTTTCGATGGCATTCAACAAATTAGTAACGGATTTTTCACCCATTCGGTCCAATTGAAGCAAGTCCTCTTTCTTTAAATGGTATAAATCACCAATATTACGAATAAGCTCATGGTCAAATAATTGTTCGATGACTTTTTCACCTAGACCATCAATGTTCATCGCAGTCCGTGAAACAAAATGGATGAGTCCTTCTTTTAGCTGAGCTGGACAATTTGGATTCATACAACGCCAAGCTACTTCGCCATCAATTTTTTCTAAATGGCTTCCGCATACCGGGCAATTATCAGGCATCCGGAAAATCTGCTCGTTACCGTCTCGCTGATCTTCAACGACACGAACGACTTCCGGTATAATATCGCCTGCTTTTTTGATGACGACGGTATCGCCTATACGGATATCTTTTTCAATAATTAAATCTTCATTATGCAACGATGCACGCTGTACGGTCGTTCCTGCAACTTGAACAGGGGTCAAAATCGCTGTTGGTGTGACAACGCCTGTCCGTCCGACGCTGAGTTCGATATCTAGCAAGTCGGTAATAGCTTCTTCCGCCGGGAACTTATAAGCGATTGCCCAACGCGGGCTCTTTGCTGTAAAACCAAGCTCCTCCTGTTGCTGGATTGAATCAACTTTAATGACGATGCCATCAATATCATAGTCCAACTCATTTCGGTGGATTGTCCATTCTTCTGTGTATTCAATAACTTCTTCAATCGTGTCGAATCGCTTCGTTTCTGGGTTTGTTTTAAATCCTAATTCACGTAAGTATTTCAATCGTTCACTATGTGAAGCCGTCGACGCTGCTTGCCATTCACCGACCGCATATAAGAAGACGTCTAAATTACGATTTGCGGCGACTTTTGGATCGAGCTGACGCAGTGAACCTGCCGCCGCATTTCGAGGATTTGCGAAAAGTTCAAGCCCGTCTTTTTCTCGATTATCATTTAAAGAAAGAAAAGATGGTTTCGGCATGAACACTTCGCCGCGAGCTTCAATCGTCACAGATTCCGTCAAACGAAGGGGTATGCTTTTGACAGTCCGTAGATTGTGCGTGATGTCTTCCCCTGTCTTTCCGTCACCTCTTGTTGCACCAAGTACGAACTTCCCTTCCTCATAACGCAATGAAACAGCCAAGCCATCAATCTTCAGCTCACATACATATTGAAAGTCATCTCCAATTTTTCCTCGAACACGACGATCGAAGTCACGTAAATCTTCAGCATTAAAAGCATTGCCAAGACTTAGCATCGGTACCGTATGATCGACTTTTCGAAACTCGTCTAACGGTTGTCCGCCAACGCGTTGGGTCGGTGAGTCATCTGTAATGAGTTCTGGGTGTTCTTCTTCCAGCTGAACAAGCTCGTGTAGTTTCTGATCATACACGGCATCAGGAACGGTCGGTTGATCCAATACATGATACTCATAATTATATTGATTGAGCTCTTTTCGTAACGCTTCAGCTCTCTTTTCTGCTTCGCTCATGTCACTCATCCTTTATCCTTTTTCACATAGAAAATCGCCTTATATTTTTTCGATCGGTGCAAATTGGGCGAGCAATCGTTTAATTCCTGTCGGTGCAGGAAATGCGATATCCAACTCGGTATCTTCACCTTCACCGACCACTTTGACGACCGTACCTTCGCCCCATTTTTTATGCGAAACCTTATCTCCTAATTGGAAGTTCACATCACCTTTTGGCTTTTCTTTAATTACACGAGATTTTCTTTTACCCGTCGTCCGATTTGGTCTGAAATCATCGATTGTTGTTCGAAAGCCTGTTTGTTGGGTTGTTTCTTTGACGTCTTCTTCAATTAATTCGAATGGAATTTCATCTAAAAAGCGACTTCGCTCATTGTATTGCGTCCGGCCAAAAATCGTACGAGACGTCGCATGTGTAATAAACAAATCGCGCTCTGCCCGGGTAATGCCTACGTATGCTAAGCGACGTTCCTCTTCCATCTCATCCATATCAAATAACGAGCGGGTATGTGGAAAGATGTTTTCTTCCATTCCAACTAAAAAGACGACTGGAAATTCAAGTCCTTTCGCTGCGTGCAAGGTCATTAATGTAAGCTTATCTTTCGTCTCTTCATCGGTGTTATCCAAATCAGAGATCAAAGCTAAGTCTGTCAAAAATGAAATTAACGTCTGATCTTCACTCGTTTCTTCAAATTGCTTTGTAACAGTTTTGAATTCTTCTAAGTTTTCCAAGCGGCTTTGTGATTCAATCGAACGATCTTTCATCAGTTCTGCTTCATAGCCTGAACGTGACAGTACTTGTTCGACCACATCCGTGACATTCAAAAATTCTTGCTGTTGTTGCCAGTCTTCAATCATTTCACGGAACAAATTCAGCTGGTTAGATGCCTTTTTGCTCATGCCAGTAAAATCTGATTCTTTAACCGCATCAAACAGCGATAAATCATTGATTTCTGCATGCATTTGTAATTTTTCCATCGACGTTTTTCCGATGCCACGCTTCGGCACATTCACGACACGCTGAAAACTAATATCATCATGCGGATTCGTAATTAACCGTAAGTAAGCGAGCAAGTCTTTAATTTCTTTTCTGTCATAGAACTTAGTCCCGCCGACGATTTGGTAAGGGATGTCCGACTTCACGAGTACATCCTCCACTGCACGCGACTGCGCGTTCGTCCGGTAAAGTATTGCCATTTCTTTATAACGTGTACCTTTTGTCCGGTTTAACTCTTGTACTTGGTCGATGACATAACGTGCTTCATCCCGCTCATCAAGTGCTTTGAACAATTTGATTTCCGTTCCGTCATCATTTTCTGTCCATAGATCTTTCGGTTTTCTCGATTGGTTATTTTCAATGACCGTGTTCGCAGCTTGTAAAATTTTCTTCGTCGAACGATAGTTTTGTTCGAGCAAGATTACTTTCGCGTTTGGATAGTCCTCTTCAAACGAAAGAATGTTATAAATATCTGCTCCACGCCATTTATAAATCGATTGGTCGGAGTCGCCTACGACGCATAGGTTTTGAAAACGAGCGGCTAACTGTTTCACCAATTCATATTGCGCTTTGTTTGTATCCTGGTACTCATCGACATGAATATATTGAAAACGGTTTTGGTAGTAATGAAGAACTTCCGGATTTTTTTGGAATAAAAAATGGGTTTCCATAATTAAGCTATCAAAATCTAGCGCCTGGTTTTTCTTCAAAATCGTTTCGTACGTTTCATATAATTCAGCGATTTTTTCTTCACCATAATCATTCGCTTGCTGCTTCATCACTTTTGGCGTGATCAACTTATTCTTCGCATCACTGATCGCGTACTTAACCGCCTTCGGATTGAACACTTTGGGATCGACGTTATTAATCCGAAACGCTTCTTTTACGGCTGTCTGCGAATCGGATGCATCATAAATCGCGAAGTTGCGATCGATGCCTAACTTATCCCCGTCTCGTCGCAAAATCCGAACACAAAGAGAGTGGAACGTCGACATGATGATCTCTCGTGCTTGGTCTCCGACAAGTTTCGTGACCCGTTCCTTCATTTCCTTTGCAGCTTTATTCGTAAATGTAATCGCCAAAATGTTCATTGGCGCGACTTCTTTTTCTGATAGTAAATAAGCAATCCGGTGAGTCAGCACGCGTGTTTTTCCACTTCCGGCACCTGCCATGACAAGCAGTGGACCATCTGTATGCTTGACCGCCTTCGCTTGCTCTTCGTTCATTCCTTCAAGGATTTCTTGCATGGATAAACTCATTTATTTCCCACCCTTAATTTTCTCGACTGAATGGACCGCGTGAACAGTTCGCAATGCTGCATTCAAATTTTCATAAATGACATTTCCGACAACGACGATATCTGCATGCCGCGCCATATCTCTCGCTTCTGCTTTTGTGGTAATTCCACCGCCATAAATCAATAAACTTTGATCGAGTTCTTCACTTACTCGTTCAACAAGCTTTACATCTCCATATGTACCGCTGTATTCCATATAAACGAAAGGAAGATGCATCAAATGTTCAGCAACTTGTGCATAAGCGATGACATCCTCATCCGTTACCTGCTTCGCTTCTGTCCATTGATACGCTTTTGACTCGGGATTCAACATAATATAGCCTTCCGCTTTCAACTCTTCCCATTCAATGAACTCCCCGTATTCCTTAACGGCTTGCTGATGGTAATCAATCAACCAGTTTGGATTTTCTGTATTCAATACCATTGGAATAAAATAAAAATCGTAGCCTGGTGTGACCGCCGACAAGTTGGATACTTCCAAAATACACGTCACTTGGTAACGTCGAATTCTTGCCAACAAATCAAGCACTTGATCTAATGTCACGTCGTCCGTTCCACCTACGATCACTGCGTCTGTACCCGACTCACAGATTTTTTCCAACGATTCATCATCGATTGGTTTATTGGGATCTAATTTAAAAATGTGTCTCCACATTCGATAATCTTCAATCATTCGACATACGCCTCCAAAATTACATACCTTTACCTCACTTATTATAGCAGAAACAAGGGGGGTCTTTCACCGATTCTTCTTAAGCAATTTGGATTAATTTGATGGCGATCCGCTCCCTCCACACAATTTTGTTGAGAAAAAAATTCCGTTATGCTACGATGTTCTCAGGAAATATGAATATAGACCCACGAAGAAGGACCAATAGTAACCAATCACCTCTGCAATAAGCGATTCAGGGACGGTGCAAGCCTGAAGCAAGGATTGGCGAAAAGGCAGTCTGGAGTGTAATTTTGAAAGCGGACATGATCGTTTCATGTCAAGCAGGGTGGAACCGCGAGATCACATCTCGTCCCTGGGCAGTCAATGCCCTGTGGACGAGATTTTTTTATGTAACAGATTATGAAGGAGGCTATATACATGGCGAAAGATATGGAACAGCTTGTCAATCATGCGAAACACCGTGGATTTGTTTTCCAAGGATCTGAAATTTATGGAGGACTAGCAAATACGTGGGATTATGGTCCACTTGGAGTAGAAGTGAAGCGTAATTTGAAAGATGCTTGGTGGAAAAAGTTTGTCCAAGAACAGCCGAACATGGTCGGTTTGGACGCTTCAATTTTGATGAACCCAAAAACGTGGGAAGCATCCGGTCACTTAGGCAATTTCAATGACCCAATGATCGATTGTAAAGAATGTAAATCACGCCACCGCGCAGACCATTTAATCGAAAATCATTTTGAAGCAAAAGGCGAAGAGCGTGTCGTTGATGGCTTGCCTTTTGACGAATTGCAGAAAATCATTCAAGAAGAAGGCATTACTTGTCCGAATTGTGGATCGGATGATTTTACAGATATCCGTCAATTCAACTTGATGTTTAAAACATATCAAGGAGTTACCGAAGACTCTTCAGATGAAATTTTTATGCGCCCGGAAACAGCGCAAGGAATTTTTGTGAACTTCAAAAATGTTCAGCGTTCAATGCGTAAAAAAGTTCCATTCGGAATTGCACAAATCGGTAAAAGTTTCCGTAATGAGATTACACCAGGGAACTTTACGTTCCGGACGAGAGAATTTGAACAAATGGAGATCGAATTCTTCTGTAAGCCAGGCCAAGAAAAAGAATGGTTTGATTATTGGTTAGACTTCAGTCACAACTGGCTGACAAACCTCGGACTGAATAAAGAATTGATTCGACGCCGCGAACACGATGAAGATGAATTAT
Organism: Allobacillus sp. SKP2-8; assembly: GCF_007559355.1. Lineage (NCBI taxonomy): Bacteria > Bacillati > Bacillota > Bacilli > Caryophanales > Bacillaceae > Allobacillus > Allobacillus sp. SKP2-8. The sequence continues at coordinate 823 of NZ_VMHF01000005.1, read as the reverse complement.
CTCACTACAGTAAAGAAACAACTGACCTGGAATACCTCTTCCCATTCGGCTGGGGTGAGCTATGGGGTATTGCATCTCGTACGGACTATGACTTAACACAGCATGCCGAGCATTCCGGCGAGAACTTTGAATACATCGATCAGGAAACAAACGAGCGTTATATCCCTTACGTCATCGAACCATCATTAGGCGCAGACCGTTTGGCCCTTGCTTTCCTAGCCGATGCGTATCAAGAAGAAGAACTTGAAGATGGAACAACACGTACAGTGATGAATTTCCATCCAGCAATCGCACCATATAAAGCGGCAATCTTCCCATTGTCCAAGAAACTTTCTGAAGAAGCACAAGAAGTATTCCGTGACTTAGCAACAGAGTTCATGGTCGACTATGACGAATCCGGTTCAATCGGAAAACGTTACCGTCGTCACGATGAAGTAGGAACCCCCTATTGTATCACTTACGACTTTGACTCTAAAGAAGACGGTCAAGTTACAGTGCGCGACCGCGACACAATGGAACAAACAAGAATGCCAATCAGCGAACTAAAATCCTTTTTGGCTGACAAAATGAAATATTAATATGAAAATGACACCAAGTTTCGGCTTGGTGTCATTTTTTTGTGGCTATGGCTGGGCTGCGGAGCTTCTATTCGACGATAGTGCAAGAAAATTCCGGCCTACCGTCGATTAGAAGGCTTCTATTCTACGATAGAGCAATAAAATTTGATCCTACCGTCGATTAGAGGGCTTCTATTCTACGATAGAGTGAAAAAATTTGATCCTTCCGTCGATTAGAGGGCGTCTATTCAACGATAGAGCAATAA
>NZ_VMHF01000049.1:0-652 GCF_007559355.1 Allobacillus sp. SKP2-8 | reverse complement strand
GCCTGAAAGTTGGTCAAACTTGCTCATTTAGAGGAAGTAAAAGTCGTAACAAGGTTTCCGTAGGTGAACCTGCGGAAGGATCATTACCAAGAACCACACAGAAAAGGGAGGCAAAGGGGCCGACAGGATTAGTAGCTTTTACGTTGTTGAACGTCCTGGCTGGACCCGGAGCCGCCCCCATCTAAACCCTCTGCGTACCTGTCCCTTCTTGCTTCCCCCGGCATCTCGTCGGGGGGAGGTAACAACCAAAACTCTCTGTGAATCAAACAGCCGTCAGAATTATAAAACAAACAAAAGTTAAAACTTTCAACAACGGATCTCTTGGTTCCCACATCGATGAAGAACGCAGCGAAATGCGATAAGTAATGTGAATTGCAGAATTCAGTGAATCATCGAATCTTTGAACGCACATTGCGCCCCCTGGTATTCCGGGGGGCATGCCTGTTCGAGCGTCATAAAAACCTCCTCCCCCTTCGGGTTTTGTTACTATCGTTGGGGGGTTTTGGCCTAATGGGATAGCGATTGGCAATTCGTTTCCCAATGTCCTAAATAGACGTAGACCCGCCTCCAGATGCGACAGCACCGAGGCCATCAACCGTGGAGTTATGGGATATAATAGGCTTGCAGTAAAATGCTCACCTCTCTCCACACG
>NZ_VMHF01000048.1:0-780 GCF_007559355.1 Allobacillus sp. SKP2-8 | reverse complement strand
TAGCGGGCCCGCAGCTCGGCAAACACCTGGTCGGCCGGAAGGCCGGGGCCGCTGTCCAGGCCCGCCCTGATCGCCGCCCGCAGGGCTTCAAGGTCCTGGCGTTCCACATCCCGACGGCGCGTCCAGTCGCGCAGGGCCTCGCGCACGACCTCGCTGGTCGAGGCATACTCGCCGCCCGCCACGGTCTGGCGCAGCGTCTCTGCCAGTTCGGCCGGCATGGTGATGGTCATTCGCTCGATGGCAGGCATGGGTCCACTCCTCTCAGGAAACATACTTCATCATACTTGTGAGGCTTGCTAGGGAAAACCAGAAAGCGCCTTGCCTCCTGATCCGCCTTCCCCTCCGGCCATCAGTCTTGGCAGCCCCCTTAGGGAGCTTCGACGAAGCGAGAAAAAGAAGCAGAGGAAGTGGCAGGAACTGTCGAATGTTTACACGCCATCCAGACCAGGCGTGCCGGTCCCTGTTATCGGACCCTAGCCGCCCCTTGAGGCCGGCCCACAAGCACCGCAAACCGGCCCCAGGGGATCTTATCGGACAGCGGTTCTACCTTGACCCTTCCTGTTCTCCAGCCTGCAACCATGCCACCTGGACTGGCGGCGCAGGTAGCAGAGGGACCGCGCCTCTTACACTCTTAGGATACATGGATACGCTGGAGCGTTTTGGCAGTTTCAGCCTTGCCACACTGGGCGCAAAGACGATTGACAGTTATCCCACAGATAACTAAAGTTATCCCACAGATAACTGTCGGAGCGCGAGATGCCAAGAGCGACCATCCATGAG
>NZ_VMHF01000047.1:0-874 GCF_007559355.1 Allobacillus sp. SKP2-8 | reverse complement strand
AGTGTTCCATCTGAAGCTTCTTATTCACGACTGCTCACAAAATTAACACAATCAAATATCCTGGAGAAAGTCCAAGGACAGATTGTTGAGCAGGCTATAGAAGAAGGCTTTATTATCGATGACACCATTGCTATCGATGCAACTCACTTTGAAGCACGCGATCAAGCTCCAGCAAAGGAAGAGAAAGCAAAGCCGGAACCAAAGAAACGTGGTCGAAAGCCTAAAAAAGAGCGGGATCAATGGTTAAAAGAACAAGCCGAAAAAGAAGCCAGCCTTCCCCTATACGAAAAGAAAATAGTAGCTCAACTCGATGCTTCGTTGGGCGACCTTCGTGAAGGGGTTCCTCAGGAACCCAAATGGGGCATCAAGAAAAACAGTGATGGAAAAAATGTTTTTTGGTACGGTTTTAAAGGACATTTGGCTGTCGGCTCTTCCAGTCAATATATTTTACAATCACTCTTTTCATCCGGTAACTTAAACGATGGAAAAGCTGCAATCCCTTTATTAAAGGGGATGCAGGAACAGCGTTCTCTTCCAAACATACGTTATCAAACGATGGATGCAGGGTATGATTATGAACCAATCTATCAACAAGTTTATCGAATGGGGCAACAGTCTATCATCGCTTATAATCGTAAAAACGAACCCGAACCCATAGGGTTCGATAAGTATTTCGCTCCTACTTGTTTTCGGGAACATTCTTACCGTTATGATAGCTATGATGCAAAGTACGAAACATTGAAATATACCCATCCGAAAGAATGCAGTGATTGTCCACTCGCTCAAGAAGGCATTTGTCAAAAGGTATTTAAAATGAAAATCACCAAAGATCTTCGTAAATATACAGCACCAGCTCGCGGTTCTGAAGCTTGGA
>NZ_VMHF01000046.1:0-875 GCF_007559355.1 Allobacillus sp. SKP2-8 | reverse complement strand
CTACGCCGCCAAGTCCTGACATGGCGCGCCTGGTCATTCTGCCTGCGGCCCGGATGGATCTCATCGAGATCGGGGACTTCATCGCGCTGGACAACCCGGAGCGGGCCACATCCTTCGTGGCTGAGATCGAGTCCCAGATGATCGAGGTTGCAGAGCGGCCCGGCAGCTTCCCCGCGCGGGACGAGCTGCACAAAGGCCTGCGGTCCGCCCGGCATGGCCGGTATCTGATCTTCTTTGTCGAGGCCGGGGAAGAGGTTCGGATCGTGCGGGTGCTGCACGGCGCGCGGGACCTGCCCTCTCTTCTGGGGTAAAGGTTTTGGCCCTCTGAGGGGCGCGAACCCGACGAACAGCAGTGAAGAAGGGCGCACTTATGCAAACCCTGAGGGTTTGCGTGCGGTCCTGTGAACAAAGCGGGCCGCGCCCTTTTGGCGGCATGAGGTCAGCCCTGCACCCCGGCAGAGGCCCTGCAACTCCCCGCCGGGAGAGAGGCCGTCGAGCGGCATCCTAGCCGCTGCGATCGCTAGGCAGATCGCGCCTGCGGGAGGGCTTAACCCCGCCTCCCGCGCTGATCGCGGGCTTCCGCCGTAAGCGATTTACCCAGCAAAGCTTTTTTGAGTTCTGCCGAGTCAAAAAACTTTACTTGGTTCGTGCTGTCGTGAGACCACAAAAAGAACCAGCGAAGACTGGCCTCTCGGGAGATGCCGACGATGAACCCTCAGAAGTATGCAGCCGAGTTGATTGGTACGTTCTGGCTCACCTTCGGGGGCTGTGGCTCGGCGGTGCTGGCTGCGGCCTTTCCTGAGGTGGGCATCGGCCTTCTGGGCGTGTCGCTAGCCTTTGGCTTGACGGTGCTTACCATGGCCTATGCCATTGGC
>NZ_VMHF01000045.1:502-940 GCF_007559355.1 Allobacillus sp. SKP2-8 | reverse complement strand
AGAAGTTTAGAACTATGAATAGTAATATTGCTATTGCATCAGCTGTAACTTCTTATGCTAGAATTCATATGATTTCTTACAAAACTTCTAACACATTTAAATGTTACTATACAGATACTGATTCAGTTATGATTGACAGTGATTTAGATTCTTCATTAATATCTAACAATTTAGGTATGATGAAAGATGAATTAAATGGAGTTAGAATTAAAGAAGCTATATTTTTAGGTAATAAAAAATATTGTTACACATTTGAAGAAGGTGGTGTATTACAAACTCGTAGTGTTTTTTCAGGTGCTCCTAGAAACTCTTTAACAATGGAAGATTTCAAAAAAATGTTAAAAGGTGAAATTGTTCCTATAACATTAAAATCTCAATTTGTAAAAACAATTCGAAATTTAAATGTAAAAATTAAAGAGAAAGTTATTAGATTAAGAA
>NZ_VMHF01000045.1:0-304 GCF_007559355.1 Allobacillus sp. SKP2-8 | reverse complement strand
TGAAAAATAAATTTATTAATCATATCTTTACTACTACGTTGCTCATGTCTTTCAACAGCTGCAACTTTAGCAGTTATTTGGTCGAAGAATATAAGAGTTGTGTGATAAGTGGGTTTTTTAGATTGAATGCAAAAGATAGTACCTAAAGTTTCTGGTTTATTGTTATTGATGTAAGTAAGTTGCGCCTCATTCATATTAGAAGTGTGTCATTTTTTCATATTTTATAATTATTTTAAATTGTCAAGATTAACAACTTTATTAATCATATGTGAAACATCTCTAGCTGTCACTAATACAAAATCTA
>NZ_VMHF01000044.1:535-1179 GCF_007559355.1 Allobacillus sp. SKP2-8 | reverse complement strand
CCGAGGATGCGCATCTGATTGACGGCATTGAAGCTCTGCGATCCGCCGGACACCTGCATCACCGCCAGCGTGCGGCCCTGAGTGGGCCGGATGGCACCCATGGACAGGGGAACCCAGTCGATCTGGGACTTCATCACGCCGGTCATGGCCCCGTGGCGCTCCGGGCTGGTCCAGACCTGGCCTTCGGACCACAGGCACAGGTCACGAAGCTCCTGTACCTTGGGGTGCGAGGAATCGGCATCGTCGGGCAAGGGAAGCCCGCTCGGGTTGTAGATGCGCGTCTCGCAGTCGAAATGCCGCAGCAGGCGCTCCGCCTCCAGCGTTACAAAACGGCTGTAGGATCGTTGGCGCAGCGAGCCGTAGAGCAGCAGGATGCGGGGCGGGTGCGTGGGCATCGCTGCTGCCATCCGAGCAGGGTCCGGCCGCTCAAAGGCATCGGCAGCAAGGTTGGGAAGCTCGGTGTTCTCAAGCACCGCTTCCGGCCTCCCGACGAACCGCCTCGCCGTCCTCCTTGGCGAACTCGGTAACGGGATGGTCAAGAAGGTCCAGGACCACCTCGGACGGGCGGCAGAGCCGCGTGCCTTTGGGCGTCTCCACGATAGGGCGGTTGATGAGGATGGGATGCGCCAGCATGGCGTCGAGGA
>NZ_VMHF01000044.1:0-525 GCF_007559355.1 Allobacillus sp. SKP2-8 | reverse complement strand
TGGTCATCGTTGAGCGACGGGTCGCTCAGGCCCAGCTCGGCGTAAGGCGTGCCCTTCTCGCGCAGCAACTCGCGCGGCGTGATACCCATGGCCGCGATCAGTCCCTTGAGGCGTTCGCAGCTTGGAGGCTCCTTCAGATACTCGATGACAACCGGTTCCTCCCCGCTGGCCCGGATCATGGACAGGGTGTTGCGCGAAGTGCCGCAGGCGGGGTTGTGCCAGATGGTGACGGTCATGGTCGGCGCGTCCTTTCGGGAAACCAGTGGCGGGTGCGATTGGCGAAGGCCACGAGCGATAGCATCACCGGCACCTCGACCAGGACGCCCACGACAGTGGCGAGCGCCGCCCCCGAGTTCAGGCCGAAGAGACTGATCGCCACCGCGACCGCCAGCTCGAAGAAGTTCGAGGTGCCGATCATCGCGCAGGGTGCGGCAATGTCGAATGGCACTCGCAGCGCCCGCGCCGCGCCGTAGGCGATGGCAAAGATGCCGTAGCTCTGGATCAGCAAAGGCACGGCGATCAGCA
>NZ_VMHF01000043.1:832-1254 GCF_007559355.1 Allobacillus sp. SKP2-8 | reverse complement strand
CGGATACTAATCGGTCGAGGACTTAACTTACTTTATGATGTATTGCTTCTTATCTAGTTTTGAAGGTACATGCCTTTTATCTTGATTTAAGCGCGTGAAATGTAGGGTTTACGTAAAAAGATAAGCACTTACGAAAAATTCTTTTAAAAATTCCTTGCATTTTTCAGCTAAGGTTAATATAATATAACTTGTCCTTGAAAAAAGAATAGAAACACAAGTCCGGTGGCGATGGCAGAGAGGCCACACCTGTTCCCATTCCGAACACAGAAGTTAAGCTCTCTAGCGCCGATGGTAGTTGGGGTTTTTCCCCTGCAAGAGTAGGACGCCGCCGGGCGTATATATGGAGGATTAGCTCAGCTGGGAGAGCACCTGCCTTACAAGCAGGGGGTCGCAGGTTCAAGTCCTGCATCCTCCACCATTTA
>NZ_VMHF01000043.1:0-811 GCF_007559355.1 Allobacillus sp. SKP2-8 | reverse complement strand
TGCCGGCCTAGCTCAACTGGTAGAGCAACTGACTTGTAATCAGTAGGTTGGGGGTTCAAGTCCTCTGGCCGGCACCACTTATTTTCTCCGCAAGGTGAAAATGATGAACAAATGATCCGAGCCATTAGCTCAGTCGGTAGAGCATCTGACTTTTAATCAGAGGGTCGGAGGTTCGAATCCTCCATGGCTCACCATTTGCGGGTGTGGCGGAATTGGCAGACGCGCTAGACTTAGGATCTAGTGCCTCCGGGCGTGGGGGTTCGACTCCCTCCACCCGCATCATCTTGTTCGCGGAAGTAGTTCAGTGGTAGAACACCACCTTGCCAAGGTGGGGGTCGCGGGTTCGAATCCCGTCTTCCGCTCCATTATGCAAAAAGTTGTGCCGGGGTGGCGGAATGGGCAGACGCACAGGACTTAAAATCCTGCGGAGGGTGTACCTCCGTGCCGGTTCGAGTCCGGCCCTCGGCACCATTGATTTTCTTTGCGCCCGTAGCTCAATTGGATAGAGTGTCTGACTACGGATCAGAAGGTTAGGGGTTCGACTCCTCTCGGGCGCGCCATATAACGGGAAGTAGCTCAGCTTGGTAGAGCACTTGGTTTGGGACCAAGGGGTCGCAGGTTCGAATCCTGTCTTCCCGATATTCCTATGGGGCCTTAGCTCAGCTGGGAGAGCGCCTGCTTTGCACGCAGGAGGTCAGCGGTTCGATCCCGCTAGGCTCCACCATATTTTATACTTTCGAACCTTGAAAACTAAACAAAATAGCCTGAAGTCAATTCGGTTTCTTTCTTATTGATTGGGAAAGAAACAAAC
>NZ_VMHF01000042.1:0-219 GCF_007559355.1 Allobacillus sp. SKP2-8 | reverse complement strand
CATTGTTCCATCAACTAGAGGCTTTTCACCTTGGAGACCTGCTGCGGTTATGAGTACGACCTGGCGTGAAAACTATTCCCTCCCCCGGATTTTCAAGGGTCGTCGGGAGCGCACCGGACACAGCAAAAATGCTGTGCTCTGCCAGCCATCAAACCCTAGCTCCGGACAAACCGATTTCAGGGTGATAGGCTGTCAAGAAGAAAAGAGAACTCTTCCCAG
>NZ_VMHF01000040.1:0-436 GCF_007559355.1 Allobacillus sp. SKP2-8 | reverse complement strand
TGATATGCTTAAGTTCAGCGGGTATCCCTACCTGATCCGAGGTCAAAATGTGTTCAGGGGTTGCTAGCCCACAAGGATCTTCAACCACCCAGGGAGGGGCGGATCGGATTCCGTTTAACGCCCGCTATCGTGGCCGTGACGCCTGCGAGTGGGAGGTCCATCCCCAGACCGGCAGGCCTGCAGATCTAACTGCCAGAGCAATGTTACTTGCAAAGGGGGAGGTTTCTATCCTCATGACTCCACGGTTGACGCCCTCAGTCTGCCTGCCACGAATCCTGCCGATGAAATTAATCACCGGTTTCGGCTGGGAACATTATGTCTTTCAGCACTGGGAGCCCGTTCGCATGCCCTCAAAGCACGGGGAATCCACATTGCCAGAACCCCCCAGGGACCGCAAGCAATCCGAGGGGGAGTGGTATTTATGACGCTCGAACAG
>NZ_VMHF01000004.1:101600-118132 GCF_007559355.1 Allobacillus sp. SKP2-8 | reverse complement strand
TGCGCTTCTAACTAAGTCAATTAGAAAATCAAAGTAAAACGGCGAAAAACTAAGAAATAATTAATCTATTGAGGGAGAGAATAATGATTAGTAGACAATCAAATATCTATATACTTGCTCCTAGAAATATTATAACAGGTGGGACTGAGAGTCTTCATCAACTTGCTTTTAATTTAAAAAAGTTGCACCCGAATGTCTTTATTCATTATATAGACTCTCAAGATGTAACACCACCGGTTAAATTTGAAAAATATAAAGTACCTATCTCTAAGGATATTATTGACAGTGAGGAAAATTTACTTATTGTCTCGGAGACGAACACTGAATATTTAAAAAAATACAAAAACATAAAAGGGTGCATATGGTGGCTTTCTTTAGATTATTATATTAGACAATTACCACAAAATGCTCCATATTATTTTTGTGAAAAACATAAAATACCATTAATCTTTGAGTCATTAATAGAAAAACTATTGCACATTTCTGGAAGAATAAATACTAATATTTTTTCATTTAATGAGAATAATAGATCAGTCTTTCACTTTTACAATTGTGAGTATGTAAGGTTATATTTAACAGAACAAGGTGTTTGCAATGAAAATATGATGTATTTATGTGGACCAATAGGTGACGAGTATTTTGAGCATAAACCAATAAACAAAAAAAATATCATTGCATATAATCCTGCAAAAGGTTTTGAATATACCAGACAAGTTATTAAGGCAGTCGAGAGAAAGGGGTTAGATGTTCAGTTTACCCCAATCAAAAACCTGGATGCTAACGGAGTAATTAATTTGTTGTCTCAGGCGAAACTTTATATTGACTTTGGTTATTTTCCTGGTCCAGAACGAATCCCTCGTGAGGCGGTGACGTTAAGAACTAACTTACTTACCTCTCTGAGCGGAAGTGCAAAAAATGATATTGATGTACCTATACCAAGGGATTACAAGTTTGATTTAGATTACCTAGATGAAAATCTTGATAAAATAGTAGATAAAATAAATGAACTGACATTAGATTATGACACTCATCTATCTAAATTTGATAACTATCGTAAAAAGGTTGTAGATCAAAAAGAAACCTTTCATACGAACCTGAAAACTTTCTATAACAATGTAATTAGGTAAGTAAAGAAGATTAAAATTAAAAGGAGTAAAGGGAGTAACTTGAATCATAGTTTAAAGAGGCATAATGATTAAACATAGTTGTGTACTTTTTATACATATGAAAATTCAAATAGATACAAATTATTATTCTGATGTTCTTAATGATTATAGATTTACTTTTACAATAAATAACTTGTAATCGATAGAGGGAGTAAAAAATGAAAGATAGGCTATCAAATTTCAAGAAAAAGCCTTTTGTTAGAAATGTCTTTATAATGGCAACAAGTACAGCTGCAGCCCAGGCGGTTACATTAGCTTTATCGCCAATTATCACACGCTTATATGGCCCAGAAGCATTTGGGTTACTAGGAACTTTTACAGCTATTGCTGCAATTATCTCGCCGATTGCAGCACTTACCTATCCAATTGCGATTGTCTTACCAAAGAGTGAGAATGATGCCAAGGGTTTAGTTCGTTTATCTTTGTATATAACTTCTGCCATTGCTCTGTTAGTTGCAATCATATTGATATTACTAAATAGACCAATAGTTAGATTATTTAAATTAGAAGATATAGCCCTATTCTTATATTTAATTCCACTAGTTATATTGTTTTCGGGCTTAATACAAGTTACTGAGCAATGGCTTATCAGAACTAAGCAATTTAAAATTACAGCTAGGGTAACATTTTTGCAGTCGGTGATATTGAACGGCAGTAAGATTGGAATTGGTCTACTTTATCCGGCTGCTATGGTCCTTATTACTTTGACTGTATTAGGTCAACTTTTGAAAGCTATTATGATGAATCTATGGTCCAATAGTTTTATCTATACGAAAAAGAAAATAGAAGAAAATGGCCATCAAATATCTATTAGGTATCTTTCAAAGAAGTATATAGACTTTCCATTATATAGATCACCTCAAGTCTTATTAAACGCGGTCTCTCAAGGATTACCCATTTTAATGCTCACTACTTTATTTGGTCCTGCATCAGCTGGATTTTATTCTCTAGGAAAGACAGTTCTTAGCGCACCATCACAACTTATTGGTAAATCAGTGGGTGACGTTTTCTATCCCAGAATTTCAGAGGCAGCAAAACGAGGTGAAAATATAACAAGGCTACTTATAAAAGCAACCCTACTTCTCGCAGTAGTAGGGTTTATACCCTTTGGTATAATTGTAGTCTTTGGCCCCCAGATTTTTTCATTTGTGTTTGGTGCGGATTGGATAATAGCAGGAGAATATGCAAGATGGATGGCGTTGTGGATATTTGTTTCATTTATGAACCGTCCTGCTGTGAGTGTGATACAAGTTATAGGTTTGCAGGGTAAATTTCTTTTATATGAAATAGTAAGCACTGTTTTACGGTTTGGAAGTTTATATTTTGGTTTCTCTATCTTTAAAAGCGACATTGCTGCTGTTACCATATTTAGTTTAGTTAGTGTGTTATTAAATTTATTTTTAATTATCTTTACGGTATGGAAATCTAACTCTAACCATAGGAAATTAGATCTAAGAGAGGATTACAATTGATGAGTGATTTTATATATTCAAAAATTCCTGAAGATAAAGGTAGTCTAACGAAACATATTCAATCTATCTATCATGAAGATAAGCCAAGAGTTTTAGAATTTCATGGCGGATGGGGCTCTTTAGCTATTAGTGATAATATATACAATGGATTTCAACCTTATGAATCAAAAGATCATATTTGTGCCGTTATAGGTGGTCCAGTTTTATGTTTTCAAGAGAATAGTTTTTTGCAAGATGGACCAGGAGTATTGGGTACTAAGGCAATCTATAATCGCTGGCTAAGGGGAGACATTCAGTTTGACGAAGATTTAAGTGGTCCATTTATAATAATAGTTGTGAATAAGATTACAAGCGAAATAATCTTTGTTACAGATTTAATGTCTTTCATTCCCTGTTATAAGTTTGAAGGAGAAGATAGCATTATACTTTCAACACATATTGATATTCTTGCTAAGGTTGCTAATCAACGAGATGAAACTGATGAGATATCAGTGGTAGATTTTATACTTCATGGAGTTATTACCTATCCTTATACAGTCTATAAAACAATAAAACAGATTCAACCAGCTACAGTTCATCTTTTATCTAATCATTCGACTAATTTAGTATCTAATGCCTATTGGATACCGAAAGAAAAACAACAATTTAATTCTATTAAACAAGCATCTCATGCCTTAAGGGAAAGTTTACAAAGTTATGTTAATACGGTAACCAAAGGTATGTCTACCGTGGGGCAATTTATTAGTGCTGGTGAAGACTCTCGTACTCTTTCTGCATTATTACCTAAGCAAGTTAACAGAGATGCATTTATTTTTTTAGACTATATGAATCGTGAAGGTAAATTAGCAAAGAAGGCTGCTGATGCGTACGACGCAAATTTTTATGTTGAGTTGCGAAATAAAACACATTATATTGATATACTCCCATTCTGTCATGATCTTGTAGGTAGTGGTTCACAATATCATCATGTGCATACTTTTGGATTTCATAGGAAGTGTAAGTTGAATGAATATTTTGCTGTCTTTGGAGGCTTATTATCTGATGCTCTTTTAAAGGGTTCACATATTAAAAAAGTAAGTGGCTATGGTCGCTTTCCTTTTTTACCTCAATTAAAAGACTTTAGATACACGGCCGCAAGCCCAGTAGAAAATAATGTTTTTACCAAAGAAGCTTTATTGAAGCTTACTGAACGTAGAAAGGAACATTTAAACTATGTTAAAAGCTTTCGTAATGAATCTGCTGAGGAATGGTTTGAACTTTGGCCAAGCTCAATGAATATGAATATTCCTAATATTCATGGAAATAGGAGATTGTTCAAAAGTTACGAGCCTTTTACGGATAAGAATGTTGTGAAAATTAGTGCTAGTGTTCCTCAAAGTTGGAAACTTAATAGAAGGCTTTTTCATCATGCAGCAATGCCACTGTTAAAACCAACAAAATGGTTATTTCACGGAGAAGGTAGATTACCATACTTTCCTTGGTACATTAACATATTTGTACAGTTTATTATGTGGTCTTACTATCAAGTAGCTAAGAGGGTAGGAATAGTTAAGGAAAACCAAGGGCCTTGGGGCGAATGGAATAAAGTGATAAAAAGCTCTAGATGGAAGAAAGCAATAGAGGATTATTCTAACGGAATTATTATTATAGAGAAAGTACTTAAGGAAAATGAGTTAAAGACGTTACTAGATGGGACTGAACTAAATCAAATGCAAAAAATCAATTTAATGCAAGTAATGTACAGTCAAAGTCAACATTAAATCGAACCCAATATTTGAAGCTGGCGACTATGTTGGGCTATTAATATAAAAATATAGAGAGGAGCATTAGTAAATGAAGGGAATTATTTTAGCTGGAGGGAGTGGCACCCGGTTATATCCTCTAACAATGGTAACAAGTAAACAATTGTTACCAGTATATGATAAGCCAATGATTTTTTACCCTCTTTCCACTTTAATGCTTGCGGGAATTAAAGATATATTGATTATTTCTACTCCAGAGGATACTCCTCGCTTTGAAGCATTGTTGGGTGATGGTTCGCAGTTTGGAATAAATCTCGAGTATAAGGTACAATCAAGCCCTGATGGATTAGCTCAGGCATTTTTAATTGGGGAGGAGTTTATTGGTAATGACCCTGTTGCCATGATCCTAGGAGATAACATCTATTATGGGAGTGGTATGAGAAAGATTCTTCAACGTGCAGCAAATAAAGAAAATGGTGCCACTGTATTTGGATATCATGTACAAGATCCACAACGATTCGGGGTAGTAGAATTTGATAAGAATGGCAAAGTAATAAGTGTTGAAGAAAAACCAGAAATACCTAAATCCAATTATGCGATTACAGGCTTGTACTTTTATGATAATCGTGTAGTGGACATTGCTAAAAATGTAAAACCTTCTGCCCGTGGTGAACTCGAAATCACCTCAATAAACGAAGCATATTTAAATCTGGGAGATTTGGAAGTGGAGTTATTAGGTAGAGGCTTTACCTGGTTGGATACTGGAACACATCAAAGCTTAGTTGAGGCAACAAATTTTGTTAAGACAGTAGAAGAACATCAAGGTATTAAGATTTCTGCACCTGAGGAAGTTGCCTTCATTAATGGTTGGATTTCTAAGAAGCAATTATGGGAATGCGGTGAAAAACTTAATAAAACTGGATATGGTCAATATTTAATGAAAGTTGCAAATGGAGAAATACAATATTAAACATTGAAAGAAGTGAAATAAAAAATGAAGTTTACTAAAACCAAATTAAATGAAGTTGTCGTTGTTGAACCAAAAGTATTTGGAGATCATCGTGGCTGGTTTATGGAAACATATAATGAATTGAATTTTTCTGAAGCAGGGATAAATGTAAAGTTTGTTCAGGACAATCAATCTTTCTCGGCAGCAAAAGGTACTCTAAGAGGATTGCATTATCAATTAAACCCGAAAGCACAGACAAAGTTGGTGCGTTGTACTAAGGGAGCAATTTATGATGTTGCAGTGGATATACGAAAAGGTAGTTCAACATTTGGAAAATGGTTTGGAATTGAATTAACTGCAGAAAATAAAAAGCAATTGTTGATACCAAAAGGGTTTGCACATGGATTTATGGCTTTAACAAAAGATGTAGAAGTTCAATATAAAGTGGATGAGCTTTATGCTCCAGAATGCGATCGTGGCATAATTTGGAATGATCCTACAATTGGAATCAAATGGCCTATGGATATAGATCCTATACTATCAGGAAAAGATGAAAAGGCACCGGTACTAAATGATGCTGAGAATAACTTCAGCTATGGGGAGTAGTTATATGAAGGTATTAGTAACTGGATATACAGGTCAGTTAGGTTACGATGTCGTACAAAGTGGTTCGGAAATTGGGTTAAACATGGTGGGAATAGGATCCAAGGATTTAGATATTACGAACGAAGCTGCAGTTACTCAGTACGTTAAAGAAATGAATCCTGATGCAATTATTCACTGTGCTGCCTATACAGCAGTTGATAAAGCAGAAGATGATAAAAGTAAATGCTGGGATGTAAATGTTGAAGGAACAAAGCACTTAGCTACAGCTGCAAGAGAGATAGATGCAAAGTTTTTGTATATAAGTACTGATTACGTGTTTAACGGAGAAGGGGATTCACCATTCCAAGAAAAGGATAAAACAAATCCGATTGGATATTATGGGTTAACAAAATATGAAGGTGAAAAAGTAGTAAAACAACTGTTAGATCATTGGTTTATCGTACGTATCTCATGGGTTTTTGGTATAAATGGAAATAATTTTGTTAAAACCATGCTTAGATTAGCGGAAACAAGAAATGAATTAAATGTTGTTGGTGATCAAGTGGGCTCTCCTACTTATACATTCGATTTAGCACGATTGATTATTGAAATGATTCAAGGCGAAAAATATGGAGTTTATCACGCTTCAAACAAAGGTTTTTGTAGTTGGGCAGAGTTTGCTCAAGAAATATTCAGACAAGCTAATGCAGATGTAAAAGTTAATTCAATTTCTACTGAAGAGTATCCAACTCGTGCAGTCCGTCCAAAAAATTCACGGATGTCAAAGCAAAAGCTGATTGAAAATGGATTTCGTCCCTTACCAAAATGGCAAGATGCACTAGAACATTATTTAAATAAAATAAAACAAGAGGTGAAATAAGTGTCTAGAAAGAAGATTCTCGTAACAGGTGGAGCAGGTTTTATTGGTGGTAATTTTGTTCAATATATGGTGGACAAGTATCCTCAATATGACATATATAATTTAGATTTATTAACTTATGCAGGGGATTTAACAAAGCACAAACATATTGAAACAAAAGAAAATTATTACTTTGTTAAAGCGGATATTGCTGAACGTGAAACAGTAATGGCTCTGTTTGAAAAAGAGAAGTTTGACTATGTTGTCCATTTTGCTGCAGAGAGTCATGTTGATCGTTCAATTACTGACCCAGGAATCTTCGTTCAAACAAATGTACTTGGTACGCAAGTTTTGTTAGATGCGGCTAGAGTAGTTGAATTAACAAAATTTGTACATGTATCGACAGATGAAGTTTATGGTGAACTAGATTTCGACCCAACAACATTTTTTACAGAAGAAACACCTTTGCAACCAAATAGCCCTTATAGTGCAAGCAAGGCATCATCTGATTTATTAGTTAGGGCATATCACGAAACATATAAATTGCCTGTAAACATCACTCGTTGTTCTAATAATTATGGACCATATCACTTCCCAGAAAAATTAATTCCATTAACAATTTCTCGTGTCTTAAACGACCAAAAGGTGCCAGTTTATGGTGATGGGAAAAACATTCGTGATTGGTTGCACGTAATTGACCACTGTGCCGCAATTGATTTAGTTCTGCATGAAGGGGTAAATGGAGAAGTTTATAATGTTGGTGGTCATAATGAACGAACAAATTTAGAGGTTGTTAAGACGATAATTAAAACTTTAGGGAAATCAGAAGAATTAATCGAGTTTGTTAAGGATCGTTTAGGACATGATAAGCGTTATGCAATTGATCCTACTAAGTTAGAAAATTTAGGTTGGAAACCAACTTACACTTTTGAAACTGGAATTGCTCAAACCATTCAATGGTACTTAGATAACCAGGAGTGGTGGGAACAAATTATTAGCGGAGAATATCAGAGCTATTTTGAAAAGCAATACAGTCTGAATAGCTAATTATAAAAAGAAAGGAAGGTCTTATATATGTACAAAATAGCAGTTGCAGGAACAGGCTACGTCGGCTTAGTAGCCGGCGTTTGTTTTGCTGAAGTCGGCCATCAAGTGGCCTGTGTTGATATAGATGAAAAAAAGTAGAATTAATGAAAACTGGGGTTTCTCCAATTTATGAATCTGGCTTAGAAGAGTTGATGAAAAAAATTATGCTGCAGGTAGAATA
The DNA here is from genome assembly GCF_007559355.1 of Allobacillus sp. SKP2-8. NCBI lineage: Bacteria > Bacillati > Bacillota > Bacilli > Caryophanales > Bacillaceae > Allobacillus > Allobacillus sp. SKP2-8. The sequence continues at coordinate 110,092 of NZ_VMHF01000004.1, read as the reverse complement.
GATTATACAACTGACTTCAAGGCTGCCTATAAGAATGCTGATGTCATTTTTATTGGAGTTGGAACCCCAGAGCAACCGGACGGTTCTGCAAATTTATCATATATTGCTACAGTTGCTAGACAAATTGCTGAATCAGTGGAAAAGGACTGTTTAGTTGTTGTAAAGTCTACAGTTCCGATGGGAACGAATGATAAAGTGGAGCGGTTTATTCAAGACTTTTTAGTCAATGATGTAAAAGTAGAGGTGGCTTCAAATCCAGAATTCTTGGCTCAAGGTTCTGCAGTTAATGATACGTTACATGCGGAGAGAATTATTATTGGAACGGAAAGTAAATGGGCAGAAGAGTTGCTTACAAAGATTGATGAGCCGTTTCATTTACCGATTGTTTCAGTGAATAGAAGATCTGCTGAGATGATTAAATATGCTTCAAATGACTTCCTTGCCCTTAAAATTTCTTATATGAATGATATTGCAAATCTATGTGAACTTGTTGGAGCGGATATTCAAGATGTAGCAAAAGGGATGAGTTTTGATGAACGTATTGGAAGTAAGTTTTTAAATGCAGGGATTGGCTTTGGTGGATCATGCTTCCCTAAGGATACAAAAGCGCTTGAGTATATTGCTAAACAGAACGGATATGAGCTTAAAACAGTTAAAGCTGCTATTGATGTAAACAAAGAACAAAAAACAATGCTTTATAAGAAAGCTAGTAAAAGACTTATTACATTTAACGGTCTTAAGGTTGCGGTGTTAGGACTAACTTTTAAGCCTGGAACGGACGATTTAAGAGAGGCAGCATCTCTTGAGAATGTGCCTTTATTATTAGAACAAGGTGCAGATATCTATGCTTATGATCCTGTGGGAGCAGAGAATTTTGCTAAAGTTCATCCAGAAGGTAAGAAAGGCAAAGGTAGTATCACGTATGTTGCCAATATCGAGCATGCACTAGAAGGTGCTAATGTCTGCTTTATCTTTACTGAATGGGGAGAAGTAAAAGCATTAACACCTGAAACGTACAAGAAGTTAATGAGAACTCCATTAGTATATGACGGAAGAAATATCTACCGTGTTGAAGAAATGCAAGAAGCTGGAGTAGAGTATCACTCAATCGGAAGAAAGCCTGCAATTAGAGAAGCTGCTAAGGAGTCGAATAATCTTGAATTACAAAACTCTTAACACTAGCAAAACATTTCTTATCACCGGGGCAGCAGGTTTTATTGGATACTATTTGTCTAGAAAACTACTGGAACATGGTTGTCATGTGATTGGCATTGATAACGTCAATGACTACTATGATGTGAACCTAAAACATACTCGTTTGGGGGAATTTGGAACCTTATGAGAAGTTTACTTTTATTAAAGGTGACATATCAGACAAGGATTTGGTAATGAAGACCTTTGAAGAATACAAGCCTAACGTTGTAGTAAACCTATCTGCTCAAGCGGGAGTGCGGTATTCAATAGAAAACCCGGATGTTTATATTCAGAGTAATATCATTGGCTTTTATAACATCCTTGAGGCCTGCAGATATAATCCGGTGGATCATCTTGTATATGCGTCATCTAGTTCAGTTTATGGGGCCAATAAAAAGGTTCCTTTTGAAGAAACAGATTTTGTAGACAATCCAGTATCACTTTATGCATCTACAAAGAAATCAAATGAATTAATGGCACATACGTATAGCCACCTATATGAGATCCCAGCAACTGGTCTATGTTTCTTTACCGTGTACGGGCCAATGGGTAGACCAGACATGGCATACTATACGTTTACCAACAAGTTTTTCGCTGGTGAATCAATTAAGATTTTTAATAATGGTGATTTTGAGAATGATCTATACAGGGACTTTACATATATAGATGATATTGTTGAAGGGATTGAAAGACCCATTGGTCATCCGCCTGAACAACAAGAAGATCAGCCACCTCATCAAGTCTTTAATATCGGTAATAACAAGCCTGTAAAATTGATGAAGTTCATTCATTCACTAGAGGATGCATTGAGTAGTTCACTGGGAAGAAAAGTAGAATTTAAGAAAGAATTTGAACCAATCAAGCCGGGTGATGTACCAGCTACATATGCTTCGACTGATCGACTCTACGAGGCAGTCGGCTTCAAACCGAAGACATCCATTGAAGACGGGCTTCAGAAGTTTACGGATTGGTATGTTGATTACTATAACAAAAAGTAGATGGGAGTGTAGTACATGAAAATAACAGTCGCAGGGACAGGCTATGTAGGGCTCTCAAACGCAGTCTTATTAGCCCAAAACAATGAAGTCACCGCAATGGACATTGTTCAAGAAAAAGTCGATTTAATTAATAATAAAAAGTCACCAATTATGGACCCTGAAATTGAAGAATTTTTAGCAACAAAGGATCTCAATTTACATGCTACAACAGATGAACAAGAAGCCTATCAAAATGCAGAGTTTGTTATTATCTCAACACCAACCAATTACGATCCTGAACAGGACTACTTCGATACGTCGACAGTCGAGTCGGTCATTGAACGTGTATTGGAAATCAATCCGAATGCTGTCATGGTGATTAAATCCACTATCCCTGTAGGGTACACAGAATTAGTAAGGGAAAAATATGAAATAAATAATATCATTTTTTCACCTGAATTTTTACGTGAGGGTAAGGCATTATACGATAATCTATATCCCTCTCGCATTATCGTCGGTGAAAAATCCTGGCGAGCAGAAACATTTGCTAATCTTTTAGCTGAGGGAGCTATTAAAAAGGACATCCCTAAGCTATTTACCCATTCAACCGAAGCAGAAGCGATTAAACTCTTCGCCAATACGTACCTTGCGATGCGTGTATCTTTCTTCAATGAGCTGGATACGTATGCGGAAGTGAATGGCTTGGATAGTCAGCAGATCATTCAGGGGATTAGCTATGATCCACGGATTGGTGATCATTATAATAATCCTTCCTTTGGCTATGGCGGCTATTGCTTACCGAAGGATACGAAGCAGCTGTTGGCGAATTATAAAGACATTCCGAATAACATAGTTTCAGCTATTGTTTCTGCGAATGACACTCGGAAAGATCACATTGCAAACCAAATTTTAAAACGAAATCCTAAAAAGGTCGGAATTTATCGTTTAACGATGAAAACAGGTTCTGATAACTTTAGACAATCAGCTATTCAAGGTGTGATTGAACGCTTACAAGATCAAAGCATTGAAGTTATTATCTATGAATCGACATTGGAAGACGATCAGTTTAACGGCATGCACGTGATTGAAAGTTTTGACTTATTCAAAGAGGAATCCGATGTTATTGTTGCGAATCGAATGGAAGATGAGTTGAAGGATGTTTCGGATAAAGTGTATACACGTGATGTGTTTCAGAGAGATTAATAAATCATAAGCCCGCCGAGTTGGTGGGCTTTTATTAGATAAGCGATCGAGGAAAATAGAAAATAAATGGTGATAAACATGAACTGGAAACAAATAGCTGAAAGTTGGCTTGCATTTGACCAACTAGATGAAGAATTAAAAACAGAATTAGAACAGATAAAGCACGATGATCAAGCTTTGCAGAATGCGTTTTACGAGCCACTCAAGTTTGGAACGGGTGGTATTCGTGGCGTATTGGGGGCGGGGATTAATCGCATGAACATCTACACGGTGCGCAAAGCGGCAAAGGGCTTGGCGCTTTATTTGGAGCGTTACGGATCAGATTTTAAAAATCATGGTGTCGTGGTGGCTTACGATTCTCGTTATAAATCGAAGGAGTTTGCAATTGAGACGGCACGTGTGCTTGGTGTACATGGGATCAAAACCTTTGTATTCACTTCGCTTCGACCGACGCCTGAGCTTTCGTTCGCCGTCCGTCATTTAGGGACGGCTGCTGGGGTGATGATTACAGCTAGCCACAACCCACCAGAGTACAACGGCTATAAGGTTTATAACGAAACGGGTGGACAGTTACCACCAGAGCAAGCCGATTTAATGATTGAAAAAGTAAATGGAATCGAAAATGAACTAACGATTGAAGTAATGGAACAAGAAGCGTTGGAAGAACAAGGTCTTTTGCAATGGATCGATGAAGACGTAGACAAAGCTTATTTATCAGAGCTTAAATCGATCACCCTTAATTCGGGTGTGATTTCAAAGCAAGCGGACGAGTTAAATATCGTCTTCACACCACTCCACGGAACAGCAGGCAAGCTCGTCCCACAGGGGTTAAACCAGTTAGGCTTTAATCAAGTCCACTTAGTCGAGGAACAAATGATTGCAGATCCGGAGTTTTCTACTGTCCAATCTCCAAACCCAGAGGAGCATCAAGCTTTTGAATATGCAATTGGATTAGGTGAAAAGGTGAATGCAGACGTCCTAATTGCGACGGATCCGGATGCTGATCGGTTAGGTGTGGCGGCTAAAAACGCTACTGGAAACTACCAAGTGCTGTCAGGGAATCAGTTAGGTGCATTGATGCTCGACTATATCCTTGCCAATACGAAAGAGATCCCTTCCAACGGCATGATGATCAAAACGATTGTGACCTCAGAACTTGGACGAGCAGTAGCAGAACACTACGGCATTCAGTCGATGGATGTGTTGACAGGTTTCAAATTTATTAGTGAAAAAATTGAGGAGTTTCAGCAAAAGAATACCCATACGTTTATGTTTGGTTACGAAGAAAGTTACGGTTATTTAATTAATGACTTTTCACGCGATAAAGACGCCGTTCAATCGACAATGATGGCTTGTGAAATGGCGGCCTTTTATAACGAAAAAGACATGACGTTATTTGACGCGCTTGAAACATTATATAAACAATATGGCTATTACATTGAAGACCTGCATTCCGTGAAAATGGAGGGCATTGATGGCGCAAAACAAATTGCTCAATTGATGGACCGATTTCGGGAGAACCCAATGAAAACAGCTGGCGATTTGAGCGCCGAGATTGTTGAAGATTATACAACTGGCAGACGTACGTATTTATCTGACGGTCGTGAGGAAGAGATCGAACTACCAAATGCGAACGTTCTAAAAGTAAAAATGAGCGATGATTGCTGGTATTGCCTCCGCCCATCCGGAACAGAGCCGAAGATGAAATTTTACTTTGGTGTGAAGGGTGAGACGAGGGAGGAAGCTGATCGTCGATTGGAGCAGTTGAAGAAAGCGATTTTAGAAAATATGTAATTAATAAAGCGAAGAGACGATCGTCTCTTCGCTTTATTTTCATTCCAATACTTCCCCCGACCCAGTCAATATGGTTAATAGACCGTCTTCAATCCCTACTTCATAACTCACTCGATATCTTGAATATGTTAAGTCATTATCAGTTTCTTCGGCTGTAATAATAGCCTCTACGGTTATTGTTTCTGTATCCCTGTCATTAATGTAAATATCATCAATATACACATGTATCGTATTGGTATATCCTTTGCTAAATTCTGAATAGGATAATTCGCTTTTCCAATTTGCTCCAAGAAATTCATATGCATAACGATAATCATAACTATTAATAGAATCATAAAATGTACTAATAACATTAATAGCTTCAAACTCAGATACTAGATAACCAGGTTCGTTATTTTCTTCATACTCTTGTTCATCACTTGCTTGGTTTTTAAAAGGTTGTGGGTTCTCTGTCCATTGTTCTACGTGTTCAATGAATTGTTAAACCGGAATGCTATATCCTTCTTTATATTTCAGATCTGCTGCAGTATTGATTCCAATTACCTTACCAGTCTCGCCATTTAACAAAGGCCCTCCACTACTTCCTTCAGCAATCTGAGTAGATGTCGAGATCATATTCTCCATCTCGATACCGTTTGTCAACCCAAGATCAACTCCTAAATCTAGTATCTCTCCCCATGTGCCAATATTTCTTAACCCTCTAGGATTACCAATCGCTATCACTTCATCTCCAATTTTAGGCAATTCAGTGGTCTCGATATCTAAATAGGATTTTCCTTGTAAATCATCTACCCTGATGACAGCCACGTCTAAAAGTGAATCACTTCCTATAACTATACCTTGAAATTCGTCTCCATTTTCAAACTGTATGTACGGGTATCCATCCGCTTCAACAACGTGAGCGTTTGTTAAAATATCTCCATTGGAATTAAACATGAATCCAGTACCGACTCGATCATAACTTTGAATCCAAACGACATGTTTTTTTGCATAATCAATAATGTTTTTATAATCAGTAGTAGGCTCATCAATTGTTTGTTCACTAGTGTCATTTTCGACTTCAGTTGAAGCGTCGATTTCTGTCTGAACTGAAGCAACATCATCATCTAATGTGTTTTTCGTAGCAGAATATTCATTAATATAATTCGACACCGAAGGATAGCTAAGTACAAGAATAACTGAAACAATCAACCAACCAAGCGGGAACGGGTTAGAATTTTTCCTAATATATTGATGTGAAATAACTACTTGTGCGACATACCAAAAAAGGGAATAACCTAAAATCACTTCATCGCTGACTTGAAAAAATGGTTGCAAAATGAAGAGCGAGGCTAAAGAAGTCATGATAAAGCTAGTGAAATAAGTAAAAGAAACGGACTTAAACACTTTTACCAGGATGAGATGTAGCAAATAAAACACAGCACCTGTGATTAGTCCTAATAGAATTAAGTTAACGAATAAATTTAGCGTATCGTTATGTAGCATCGTTGTGCCTCCACATTCTCAAATCGAACGGGTAGTTTTAATACCCATGTTAATTAAAATATTACCATATAATCCCTCGTGAACAGCGGGAAAAGTAATACAAAATTGAATTAAATGCTATAATTTAGTTAATCATGAATTGGGTGGTCTATATGGGGATATTTATAGGAAAAAACAAATTAGAAAAATCACTTAGAGAAACTAGCGACGCAAAACTCCAAAAGGGTCTGGAGGGTGAAATTTCAGTTGGTAATCTTTTAGCTGAACACCTACCCAATAATACATATATCATTGCACAACCTGATACTGGTGAATATCAACCAGATTTTTTAGTAATCTCACCTTTATTCGGACTTCGTTTAGTTGAGGTGAAACATTATAGTATCCGTTATATTAATGATGTAAAATCCCACGGTCAAATTAAAACGAATTATAATACTCTTTCCAATCCATTGGGTCAAGTGAAGAAACATCGTGACGTTTTTAATAATTTTTTATCCTCCAATATGAATTCATTGTATGGGGTTGACCCTTATAGAATGATTAGTTACTGTGTCGTTCATTATGGCTTTACTCAAACTCAATTTAATTATAAATTCAATAGACAAATTAACGAATGGCAACCTCAACAAAGGGATGAGTTTTTTAAGTATCATATTTTTAAAGATCAGTTGAATGAAAACTTACAAACTCATTTGATGAACGCATCCAAATATAATCATACAGCTAGTTCTTTAAACCAGTCGCAAATACAAGAAATTTTAAATCTTGTTCAGATACTAGATCAAGAGAAAATTAACGAGGAAATTCAAAGAGATATTGAGGATGAATATGATTCTCTTGAAATAGAGCCAGATAGAACAAGTGAGTCTGTGGCGGAGTACAACTATAAATTACCGCAATCACAAATTAAAAAATCTGGAATTATAACTAAAATCATAGTTGCTAGTCTATTCATTGTCTTGACTGTAATTTTCGTCGCATTTGAACAAGGTATATTAGACGATTTTCAAAATAAAAGCTCAGCCAATATTGACAGCGAATCATTCAGTGATTATGAAAACGAACACTTGACTGTAGTTGCAACAGTTGTTGATTTTAGCTATGATTCGACCAGTGGAACTAAATTTTTAACAGTTTCAAATGGAAATGAGTCAATTGAGGCAGTTATATTTTCAGATACAAAGGTACCTTACTTAGAGGTTGGAAATATATATACATTTAGAGGTTTTGTTCAGGAAGCTTATGATGGAGATGGGTTGGAATTGGTGATTAACGGAGTGGAGTAAGAAGTAAATAATGTACTCCGAAAAATAATAATAAACGCAAGTGGATCAATTCTCGAGAAGTATAGTAAAGTTAAGTAATTTAGCAATTTAAAAGATTAATTTAAGGCTGTTATCAATTTGAGAAAGGCTTTTTCATTGAAAATGTTTAATTCCAAAGTTACCAATAATCTAAAGTCCCTCAAAATTAGTTGATTATTTCCAATTCATTGTATATAATTAACCATAAATTAACTTTTAGGAAAAACATCCCAATATAAGTTTGCTTAGTAATCGAATAGACATACTAAACGTCGCAGCCAATATCCAGTAACTCATCGTAGTGCTTGATATTGGCTTTATTTGTGTTATTGATTGTAGATCTATTAAAGGGTGGGTAATGCCTTAATCATAAGCGTGGATTTGTTTAATTGTGACAAGCAAATCCAGGCGATCTAGTGGATTAAGATATTGAGTATGTAACGCAATATAAACTCTGAAAAGTATTAACACTGAAGGCCCGCGGATGAATGTTGAAGGATTGCAAATGAGTGTTGAAGGATCGCAAATGAAT
>NZ_VMHF01000004.1:94330-101483 GCF_007559355.1 Allobacillus sp. SKP2-8 | reverse complement strand
ATGAATGTTGAAGAACTGCGGATGAATGTTGAAGAACTGCGGATGAATGTTGAAGGACTGTGGATGAATGTTGAAGGATTGCAGATTAATGTTGAAGGATTGCAAATGAATGTTGAAGAATCGCGGATGAATGTTGAAGGATTGCAAATTAACATTGAAGGCCTGCGAATGAACACTGAAGAACCACAGATTACCACTGAAGGGCCGCAAATTAACCCTGAAGCTTCGTGAATTAACCCTGAAGAAACGCGGATTACCACTGAAGGCCCGCAGATTAACACTGAAGAACTGCCAATGAACACTGAAGGGCCACAAATAAACACTGAAGAACAGCAAATGAACACTGAAGAATCACAAATCAACACTAAACGGTATTCTATCAATACAACTAGAGTGGTCTGATATTATTGCTTGCTGCATAAAATAGGCTGGTTCGAAACTAATTGTATTGCGAAAGGATGTTGTTGCGTGAAAAACGAATCGCTTTCCAATGATGATAATAAATCTGTGACTGATCTGATAGGTGAGCAATTTGAATTGGGTGCTAATAATGAAAAGCTAATTGATGAAAATCGTCAACTAGCGTCTATGGTTGATGAGCTTCAGGGGAGGTTGGAAGCTCAACGTACATACCGTGCGATATTGGCGCATGAGATTGGTACGCCGCTCACGTTAATTCAGGGGTATCTGCAGATGATCAAAGATGGGGCAATTCATCCAACGAATCACCCGTATCATGAGCTTGCGCTTGAAAAAGTGAGAAATTTAAGTCGGCTGGTTGGGGAGCTTCAAGAATTGTCGGTCATTGAAAAACAAGAGGCGGTTGTTCGGCTGGAACGCATGAATGTGGCTGATTGGCTAAGGCGGATCGAGCGGTTAGGTTCGTTTATGGTTGAGCAATCGGGGCGGATTTTTCGCTGGAAAGTATTCGGACGACCGCACAATAACCGCGATGTTTATATGGATTTCTTTCGGATGGATCAGGTGTTTCAGAATCTATTGTTCAATGCGATTAAGTTTACCGAAGAACTAGACGGCTGCATTGAATTTTATGTTTACTGGAAAGATCTGGATTATATTAAGCTCGTAGTAAAAGATAATGGTGTGGGGATTGCAGATGAAGATTTGCCCTATATTTTCAAGCACTATTACCGAGGGACGGAAGGGGCAAGTGGCTCGGCGGCTCATGGCGTAGGTCTTGGGTTAGCTATTGTTGAAGAGATTGTCCATGCTCATGATGGGATGATTACTGCTCAAAGTAATGAAGGAAAAGGGAGTTCCTTCATCATTAAAATGCCGTTAAAAGAGTATTTAGATGTAAATGATTCGATGGGTAATAGCGACTATATCAAAAGGAGATAAATTTAGGATTTTTTTGGAATTAATTCAGATAAAATTTCATATCATTACATGAACCGTTTACAAGTTCGTAAATGGTTTTTTTATTTTGCCATTTTGTTCGAATCAGTACTTCATTCTATTGATTGCTTAGCTAATGATTGGTTTTCGACATAATTATACTAATTATTCTAAATATTTTTTCTTATCTTAACCTCGATTTAACTTTCGCGTCTTAGGATGAATATAGTGCTTTTATCACGGTTGTCTAAAAAGGAGGTTGCGCTCTTCAAATAATCCACATCGTTCGTTCTTCGCTATTATTTTTTCACCGAACGACCAAAACATACAACATCAACAATTTAGAGAAAGGAGGAAAAGAGATGCGCTATATTAAAGGAATTTCGATTATGACGATCGTTGTGCTTATTTTTCATATCTTTGGCTTGAATGCTGGTTTGTTGGCGACTTCGGAGCAATCAACTTCAAATGAAGTGTCTGTTGAATATGTTACTCATTCGGACGAGGATATTGAATGGAACCTGGTCGTTGACGTCACCAATGAGTCTGAGGATGACGAAGTGAACGTTGCGATTGAATTTTCAAAAGGATTAAGTCATGGATCTATCGACGGTACAAATTCGATTGATGTTGAGCAAACGGCAAATGGCTATCTGTTGAAGTCATCTAAATCGATTCAAGAAGAGTTCAAGATTACAACCGTTAGAACAGATGACCTCGTTGATTCGTATCAATTAAAAGCGGTTGTTTCGTTTGACGGCCAGCAGATTAAAGACTTTGACGAGAAGTCGCTCGAAATGCCTGTTTTGACTCAATTAGATGAAACAGAATCGAACGAGCAAGCTGATGAGTCATCTTCTGAAATGACGTCGAATGAAGAGGATGCAGAAGAGCAAGTTGAATCGTCCGAAGATGACGAGGCTGAAACGGAAGATGATACGGGTTCATCCGAGGTGGAATCGCATTCAGAGGATGGAGAAAGTGATGATTCGGCATCTGGATCTAAAGAAAAACCTGTAGAGCAATCAAAAACATTGGATGAAAATGAAGAAGAGAATCAAAAATCCAATCAAGATCAAGTGGTGAAACAAAAGGAAACGAACTCACAAAATAACAAAGTAGATGCCACAAAATCATTATTTGTTTCCTTATCTACATCTGGAAGTTATTTTTCAGGAACAAATGCGATTGTTGTGCCTACAACCTTAGTTGGTACATCACAAAATGATCACACAAGACCACATCGATTATGGTCCAAAGATGGAACTGTTTATGTAGCTGTGAAATCAACACACAGTTTACAATTTATTACATTGAATGGTGTTACCTCAACGAATTTCGATGAATATAATCCTCTGGTGCCCATATATATAGACGGTGTTGAATATAATCCTAAAGATGGATTGAAAGGAAATACGAAAGATTCGCATTGGACTGTTTTTAAGTTTCCTTTGACTGACTTGAATTTAAACGACGATGGAATCTACACGTTCTTTATCAAAGGAATCGGTGGTGGACATGATGTAGGCGGAGATTTATTATTTGAAATTCCGAAAACAGATGTTACAGCAAATAAAGTGTGGGATGGCGGTACAGAACGACCATCAATCACCTTGCATTTATTAGTTTCTGCAGCAGGTGAAGCTCCTCATCAAATAAAAAACGCAACAGTGGATGGCAATGAAATCCCAGCTTGGCAATACACATGGGAGGAAGTACCTCAGTATGATCCCTATGGTAGAGAGTATATCTTTACTGCTGATGAAGCAGATGTACCGGTCAATTATGTGAAAAGCTTAGACGGATTAACCGTAACAAACACATATAACCCAGAACAAATAGATATTCACGTTACGAAAGAATGGATTGGTCCAGCGGCAGAAGCTGTGACCGTTCAGTTATTTGCAGACGGAACTGACACTGGAAGGACGTTGGTCTTAAATGAAGCGAATAATTGGTCGGACACATTCGCAGATTTGAATGTGTTCGATGACCAAACAGGGAACCAAATTTCCTATACAGTACAAGAAATAGATATACCTGGATATTCAAGTGACGTTTTGGGTTCAGTTGATAATGGATTTGTAGTCACGAATACGAATGATGAAACGCTGGATATCCAAGTTGCAAAAGAATGGGTTGGTCCAGCAGCAAACGAAGTCACGATACAGCTGTTTTCGGGCGGAGTTGACACAGGAGAAATGATAACGTTAAATGCGACGAATAATTGGTCAGGTGCTTTTGAAAATTTAAGAAAATATGATGAAACGACAGGTGTGAAAATAGACTATATCGTTCAAGAAGTAGCCCTCGAAGGTTATACATCTCATAAAACTGGTTCAGTTGAAGAGGGTTTTACTTTTACGAATACGAACGATGAATTGATTGATGTCGTAGTGACAAAAGAGTGGATTGGTCCAGAAACGGGTGAAGTGACAGTCAGTTTACTTGCAGATGGAACAGATACAGGCATAACAGAAGTATTAAATGAAGATAATCAATGGTCTGCTGTCTTTACTGGATTTCGAAAATATGATGATGAAACAGGAAATGAAATTGAATACGAAGTCATAGAGCTTAACGTTCCGGATGGCTATGAAGCTAGTTACCGAGCAGAAGATGGAGTGTTAATCGTTACCAACACTGCCTTATATGGTTCATTAACGATTTATAAAGTTGATGAAAATGGTGATCCACTAGCAGGAGCGATGTTTGAGCTCAATGGTTCGGATGGATTTTCCATGACAGGAACTTCAGATGAATTTGGGTTAATCATTTTCGACGAATTACCTTTGGGAGAGTATACGTTAACAGAAACGAAAGCACCAGAAGGTTATCGACTGCTTGAAGGTGAACGAACCATCTCCATTTCAAGTGATCAACTGCACGTAAATGAAACAATCGAAAACACGTTACAAGACTGGGAGATTCCGAAAACAGGAGGAATTGGAACAATAGGATTTTACGGTGTCGGAGCAATCCTCATGGCAACCGCTTTGTTCCTTTTGTGGAGAAGACGGAAAGAAAACAATGAATAGGGGAGAAGTTGAATGAAAAAATTAGCCACAACGTTAATCGCTTTGTTAATTTTTAGTTTGTTATTGCCTTTGAGCGTTGCGGGTGTAGAAAACCCGTACTCGCCTTCGTATGGTTCGTTGTTTATTCATAAATATGAACAAGAACCTGGAGCAGCACAAGGGGATGCTGATGGACGAGATTTAACCGAACCAGTTGATGGCATACCACTCGAAGGTGTGACGTATCAAATTATCCAGACGCACGAATACAACAAAGAATTTGATACTTGGACAGAAGTTACAGATGGATTTACGTCGACGAAAGTGACTGGTCCGGATGGAATAACAGGTTGGATGGAGATTCCACTAGGTAGATATAAAGTTCAAGAAATTGACGGACCAGACCACGTCAATTTAAACACCCAAGAATTTTTCGTAGATATTCCAATGACTGTTCAAGACGGAAGCGAATCATTCTACCACGTAAATATTTATCCGAAAAACGAAACAATCCGAAATGACGTTGAGTTGACGAAGAAGGATGGTAGTAATAATCTCTTGGGACTTCCAGGTGTTATATTTGAGCTTTATGGTGATGATGATGAGTTGTTTGAAGGTACGGAAACTTTCACAACAGACCAAGATGGGAAAATACTCATAAAAAACTTACCTTATGGTAATTATTATTTCAAAGAGACGCATACACTTGATGGTTACGTGCTTGGCGACCAGCGAATCGAATTTTCTGTAGAAGATAGTGATTCAGAAATCAAGGTAGAAGCGGTAAACTATCGTGAGCCAGACATTAAAAAAGACGTTAATGTTGATGCCAGCAACCGTGGAGAAGAAGTCACGTACTCAATTACGATTGATGTACCAGGCGACATGTTTGAATATACGAACTTTACAGTAACCGATGTTCTAGATGATGACTTAAGCTATGTCGACGGTAGCTGGAGTGTCACTGGTGTAGATAGTACAGCGTTCACGTTTGGTCAAAACGGTCAAACGTTGACGTGGGATGTTTACGACTTTTCGGCATTCCAATCGGTTAACCAGGTGGTTATCGAGTTTGATGTTTTGATTTCAGAAGAGGCAACAGCGAATGATCCAATTTCAAACGAAGCATCTGTGAACTACACGAACAAACACGATCAATCTGGTGATAAAACGACTGATCCGGTAGAAATTTTGCCGACTGCAGGTACGTTACTTGTCATTAAACAAGATGGAGATAATCAAGCATTACTTCAAGGTGCTGAATTTAAAGTCGTTAACACGGACACAGAAGAAGTATTTACCGGCACAACAGATGAAAACGGTGAAATTGATTTCGGTGAACTCGACTACGGCGATTATGAGTTAATCGAAACAAAAGCTCCGATGTACGATGACGATGGTGTCATGAAGCCTTACAACAAATTAAACAACCCGATCAGCTTCTCCGTTAATGCTAATAACAGCGACCATGTCATCGCAGTAGATAACTTTAAATCCGGTTGGGAATTACCGAAAACGGGTGGAATTGGTACATCACTCTTCACACTCATTGGTGCATTACTGATGGGGACGGCGTTAGTATTGTATATCCGCCATCGCAAAAATGAAACGGCATAAATTTTGATGGAAAGTTAAGAAGGGGACAATGCGTCTCCTTCTTAACCTTCATCATGAAAGGGAAAGGTGAGTGGGATGTTCCGAAAGTTCATCGTGGTAGCGGTATTTGTCGTCGGGCTTAGTATCTTTTTTTATCCCATTGTTAGTGATTGGTTTAATACACAGGAGCATCACTCATCGATTACCAAGCATAATGAAGCGTGGAAAAACATGTCCGATAAGAAAAAAGAACAGGAAAGACAGAAGGCTGAAGAGTATAATGCGGCGCTCCAAAATCAACCCGTATCGATTGAAGATCCGTTTGCTGAAGAAGTAAGTGGCGAAGTGGAGGAAGATCAGCATTATCTAAATGTGTTGGATATCGGTGAAGCGATGGGGAGTATCGAGATTCCGTCGATTGATGTACGCATCCCGATTTATCATGGTGTCAGCGAAGATGTACTGAGTCAAGGAATCGGCCATATGCCGAATTCGTCCTTGCCAGTTGGTGGGAAAGGCAATCATGCGGCGTTAACGGGACATCGTGGATTACCCAGTTCGAAGCTTTTTAGGAATTTAGATGAAATAAAGGTAAAAGATAGGTTTCAAATCCATACTTTAGGGGAAACGTTAACGTATGAAGTGGATGATATCCAAATTGTCCTGCCAACAGAAACAAGTTGGCTCGAATTCAATCCTACCGAAGACCTCGTTACGTTGATCACATGCGAACCTTATATGATCAACACACACCGCCTTCTTGTACGAGGTAAACGTATTCCTACTGAAGAAACAAAAGAAGCAACTGCACTTGTCACTCCAGATGGACCGATGATCGAAGCAGAGAAACCAATGTATCTACTATGGATCGCTTTGTTAATTTTATTGATGTCGATACTAACGTATTGGTATATTCGACGTCGGAAAAGGTGGAAAAGACGATGAACAAGAAAAAAGGATTCATTGTCGGCCTGTTCGCGATTGGAGTAATTATCGTTATCTATCCTCACGTTGCACAATTCATCAATAATCAAATCCAACATACCTATGTAGATCATTTTCATGCTGAAGCGGATACCATCCCTGCAACACTCAAACGAAAAAAGATTAACGATGCACGTGAATGTAACAATGCGATTTATCAGAATGATGAGGGACTTAGTGATCCATTTACAGAAGGA
>NZ_VMHF01000004.1:93041-94307 GCF_007559355.1 Allobacillus sp. SKP2-8 | reverse complement strand
TATGATCCGCTTGAGAACACGAAATGCAATCAGGTGTTAAAGGAAAGAAGCTTAACCGCTGACACTCAAGGAAACACGACCGACATTGATACATTCGCAACGCTTGAAATCCCAAAACTTGGCTTACATATTCCGATTCTTCTAGGAGCGAGTGATTACGCATTATCTCAAGGAATCGGCCAAGTCGAAGGCTCATCTTTACCTGTTGGTGGACCGAATACACATACCGTACTGGCAGGCCACCGCGGGATGGGCACAAAGGAAATGTTTCGAAACTTAGACGAGCTGCAACCTGGAGATGTTTTTTATATTCATACGCTGGATGAACGACTAGTCTATAAAGTTGAAGGGTCTGCTGTTATTTTGCCTCATGAAACAGACTCTTTACGAGTGAAGGAAGGCAGGGATTTAGCTACGTTGTTAACTTGTCATCCATACCGTTCCAATACTCACCGGTTAGTCGTCTATGGTGTTAGACGATAATAAAGGAGGAGAAGACGATCGGAAAACATAAGGTGTTGATTGTTGAAGATGACCGTGATATCCGTGAAATGACCGCACTTTATTTGAAACAAAAAGGCTTTACTGTTTTTACTGCTGAAAACGGTGATAAAGCGCTGGAAATCATTTCGCACACCATCCCGCAACTCATCTTATTGGATATTGAAATGCCTGGTCGAGATGGTTTCGAAGTTTGTCAGGAAATCCGCAAGCAATTAATTGTCCCGATTATTTTTATTAGTGTTCGCAAGCAAATGGTTGATAAGCTCACCAGTTTTGAACTCGGCGCAGATGACTATTTGACAAAGCCATTTGACTTTAACGAATTAGAAGCAAGAATCCGCGCAAACATTAGACGTTATCATGTTAATCTTGCAAAAGGCGCAAAGAGATTAAAATACGGCGACCTGGAAATTCATATCGACAACAAATTATGCTACTTGAATGGCGAATTGATCCCACTGACAGCGAAAGAAATGAAACTGCTCATTCAATTAGCCCAATATCCAAAACGAATCTGGAGTCACGATCAGCTCTATGACGACATCTGGAGCATGGACGCCACTGGAAACATCCAAACTGTCAAAGTTCATATACGAAACTTAAGGAAAAAACTAGAAAGATCGAACGACGTCAAATACATCCACACGATCAGAGGCTTCGGCTATTCCTTTTCAATGGAAAAGAACGATCGCGCGAGTAGGTAGGCACTGACTTTGGTTGGTGTCTTTTTTTGTGGGTTTCGGGCTGATGCTGAAGTGTAAC
>NZ_VMHF01000004.1:47841-92903 GCF_007559355.1 Allobacillus sp. SKP2-8 | reverse complement strand
TTAATGTTGAAGGATTGCAAATTAATGTTGAAGAAGCTTGAATTAATGTTGAAGGATTGCAAATTAATGTTGAAGAAATCTGAATTAACACTGAAGTTGTGCGCATCTACACTGAAGCCATGCAAATCAACACTAAAGAAATACGTATTAACCCTGAAGCTTGAACACAGCTTATCAACCTACTTGTCATTTAACTAGAATTAGCTATACTTAAAAGTACAATAATACAAAGGAGCGATTGACCCTTGTCTACGCGAAAGCTAACCCTCTATCCCTCCCCACACATTCTTAAGTTGCTAGCTTTGCATCATCGATTACCTGCTCATCATGAGCGCTATCCACAAATCCAGAAAAAGGTAAGCAATGAACTCGCTGGCTTCCACGGTGAAAAGCGATTGCTTTATCCACTCAGTAAATTTCCATCCTATTGCAAAATTTTGCCCAATGTCCGCCTCAATCTTTATTCAAATCATTTTCAAATGGATTTTATCATAATCTCTTCTAAATTTATTTTAATTCTCGAATCCAAATATTATAGTGACGACTTATTATTTGATGATACGGTGCATCAAGTGATCCAGACAAAAGGCGACGAATTTAAAGTCTTTGAAGACCCCGTTTTGCAAGCCGAAGAGCAAGCGTTTCAATTATCGAACTGGCTAGAACAATATGACATAAGCAAACTGCCAGTAGAATACTATGTCGTGATGACCAACTCCAATACGAGATTACGAATCGAATCAACGAACACTCACCACGCATCTCGCGTCATATCCCTTCAACGACTGCCTTCATTATTTCGGGAACTATCCAATGAACACGACAACCATCTCACCGTCAAACAGATCAACCATCTTTCCAATCAAATTAAACGCCACAATGCTCCTTATCTACCAAACATCTTAAAACAAAATCGAATCCAACCAAGCGAACTTAACCATGGAATTTTCTGCATAAACTGTGGAAACCTTGGCATGAAAATGACTAGACGTAGATGGCAATGTCCACGATGCAACCACCGCGACGCCTTAGCCCACGAAAATGCACTCAAAGACTATTATTTGTTATATGGAAAGGAAATAACGAACCGAGCATTTCGGAAATTTACTGGGCTAGAATCAAGCCATACAGCTCGCGACATGCTGAAGAAAGCAGCTACGAGGCACGGAGATAAATATTTACGAAAATATCAGCTAGCATACAACTTTCAAAGTGACGATTTCGATTATTTGTTTCATTTGAATAAGGTGATGAAGGAGGAAAGTGTAGAGCATAGGATCCGAGCAGTTCAGCGTTGAAGCATTTTACATTAACCCTGAAGGAAAGCAGATTAACACTGAAGTATTGCAGATAAACCCTTAAGCTTCGTGAATTAACCCTGAAGCAGCGCATATTAACGCTGAAGCTTTGCAAATTGACCCTGAAGCAGCACGAATCAACCCTGAAGCTTCCAAAATAAACCCTGAAGGATTGCGGATTAACCCTGAAGGAAAGCGAAGACGCAACTAGCTGTATAGAGGATAGTAATTAATAAGAATGAGATTATATATTTGTTGATAGCAGCTTTAAAAACTCTATAAATATCTCTTCTCAATTTTAAGTCTCGAACCGCCAATATAAATATTAGTACAAAGAGAAATACTGTCCAAATAAAAAATGATATTTCTCTACTAGAAAAAAGATCTGTTATATTGATACTTTTCACTCCAATATTAAATCAGAAAACTGACTTACTTGGTGTTTATATTGTATTGAAGAATGATATTTGACCACTTTTAAATGCTAACCTTCATGAAAAAAATCGTTAAACTCTTTACCAAATTTGTTCAGTTTGAATGATTCCCTTGTTTTTTGCTTGATTTTTACTTTGCCGATTTGGGGTGGTCTAGAATTCTTACCTTTATTTAAGTGTTCTAAAAAAGCAACAACTTTATTAATTCCTTCTTCTAGTTTGGTCATGTCGTTTTCTGTTTCATCTTTAACTTCAAGTTCTAATAATCCATGTCTTCTTAAAGTTTCTTGAACAGACCTATATTGCTCATATGACAACCCATGTTTTTCCATTATATCTCTAAAATTCTCTCTCTCAGTTGGCATGAGAAATGCATTCTTATAATATAAGCGAAGAACAGAAATATCGACCATTCGAAGTTGCTTAAGAGTGTCATAATAATGCATGACAAAATCTGATGTTATTTTATTGTGATCTGTTAAATACAAGTATCCATTCACCATATATTCAATTTTCTGTTCTTGGTATTCATCAGCTGCCAACTCTATAATGTATTGCAATAGTTGATCTAGTTTGTCTTTGTTTTCTTCTGTTTGCTTGCTGAGATTGGCTGTTATCCTTTCCTGTCTCTTGCTAACTTCATTTATTAATATTGTAAGATTCTTTTCTGCTCTTTTTATTTTGTAAGAAGATATTGCACCACTAATACCAGGGATAAATGAGCTGACTGTGTCAATCGCCATTTCTCCTACCATATCTGACACCGATTCTTTTGCTATTTCAGACGCAGCATTAGTTGATGCATTTAAGACAGAATCTGATAAAAGTCCAAAGCCAGATTTTGAGGCGTCTTTTAGCTTGTCATCTTTGTCCTGCACAGTAATTCCTCCTGTCTTTTTTAGTTGACCATGGTACTTAGCATCCCTAAATTACCCATCTAGTATCGTAATTGTTTAATAAAGTAAATTCATTTGACTTTGCTCGTGGATTTTTCAAAAGAGGGTCACTCAGATAGCGATTAGCTGATTGAGTTGGGTATCAAGTTTGTATTCTCCTAATCCTTCTTTTCTCGTAGTTTTACTTTATTTTCTAGTAGTTTGTTTACTCTGTACGGCCTGTTTAGATGAGTTGTTTTTCTTCTTTAAGAATAGCATATTTTTCTCTTTATTGGTTTGATATACTAATATTGTAACTTCAAGAGGTAAAAGTAGCCACTGCTGGTAATGTCTTTGCTCATCTAGAATCAATCTCCAAGTTAATTCTCTAAGAAAATATAGCTATTAAATGGCCTGCTAGAAGGTCTCAAAATAATTAGGAGGCTTTTGTTAATGAAAGAATTCGATTTGAATGTTGAAAAGGTATTGGAACATTGGACAATTGCACATGCTTTAAGAGAAATTATTGCAAACGCGTTAGATGAATCAATTCTCACTAACACAGATGAACCACAAATTTTTAAAGATCATGATAATAAATGGCATATTAGGGATTTCGGAAGGGGACTTAAATATGAACATTTAACTCAAAATGAGAACTCAGAAAAAACGGAGCATCCAGATAAAGTTATAGGAAAGTTTGGAGTTGGATTGAAAGATGCAATGGCAACATTCGATAGAAGAAATATCGGAGTAATTATTCAATCAAAATATAGTGATATAACAATAGAGAAACTAACCAAAGGTAATTTTGATGATTTAGTAACACTACATGCTATCGTAAAAAATCCTACTTACCCCAATATGGTAGGTACTGACTTCATTTTAACGAATGTCAAAGAAGATGATATTAAAAAAGCAAAAAATTTCTTTTTACAATACTCAGGAGAAAAAATTATTGAAACTACAAAATACGGGGAACTTATTGAAAATAGTACCGGACTTTCTAAGATATATGTAAATGGACTGAGTGTTGCCGAAGAAGAAAACTTTCTTTTTTCCTATAATATTACTTCAACTACAAAGCAACTTCGTAAATCGTTAAATAGAGAGAGAACTAATGTTGGGAGAACTGCTTATTCTGACCGAATAAAATCTATACTTTTAGAATGCACAAGTCAAAGGGCAGCAGAAACCTTGGTGGATGATTTACAAAAAGTGCAAACAGGTAACGTTCATGAGGAGTTATTATGGATTGATATTCAGCTTCATGCATGTAAAATACTAAGTAGTATAAGAAATGTGATTTTCTTGACTGCTAATGACTTAATAAATGGTGGAAAATATGTAAAGTATGCTGAGCAGGATGGTCTTCAAATTATAACTATTCCCGACTCATTAGCCGGAAAATTAGTAACCGCAAAAGATTTAGATGGTAACAGTTTCAGAGATATAGATTTATATGCTAGAGAATGGAATGAAAAATTTGAATTTGATATTATTCCTGAAAATCAATTGACTAAAAAAGAAAGAGAAGTGTTTAATTACAAAGATACGATTGTAAATTGGTATCCTAATAGTTTAAAAGGGATAAAGGATATTGTGATATCTAATACAATGAGTCCCAATAATTATACTGGCACTGATGCACTAGGGATTTGGGAACCTTCAACAAAACGAATTATCATTAAACGCACCCAGCTCAAAGATGTACATTCATTTGCTAGTACTCTTTTACATGAACTGATTCATGCTCATACTGGAACAGATGACAATACAATAGAATTTGAAAATGAATTAACAGATATGCTTGGAAGATTGTCTACTTTTATAATTAAGAATGATAGTCACTCAAATTCTAATAGTCTATTAGGAAAATTATTTAAAAAATAATATAATCCATGCGGTTTCGAAATAAATTAAGATGCTGAATGAGTTATTATTTTCGAAGAGTTTGACACTTAAAAAACTTTAACGCCAATGGGGTAAATGAATTATTAAGTAAATTAACTTTTTTATTATAGGGGTGATCTTTTGGGATTATTAAATTTTCTTTTTGGTAATAAGAAGAAGAAAAAGACTACAAGTAAATCACACGAAACGTATACGGGAAAAGTAGAATATAAGACAAATGTTTATACAAATGAAGAGATAAACCCAATCTATCGTGAAAAATTAGACATAGGCCTGTTGCCTGGTCAAATTGTTCTTTTAGATTGGATAGATGGCAAATCAAATGATTCATCATTCCCTGGTTACTTTGAATATCAATATGGCATTGAACCTGCTAGAACTGTTAACACACTTTTGAGTAGCGGATATCTAAGAGAGTCTACACCTATTGAATCAGTCTCATCGTTAAGAGTCCCCGAAATCAAAGAGATTTTAAAAAGTAAAGATTTAAAGGTCTCAGGAAAAAAAGCAGATTTAATTAGCAGGATTGAAGAAAACTTTGACTCAGAAGAAGTTAAACCATTTCTGAAAACATCATCTTTTAAAATAACTGATTTTGGTAATGACGTTTTGAAGCGTTACTACTACATCGTTCCAGCTCACAAATATAGTTCTCAAGATGGAACTTACAATGTAGCAACAGTGCTTCAATATATGAACTCGATTGGTAGTGATGAAAAACCAAGTAATGATGAAATTGCATGGTCGTTATATACAAAGGCCTATGCTAAATATAAAAAAGAAGGATCATATGGATTAATGCGCAACACTATTTTTAGCATGGCTGAACAATTACAAAAAGAAAATAAATCAGAAGAGGCTATTACTTTTTATTTTAGAGTATTTATTTTGGATTTAAGTGGTTCTAGTAACAGTGAATATTTAGCATGGCCTGAATTATTAACTATTGCCCCTGGCCTTATCTCGAGAGTGCAAACAATTTTAGAAAAAAATAATATAAATGCGATTGATATTTATTTCGATGAAGCTTGGAACATGTCAAATAAGGATGTTCCTTTCCATTACTTCGATAAGAATACCGTATATGAATTTTTGTTAGAAGCATTAGAAAATGATAATGGTGATCTATCATCGATTAATTCAAGTATTTTCCATAAAGCTAAAATTATTTTTGATAACATTGAACCTTCTTCGTTTGAGAGAAAATATGGACTGAAATATCCGAATTGGAAATTATAAATAGTATATGCTTCACTTATATTCTCAAAGTTTTGTGAGAAATGTCTGAGTAGGATGTAAAAAGATGGGTTCTTCAAATTGAATGACTTCTCGGAAGACTTAAGAGAGGAGAACGAATCACCCGTACTCCTTAATAACCAAATTCCTTACCCCATTTACAGAGAACTCTATCTCATATTTTTTTCGAATTTCTGCGTACAGCTCGAAGTACTCCTTTCGAGAAGTAAAAGTTTTTCCGGACTGTTCGATATCTCTTTTGGTTAATCGGTCGGATAACCTTTCCCAAAAATTCAACTCATCATATTCTTTAATAATAGGGTGCATTTGCTCTTCATATTCGGTTGTAGGAAAATACCCTCCAAGAAATTGGTCATATTCAATTGAATGAGATTGATTAAACTCTTTTGCGAAAGTTCCTATATACTGAAGCAGCTCATTATATTTCTCAATTTGTTGGTCGCCAATACGCCCTGCATTAGCTATCCACTCCCCAAGATATGCAACTTCCAATAAGGTTTCGTATTGCTTGTTGGTAAAGTTAATATTCATTTGTTATCCTCCGTGAAGTCATATTGATTAATTATTGTGTCATACGGTCACTTTTTATTAATTGTAGCGTATTTTGGACTAGTTTGTTAGATTGTTTCGTATTCTCCCTTGGAGAGATTGTTGGTGGGATTAATCGGACAGTTATGAAAATATACACATGATAGAAGAATAGACAAGAGGTGATCTTAAATGAGAAGAGATATGGAATTAGTCCGAACTATCCTAATAGACCTTTCAAAAGGTCGAAACACAATTGAATTAAATCCATTAGACAGAAAAGATGAATTATATGATTACCACATTGAAATTTTGAGGCAGGCTAACTTAATTTACTATAAGAATCGATTTGAAGACAGGATACCCAGGATTTATATTGATGAACCAAGGTTAACTTGGAAAGGCAATAATTACTTAGATAACATCTCGGACTCCAACATTTGAGAAAGAACAAAAGATAAAATATTTTCGAAGGGTCTTGAGTTAGGAAACGTTCCCTTTTCCATTATAAAGGAATTGGTCAAAATCGAGATTAAACGGGTTATTGGGATAGAGTAATAGAATTATGAAAAAGCTAGATATCTTAAAAAAGAGGTGTTGTAATGGACTCAATTTCCGCATGGAAAAATTTTAGTATGGGAAATGAATTAAATGTTGCTGGGAACTTCTTATACGATGGTATTAAAAGCTTCGAGGACATGGAAACATTGAACAATACTACAGAAATATTTAATTTTATGTACTACATATCTGTGGGAGTTGAGAGACTACAAAAGGTAGTAATTATTTTGGGTGATTATGAAGGGATTACTGACTTAGATGGCTTAGTGTCTTCAATAAAGCATCATGACCATGTTGCATTGATGGATAAGATAAGAAAATTATATAAAATTGAACTAACGAATAATGAAAATGCATTTATAAACTTATTAAGTAATTTTTACAATCACCTAAGATATGGAAGGTTTTTGTTAGATAAAATCCATTTAGATGATGAAAAAACAGAATTCACACACTTCTTAGAAAAAAGGTTAGGGGTAGTAAAAGACCCTATACTTGAATATAAAAATTCAGATAAAGTAAAGAAATTTATTGGAAGAATTATTGGTAAGATAAGTACCGAATTGTATAAGCTAATAGAAATTGAAAGTAAAAGACTTGGTATTTATACCTATGAAATTAATTATCGCTCTAAAGCTTACAAAATTTTTATGGATAAAAGCTATGACTTCACTTTAGAAAAATTATCAATGAAGGAATTAATAGTCTATCTGTTAAATGGCGAAGAACTAAAAGATTTCAGAAAAGGAATTGCTGTGTTGGAGTCTTTAGATCTAGATGTTCACAGTCTAAACGCAATGGAATCTATATTTGAACTACAAGAATTAACTGAGACGGTTGAGTCCAAATATCAAGAGTACTTTTCAAACTCGCAATATAAGGATAGGAACAACATACTAAATTTATTAACAGAAGAAGGAACTGACTGGGAAAAAGTGAGGAGTTATTTATCTAACACAAAAACTTAAAAACTACTTTGGAGTAAGAAAAGTCTTGATAAGTAAGCGTCAATTAAACCGCGCTCAAACTTGAGTGCAGTTTATTTGACGCTTACGATTAACACTGAAGATTCTCGCATTAACCTTGAAGAAGTGAAAATTAACACTGAAGTAGTGCAGATAAACCCTGAAGCTTCATGAATTAACCCTGAAGCACTACGGTTTAACGCTGAACCTTCCTAAATTAACACTGAAGAAATACAGAATGAGAGTGTAATAGGTAGTGTGTTTATGAATAGTAAAATTTCTTATCTCCACACAATACATCTTAAGGACGAAATCACTCATTCTGCCGTAGATTCAACCCCTTATTCCCACTTTCAATAAGCTCTATTCTTAAACCCTGTGTGCAACTGGAAGTATCGTTTCATATAATCATCATAATGATGGATTAGGGATTCGGTTATCCTTGAATTCTCTGATTGGGAAATATTTTTCATTCTTATCGTTATATTCAATTCTTTTTTCTTGCTTAAATTCTTTAGCAAATGAGGCGACATATTGTAAGAGTGCATTATATTTTTCACTTTTTTGATTGTTCATACGCACAGCATTTGCGAGCCAATTTCCTAAGTTAGGATCCTCAATAAAATGCTCACATTGTTTTTTGTAAAATTGATTTCCTCCATTTCCAAATGTAAGTCTAACGGGTATGTTATCTTCACATTATTTATCAAAAAGTTTCCACACCCAACTTAGAATCCTAACGATTATATTTATGTATATCAATGGGTAACAGAAAACTTGATATATGAATTAAAATCATTTATGCTAAATTATATTGTCACTATATATGGTGCGGCGGTGTATTAGTTGTCAAAAAAACATAAGCTATATCAAGACTTAAAAAATAATAAAAAGGGAAGAAGCTACAAAGAGTTGGTATCTTTACTGAAGAAGTATGGTTTTATAGTGAATGAAAGTTCAGGGAAAGGGTCTCACAGTTGGGTCAGTCATCCTGAGTATGATGATTTGAACTGGACGCTATCTCGAAAAAAGCCAATGCATGTTTATCATGTAAAAAAAGTGATATCTCTCGTTGAGGAGGTAATGGATCGTGAGTAAATTTGTAGAAAGTTTAGATGAATTTCTCTCTCTAAATTATAAATTGGAAATTGTTCCTTTTGAAGAGGAAGGAGAAAAGGGGGTTGTAGTTAAAAGTCCTGAAATCAATGGTCTTGAGGTTTATGGGGATACAATTGAAGAAGCGCTTGCCGAAGTAGACGAATCAAAAAAGGCATTGTATTCACTATACAAAGAAAAAGGATGGGTAATTAAATATCCGAATGAGTACTCTCAAGAGAAAGACAATTTCTCAGGAAGAACTACAATTAGGATGCCAAAGACTTTACACCGTCGAGTATATGAATATTCACAGCAATGTGATGTTTCTTTAAATGCTGGTATTGTTCAGCTGTTGAATGATGGACTAAAAGAACAAGAGATGGAGCAACTCAGAGAAGATATATTAGATAAAATCAGTAAAATGAATAAAGACATAAAATGATGAATCTGATAACTTAGGAGTTTACGTGAAAGCAAAAACTAACATGTTACTCCTGTTTTTATTTATCTTTTGTTCATGATAAAAATTCTTTACGATCTCATTCACCAATCTACCACCGTATTAAAGTCATTTGTGAATATATACGTCCATACATTATCAGACAATGTTAAAAAGTCCATCATAAATTGATGGACTGAGTTAGATTATCGTAATACACTATATTTCTTAATCCATTTAGCAATTTCTTGAAGATCAGGCTTTTCAGTAACAACTTTGACGGTGAATTCCTCTGCTTCTTTTTGAGGTGCGATTAAGTTCATCCCATTTACCCACAAAAATTGTTTCATTGCAGCAAATCCAGTCCTTTTATTGGCATTATGGAAAGGATGATTTTGACAAAGACTTTCGAAAAGTGCTGCAGCTTTTAGATCGATTGTTGGGTAAGCATCTTTCCCGTAAAGGGTTTGTTTAGGCCGAGCTATTGCGCTTTCAAGCAGGTTTGCATGTTTCACACCGGCTTGTTCTTTAGGTGAATATTGTTTAATCAAAAATATATTCAAGAAAACAACTTCTTTTGAAGTAAGGTATCTCATAGTAATCTCTATCTATCCTTCAAATTTCGCAAGGTTGTATGGTAATTCTCCATCAAATCTTTTACGCCATCAACGAATTCCTGATCAATTCCTTCAATTGCATCATAGTTTACCGGCTCATGTTTCTTAAGAGCAACTTTCCCATCTTCCTCTAAGATGAACCGAACTTCATCTCCTTTATTTAAATTTAAGTGCTTAATCACCTCTTGAGGTATAGTTATGCCACTGCTGTTTCCAATATTTGTAACTTTCCTTTTTAACATTTCTTTCACCACCGAAGACATCATCTTACCTCCTAGTATATTCAGTTATTCATTTTATTATAACTGTTATAACGCGTTATAACAAATTAAATGAATATTTTTGAACACGATGTACCTTCCATTCATAAATGCTACAATAAACAAAGAACAGACCACTCAAGGAGGCCCCCAATGCCAACAAAAGAACAACAAATTCTACAAACTTATTTCGGTTATGAGTCGTTTCGTCCGGGTCAGGGGGAGACGATTGACTATATATTAGATCAAAAAAATACGCTTGCTGTCATGCCAACGGGTGGCGGGAAGTCGATTTGCTAATTTTGAATCTGCACACAGTTATAAGCACAAGACTAGTTTAGGAAAACCATTATCTGCTTATAAATTTATTGAGGATTGGAATACAGACGATACTTCTAAACCAGCTATAAAATCCTTGTTAATATGCCTTAATCATATCGAGAGTGATGAAATATTTGATGACAAGTGGGTTGAATCAAGGGAAAACACTAAACCACAGATGGTATAAGAATTAGTAATTGATCAAGAAACATTTTAACTATCGTTTTTTTACTACCGGGATTATTTATTTCATTATAACGATATCATTGCGTTACAGCAATTTAGGTTAAAATATTTCTAATAACCAATTTACTACCACTCCTGCCAAGGTTTACACGATTATAATTTTAACCGCTAACATTTCTAATGAGTTTTTAACGTACAAATGTTAATGAATGTCTAAAAAAGTAAATGCAGTGGATACAATTGAAAAATTTTTTGTGTTATAATCAATATAAGGGTTAATTTTCATGAGAAAGGAGAATAATATATTATGAGCATTAATATTGTTGAGGAGCGGATAAAATTGAAATCATCGCTAAAAGATATCCGTAGTGCCAACAAAAGAGATGATCAGCTGTTCTCCGGTATGGAAGAAGTACCCAAACAAATTCCTGAAGATTTGTATAAGTCACAACTTAGTTATTATAATGACTATATTAGACCAACTGTACAGCGAGTGCATGATCGTCATATCAATAAATAGGTGCAGCTTGCTTTTATCCATTGATGCCGGGTTATGAATCCGGCATTTTTTAATGTGTCTAAAATCACCCAGTTATGCTATAATTTATATAAAAAATAGAATGGGTGTTCTGCATATGTTTTTTAGAAAAGGTAGTATCATTACATATACTTTTCCACCACGACCGACAGAACATATAGACAATTCTAAAGTGATAAGGAACTACCACAGGGCGGTAGTATTGCATAAAAGAAAGACACCATTTAAGACTGTCTTAATTGCACCGATCACAAAAGCGATCTCTTTAAAACAGCGAAAGGAAATTCCATCCAATTACGTCGAATTAAAAAAAGAAAACTATCCACTTGTCTTAGTTGAAGATAGCTTTATAAATTTAGATATGACGATGCCAGTTGATGAGGTTGAACTACAAAATCTAACAAGAGGTATCACTAAAATAGATGCTTCTTTAAATGAAGAAGACTTAAATCAATTAAATTATAAAATTACTTTAACTTATGAATTAAGCAACTATATTAGGCATGAACTGAACCATGAGCTAAATAGAGAATTTAACAATGTGATAACACTCATTGACCGTGTAATTAAACCAGAAATTGAGGACATTTTATTAACAAAGAAAGATAAAGATTCTTTGATTGAGGTAGAAAAAATACTAGATTTTTTGATTGATGAAATAAAGTTGAATTATATAAAGAATCAAACTTGAATTTGATTTAAACCTTCAATATCCTCGCACTTCCACGAGTTAAAATTTGGATAACGCTTCATTTCAATAGTCTACATTCCAACCTAATCTAACCAACCAAAAGGAGGCCCCCCATGCCAACAAAAGAACAACAAATTCTACAAACTTATTTCGGTTATGAATCGTTTCGTCCGGGTCAGGGGGAGACGATTGACTATATATTAGATCAGAAAAATACGCTTGCTGTCATGCCGACGGGTGGCGGGAAGTCGATTTGTTATCAGATTCCGGGGTTGTCGATGGATGGGACAGCGGTCATTATTTCGCCGCTCATTTCATTGATGAAGGATCAGGTGGATGCGCTTCAGTCGCTTGGTATTGCGGCAACTTACATTAATAGTTCGCTTACCACGAGCGAAATGGCTAGTCGGATGAAAGATATTGAAAGGGGTACTTATAAATTTGTTTATGTCGCCCCGGAACGTTTTGAGTCGGATTATTTTGTTCGTACGTTGAGGAAAATATCGATTTCACTCGTTGCCTTTGATGAGGCGCATTGTATTTCACAATGGGGGCATGATTTTCGGCCGAGTTATCGTTCGATTGTCCCGAATCTAAAACGGATTCCGAATATCTCCGTGTTTGTCGCGTTAACCGCAACAGCTACGGATGAGGTCATCGCGGACATTCAAGATCTTTTACATATTGAAAATGAGCATGTGATCAATACGGGTTTTGAGCGCGAAAACTTGTCTTTCCACCTTGTGAAAGGCAAGAATAAGTCTTCCTATGTCCGTTCCTTCATTGAAGAGCGTCCGAATGACTCGGGAATTATTTACGCAGCAACAAGGAAACAGGTGGATTCGTTACATAGTGAGTTGGAGTCTCGTGGCTTTCAAGTGGCGAAGTACCATGCTGGATTGACGGAAGAAGAGCGGCAACAGGCACAGGCTGCTTTTATTCATGATGAAAAAACGATTATGGTTGCAACGAATGCGTTCGGTATGGGGATCGACAAATCGAATGTGCGTTATTGCCTGCATTATGCGATGCCGATGAACATCGAGTCGTATTACCAAGAAGCGGGGCGTGCCGGTCGTGATGGTGAGCCGAGTGATTGTGTTTTGCTGTTTTCACCGCAAGACGTTCAGCTGCAGAAATTTTTGATTGAACAGTCGAACGCCGATGAAGCGGCGAAGCAAAATGAATACCGCAAGCTTCAAGAAATGATCAATTATTGTCATACGCACGGTTGCCTGACGTCTTTCATTTTGGATTATTTTGAGGGTGAAATGCCGAAAGAACCTTGCGGGCATTGCAGTAATTGCGTTGAGCGGAATGAGAAAGCGGATGTGACGGAAGAAGCACAAATGATTTTGTCGTGTGTGAAGCGGATGGGAGAGCGTTTTGGCGTTGGTATGACAGCGAAAGTGTTAAAAGGTTCACGCGATCAAAAGCTCAAAAACTTTCGACTGGATGAACTGTCGACGTATGGAATTATGTCGGCTTACACGGAAAAAGAACTGACGGAACGCATTCATTTTCTTGTCGCCGAACAACTGCTGACAATGGTGGAAGGGAAGTTTCCGGTTCTCCGGCTCAATCAAAATTCCGTCGATGTCTTGATGGGTAGGCGAACCGTTGAAATGTTCGTCGCACCGATTCCGACAAGTGAGGAAGCGGATTATGAAGCGGACCTTTTCGAAGAGCTACGAGCGCTACGAAAACAAATGGCCGATGAACGAAATGTTCCGCCGTATGTGCTGTTTTCCGATGCAACGCTGAAAGAATTGAGTCGTTATTTCCCAACGACTGAGGAAGACATGCTTGAAATTAAAGGTGTCGGCGAGCGGAAATTCGAGCAATATGGTGAAGCATTTTTAGCCGTGATTAAACAATGGCGAGCAGAAAATCAGGACGTGAAGAAGCGGGTTAAAATCACGGATACACCCACACCGAGAAAAAGAACCGCCGACCCACAAGACGACCGCCCGAGCCACATGATCAGCTATGAAATGTTCAGGTCCGGCAAAACGATCAAAGATATCGCTGTCATTCGCGGCGTCCAAGCTCAAACGATCGAAAGCCATCTGTTTAAAGCATATAAAGAAGGCAAGCCAATTCAGTGGGGAATATTTTTTACCGATGAAGAAGAAACAGCGGTGTTGCAAGCACGTGAGCAGGTTGAAGAGCCCAGATTGAAGCCATTGAAAGAAGCCCTGCCGGAAGATTATGACTATACGAAAATAACAGCTGTATTGGTGAAGAATGGGTTGATCTAGAAAAGTCAGCACGACGGAAGCCTAGCGAATGATGTTAGGCTTCCGTTTTGCTTTGTTGAACTTCAATATTTATTCGTCTGGCTTCAGTGTTAAAAGCGTTTTCTTCAGTGTTGAGTGATGAAGCTTCAGTGTTAATTTCGATTCCTTCAGTGTTAATTGATGAAGCTTCAGGGTTAATTTGGCTTTCTTCAGTGTTAAATTGCCGGGCTTCAGGGTTAATTCAGCTTTCTTCAGTGTTAAATATCCAAGCTTCAGTGTTAAACTCGCTTTCTTCAGTGTTAAATTGCCAAGCTTCAGTGTTAAACTCGCTTCCTTCAGTGTTAATCCACAAGTTTTCAGTGCTTATCCCGATTCCTTCTACATCAACCCACCAACCTTCAACATTAATCTGCACATCTCCCACATTCCACCCGAAACCCCATCCCATCCTTTCAAAAATATGTTAATATGAATGTGTATTCATTAAAGATAGAAAGAGATCGGGGAAATATTTTTAGGGGGTCTTTTAGATTGAAGAAAAGGAAGTACATAGCGTTTTTATTAATTTGTCTTGGGCTGCTTTTAACTGCCTGCAATAGTGATGAAAGTGCTGAAGCTGAAGCGGAAGAAAAAGAAAATGAAGAAGAAACGGAAACAGTAGAAGAGGAAGAAGAACCGGCTTTTGAAGAATTGACGAAAGACGAAGTGAAGGGGATTATCCAGAATAACGTTGAAGAATTAATGAATCGATTCATTGATACAAAACAACAAAACATGGACTGGTATGAATTGGATTTTTCTAATGATAGCTCTGAAGAAGTTTTGGCGGCCGTCAATGAAACGAATGAATCATTGACCGACTTGGCGACTGAGCAATTCATCGACAAATATACGTCTTACTATTTAGAAGCGTTCTATTGCGACTGTGATACTTATGAAATTTTAGATCCAAGCATGGTAATCGCGGGATTTGATGTGCTTGAACAAGATGAAGATTCTTTCCAAGCCACATCGATTGTGATTGGAAATCATCTTTATCCCGGCCCTGGGTCAACATATTATTGGACGTACAAAAAAGAAAATGAAAAATGGAAAATTGATGAAGTCACAGCTGAATCTGCAGATAAGCAGCCATTAAACTTAACGACAGAAGATTTAATGAATCTGTATGGTGATTCAATTGAAATCGTGGATGAGATTGAATTGGATGGTGAGAAATTCATCGTCACAAAAGAACACGACATGGACGCTAATTATGCGTACAGTGTAGATACAGGCGCGATCAATTATGAAATATCCACTGAGTATCAAGAGAATTCCACGAATGAGAATAACGAGACAGAAGAAACAGGAACAGAAGAAGTGAAAACAAACGAACCTACGGAAAAGACTGAAAAACTGGAAGCACTAAGCAATCCGACGTTTATTCATAAATATGAAGAAACTGAGCTTGAAGGTGAGTTTGGCGGATTAGTAAAAAGTGAATTCAAGGTCCCTCAATTTGGTATTAACGTTTTAGACGACTTTTTATATGAAGAGTATGTAGCTAAAAATGAAGATATGCCGAACATAGAAGACGTAACGCCAACGGAAGATTCAACTAAATTTATTGAACAATACGTAATCGGATATCGAGATGTTTACCAGTATGGCGATTATGTTTCCATTTTAATGAGTGAATATCTATATGAAGGTGGAGTGAATGGCACCTCTGCAATCAATTCATTCCATTTCGATTTAGATCGTGATGAAATGGTCCACCTTGAGGAGGTTTTAGCAGATAAAAATATTTCATATGAGCGTTTAGACGAACTCGTTAAAACGAAGCTTCGTGATGAACAGTATCGGGAGAAGTTATTTGCAGATTATGAGTCAAACTTGACGGCGCCAGAAGAAGACTACAACACTTTTTATGCGACCGATGAACATCTCGTCATTATTTTTAATGTTTATCACATTGGTCCTAAATCAAGTGGACCGATTGAAGTTCCAATTGGTTGGAATGAGTTTTAAATGAACAAATAAACCACTATCGATTTTTCGGCGATAGTGGTTTAATTTATATTTGCTCACGAACAGCCCGCATATGCCCTTGATGATAAATCTGTTTCAGTTCCATTCGAAGTCGCTTGAGCTCTGCCGGCGATTTCGTTTCTTCAATCAATAACTTCAAAAATTCCGCTCGTTCATATTCATCAGTGGTCAACGTTACTTTCTTTTTGTCATCACTCAAGTCTATCCCCTCCGTTCATATACTTTATATGTATGCTTTCTCCGTAAATTCGATGTCGCAATCACAAATTCCTTCATTATGTTATTGTTGAATTAAACGAATTTGAAAAAGGTGTGATGAAATGGACAAATTGATTCAAGAAATTCACGAAGAAGCGTTTATTATTGATGCACATTACGATCTACTTTTTGATGTGGCCAAACAGCGGGCGCTCGGACGGACCAAAGTTATCGAGACCGACCACTTGCCAAATTTCAAAAAAGGTGGATTCAACCTGATCGTGTCGTCTATTTTTGAGGACGATGAGTACATCCCTGAGATGGTGCTGCGTAAGGCGCTTAATCAAGTGAGTGCGCTCTATGCGGAGATTGATGAGTCATCTGACGAGCTGATGCTTTGTAAAAGTTACGAAGATATCTTAGAGGCGAAGCACACAGGAAAAGTCGGCATTATGCTTTCGTTTGAAGGTGTGGAGCCGCTGTATGATGATTTGTCTTTATTACGCGTTTTCTATGAATTAGGTGTTCGGTTTGTTGGTTTGACATGGAGTCGTCGGAACTATGCTGCAGATGGTTGCCATTTTTCGATGGATATAGAAGATCGGGGTGGCGGATTGACGCAATTTGGCGAAGCGCTTGTCAAAGAAGCCGAACGGCTAGGCATGCTCCTTGATATTACGCACATTAACGACCGCGGATTTGAGGATGTGTTTCGTTTTGCGGAAGGACCGATTATTGCCTCGCATTCCAATTCACGGGAAGTCGCCAAAACACCGCGGAATTTAACGGATGAACAATTGAAAAAAATTGCTGAGCGTGATGGTGTTGCCGGCATCAATATTCTAAGTCGAATCGCTTCCGGAAAAGCCAATGAAGGCGATATCGATTTAATCGCCGACCATGTAGAGTACATGAAACAGACGGTTGGAGTGGATCACATCGGACTTGGCCTGGATTGTTGTGACATGCTTCGAAAATATTTCCCACCAAGCGATGACGAAGCTTTTGATATTTTGAAGCACCAAAACTTACAAGATTTAACGAAAAAGTTGTTGGAGAGAGGGTTTGAGAAAGAAGAAATTTTGAAGATCTATGGCGGGAATTGGTTGAAGGTTTATGGGAAGGTGTTTTAAATTAGAAAATCCCGACTGCACTGTCATGCAATCGGGATTTTTCTATGCTTGAGCTTTTTTCTTCGCATTCCACGTCTGCCAAATCGTAAACAATATCGACAGAACGGTCAAAACTAAAAATGTTAGTGAGATCGGTCGGGATAGGAAAAGCGTCCAATCTGGGTCTGTCATGAATGCTCGTCGGAGATTTAGTTCGGCGATCGGTCCGAGGATGACTCCGATGATCGCTGGGGCAAGGGCGTATTTATATTTCGTAAATAAGTAGCCGATGATGCCCATCGCAAGTAATATATATAGGTCTGTCGTTCGGTTGTTCAAGACGAATGTACCGACGACGCATAGTACTAAGATAATCGGCACTAAAATATGCGTTGGTACTTGGGTGATTTTTACAAAGAATCGCATGCCGGCGAATTGTGTGATCAGCATCGCGAATGATGCGATGAAGAACGCGACGAATATGCCACCGACGATGTTTGGCTCGTCTACAATCAGTAGTGGACCGGGTGTTATGCCGTGTACCATCAATGCGGATAACAATACGGCTGTTACAGCTGAACCTGGGATGCCTAATGCGACGGTAGGGATCAAGTCACCACCGACGGTTGAGTTGTTCCCGGCTTCCGATGCGACGACGCCTTCTTCACAGCCTGTTCCGAATTTTTTCGGTTCTTTGGACCATTTCTTCGCTTGGTCATAGGCGACGATGTTGGCGATACTTCCGCCAGCTCCCGGAATGGCGCCGATAATCGATCCAATCACAGAAGAGCCGATCAACGTCATCGGTTTTGAAATGACTTTTTTCAAGGTTTGAAAAGGTTTTAGTGTGAATTTCATTTCTGCAGCATCTTTATTCAAGCGTTCAAGTCGGTCTTTTTCCAATTGGCTTTTTTCCAATGATTGCATCAATCGGGAAATCGCGAACATTCCGATCAATACGACCAAAAATGGAATGCCTGCACGAAGGACATCGAGGTCGAATGTGAATCGTGCGAAGCCCATAATTGGATCGGCACCGACTGTTGATATGAGCAATCCGAACAGACCTGCAATTAATCCTTTAATAATGGAATCTCCTGTGACACTTGCGATAATCGTCAATGCCAAACAAATAAGCGCGAACATTTCCCACGGACCAAATTTCAATGCGAATTGGGAAACTTGCGGTGCAATGGTTACTAAAATGAACAAACTGACAACCGAGCTTAAAAAGGATGCCCAAATTCCAATCGACAGTGCTTTTCCCGGTTGTCCTTTTTTAGCCATCGGGTATGCGTCAAAGGTGGTCGCGACTGAAGAAGGTGTACCAGGTATGCCAAGTAGTGCAGCACTTATTAACCCTCCAGACATTCCACCGACGAACACACCGATCATCGCAGCGATTCCTGTAACTGGCTCCATACCGAACGTTAGTGGTAAGGTCAGCACAATGGCCATGGCGACGGTAAACCCTGGAATCAAGCCGGCGACGACTCCGACGACAACCCCGATAAAGATAACGAGCAATATTTTTACTGTGAAAATTTCACCGAATCCTAAGAATAGTAAATCGAACATTGTTTGAGCCTCCTCTTAGAAGAAAACGCCTGTTGGGAATCTGACTTGAAGAACGTTTTGGAAAAAGAAATATAAGCTGAGTGTCAAAATTACCGCAATACTGGAAACTGTTACGATACTCTTTTTCGTCCGCGGTCCAATGACCAAAGCCGTGACAATCATAAATATAATAGAAGATAGAATAAACCCGAGTATTTGGATTGCTAGAATATATAAGAATAAAAGAGCCAACGTGATGAAAACGAGTTTGTGTTCTTTCACTATGTAAAGCAATTGTTCTTTGATTGATGTTTCGTTATTTTGTTGACGTGCTTTTACTAAGACGATTGTTTGTTTAATCGCTAAGATGAGCGATAGCCCACCAAGTATTATCGCCACAAACTGAGGGAAAGACCCTGCATCCAATTGGGATTCGTTCATGGATGGGAGGTCGCCGGTCTGTGTGTAAATCAAAATCGATAAGACGACAAGTGCGATGGCAACGATTAATTCACCCATAATTCTTCCTCCTAACAAAGAAAGAGGGAGAGGCTCCCTCTATGATTTATTCTGCTGCTACTTCTTCGATGACGTCACTGATGATCTTGTCTTGCTTGTCTAAATACTCTTTGTATTCATCCGTGCCCATGAAGTTAACACTTGAGCCAGCATTTTGAACGGCTTCGACGTAATCTTCATCTTTTGATGTTTCTTCAAGAGCTTTTTCGAGTTGCTCAACGATTTCTTCAGGCGTTCCTTCTGGTGCAACATATCCACGGTTGATTCCCATCGTGATGTCATAGCCTTTTTCTTGGAAAGTTGGTAGATCTGGCGCTGTTTCAATTCGTTCCGTTGTACCGATTGCAACGAAGTTAATCTCGTCCGCTTTTACAAAATCAATACCAGATTTATAGTCGACGATTGCAGCATCAATATGGCCGCCAGCGAGTGCTTGAATGGCTTCAGAAATCCCTTCATATCCGACGAGGTTATGCTGGACATCAAGTTCTTTCGCCATTTGCTCAACCCATACACGTGGGATTCCAGCAACTGTACCACCGAATTGGATGGTATTTTCCTGTCCGTATTCAACTAATTCCTCTAACGTTTCAACGCCCATGTCGGTTGAAACAGCAAGAATCTGATCTGAAGATGACATAGAAGCAATAGGTTCAAAACTATCATAATTAATTTCTGTTACATCTGAATGGTGGGCAACAAGTAACCCTTCATGAATCTGTCCGATATTGTATCCGTCAGCATCTTTCTTCGTTAAATCTTCTAAGCCGACCGTTCCACCGACACCTGGCACATTGACTGGAACGACATCTTCACCGACATATTCGGATGCATGCTCTGCAACGAAGCGGCCTTCGATATCACTTCCGCCACCCGGTGACCATGGAATCGTCAATTCAATTTCCTTTGACGGAAACGCTTCTGCTGATTCAACTTTCTCATCGCCACCACATGCAGCAAGTGATGCAACTGCCAATGGAATAACGGCTACCCCGATCATACGCTTTAGACTTTTCACTCTAATCTCTCCCTCTAATGATTTTATGCGATAAAGATTTTCTAACAATTTAAACGTTTTAAAATAGTATATAAGATATAGAAATGTCAGTCAAGCTGTTTTTTTACTTACTTTTAAATGGAAAAACTTATAAAACCACTTACATTTTGTAAAATGAAATAATGAAAGCGTTGTCAAAATGAAAATCTGAATGTTGTGTTATTTTGTGGTGTGGGAGAAGGGAGGAGAGAGTCCATATGTGGTGGAGGCGTGGGTGAGCGATCGAAGGAGAGCACTGAGTGTTCAAAGAGATGCGCTGACCGTTCAAAAGGGTGAGCCGAGTGTTCAAAGAGGTGCGCTGATCGTTCAAATGAGAGCGTTAATCGTTCAAGGAAATGCGCTGACCGTTCAAAAGGTTGAGCCGAGTGTTCAAGGAGGTGCGCTGATTGTTCAAAAGAGAGCGCAGATCGTTCAAAGAAGTGAGCTGAGTGTTCAAAAGGTTGAGCTAATCGTTCAAAGAGGAGAGCTGAATGTTCAAAGAAGCGCTCACCGTTCAAAAGAGAACGCAGATCGTTTAAAGAAGTGAGCTAATATACCAATCTAACTTAGAAGCTATTCGATATGCGAAGGAGATCTTTATCTTTTATTATTAAACCTTGTCAGGTGAGCATTTCAATCCAGTTTCTCGAATAAAATTACCTGTAAATGGATATCTTATTTGTAGTATTTATAAATTTTGTGGAGGCGGCTAAATGGTTATTTCCGGTGTGATGAAACTTATAGGATCTGGAATGGAATTCTTTTTAGTTATTCCAGGAATCGGTGGAACATTTATTCTTTCGCTTTTATGGATTCCATTATTGTTTATGCTAGTCTATCACATTGTTACATTGGTTCTTTCTAGGAATTCAAATCAAAAGATATGGGGCCCCGTTGTTGGGATTGTAGCTAGTACAATCGGTATTATTCCTTTGCTCGGCATGCTACTTCATTGGGCAGCGTTTATCTGTTTATTGATTGACGGGATCTTGACATTGAGTAGAGGTCCTAAAGATTCACCAGAAACAACAAAGGTAGTTTGAATTATTTTGAATATCTAGCGGAAAACGCACCCACAAGCTTAATGATTTGTTTTGTTTGTTCATATAGTAGTGTCTTTACTTCATTCATACTTTCCTCTAATGAAAGCGGACGATTCACGATGGAAAAGCAGCTGGTGAATGCGTCATTTAATGA
The DNA here is from genome assembly GCF_007559355.1 of Allobacillus sp. SKP2-8. NCBI lineage: Bacteria > Bacillati > Bacillota > Bacilli > Caryophanales > Bacillaceae > Allobacillus > Allobacillus sp. SKP2-8. The sequence goes on along the minus strand of NZ_VMHF01000004.1, from coordinate 71,028 downwards.
TTTTTGATCACCAGACAGACTGCCGGAAAGGAGAACGACAGGTACGTGATGTTTATTGGCTAAGGATGCGACATAACCGGGTGCTTTTCCATATAGTGTTTGTTCATCGCTCTGTCCCTCACCTGTGATCACTAAATCTGCTTCTTGAATTTCTTTTTCCAAATGAATTGTCTCGGCAATCAGTTTTGCTCCTGAATCGAGTTGGCCGCCGATGGCTAGCAAGGCGAAACCTAATCCACCAGCTGCACCGGACCCAGAGATGTTTTGATAGGATTGACTGAGATTGTTTTCGATGAGCTCGGCGTATTGATGGAGTGACTGATCGTATTTTTCTACTTGTTGATCGGTTGCTCCTTTTTGAGGTCCGAAAACGACACTCGCCCCTCGCTCGCCACAAAGTGGATTCGTAACATCGCATGCTACTTTAATTTCAATATCCTTCAAACGTTCATCGATATCTTCAAAATGAATGCTATGAACACGGTGCAAATCCGAGCCATAGCCGTTGAGTGGTTGGCCATTTTTATCCCAGGCTTTCATCCCAAGAGCAATCAACACCCCTAAACCGCCATCATTCGTAGCACTTCCGCCGAGTCCGATCATGATCGACTTCGCACCTCGGTCAATCGCATCTAAAATCACCTCACCCAATCCATAAGTTGTTGTATGATCTGGATTTCTTTTCGATGTTGGGACGAGTGTAAGCCCAACAATTTCAGCCAGCTCAATGACCGCTTCATTTGAATTAAAAAGGACATACGAACTCTCAACCGGCTCACCTAACGGCCCAGTGCATCGTACGTTCACTTTCCTTCCTTTTCTCGAAATTAACATGGCCTCAATCGTACCTTCGCCGCCATCAGCCATCGGTTTGGAAACGACGGTATGAGTTGCGTCGACATCTTTAATGGCCCGTTCCATCACTTGAGTCACTTCGCTTGAAGACAAACTTCCTTTAAATGAATCTGGAGCTAATACGATTTTCATAGAAGGAGTCTCCTTTTTATCGAACATCTTTTTCCTAATTCTATCATATTTAATATTTATTCAGAATTGTCGAGAAACATCATGTTATAATAATAAACACTACATAAAAAAAGAAGGACCTGTGTTATGAGATGGAAAGAGTTATTTAACTATAATTATATGATGTACGGCGTTTTGGCCGGAATTTTAACAGCAATCGTTCCAACAATGGTTATATTCGAGGTTAGCCAACAACTCGGCTGGTCAAGTGAACTGATGAAAAATTGGATTTTCGGGGCGATCGTGCTTGCGGGCATTGCGGGATTAATCCTGTCGTTAACAACAAAGCTACCGTTGAACGTGTCTTCTTCGATACCGACGGCGGTGTTTGTTGGTTTTACCGTGCATCGATACCCAATAGATGAAGTGTTTTTTGCTTTCAGTATGGCTGGTGTTGTGTTGATCCTCATTAGTGTGTTCAAGTTGTACCGGCGGATTGAACAGTTCATCAAACTTGAGATTGTGATGGCGATGTTCGCTGGAACCATTATTCACTATGTTCTATACATCGTGGAAGTTACGGCCAGTCATATTGAGTGGGGAATCATCGGCATAGCCACATTTATCCTTGCGACAAAATTGTTTCCGAAATTCCCTGCAGCGATTGTCGTGTTCTTTGTTTTGTCTTTGACGTTGTTCGTGGATGGCACGCTTAACCCAAGTTCATTCAGCTCGGTATCATTCAATCTATTCCCGACGGTTGGGCCCGTTGCTGGTAGCTTGGAGGTCATTTTTACCGTTTCTATTCCCTTAGCGATCATTAGTTTGTTTGGTGAGGTAACGATCGGAAATTCAATATTAAAGGCAGAAGGATATCGAACGAATATGGATTTATCGATTTTGGTTTCAGGGATCGCAACGTTTTTCGGCGGATTTTTCGGAAGCCATAGTGTAACCAGCGCAGGTGCACCGGTTGCTGTCGTTTCAGACCCGGCCGTCGGGGAAAAAGACAAACGATATTATGCAGCCGTTTGGGCATCCATCTTTGCTCTTATCTTCGGCCTTGTCAGTTACCCGGCAATCAGCATTTTGATGATTTATCCAACGAGTATTTTGAAATTCCTCGTCGGCCTGCTGTTATTACCGATATTGATCAAAACATTTACGATGTCGATCGGAAGCGGAAAATTCAAATACGCAGTCATTGTGGCCTTCCTGATCCCTCTCGCAAATATCACCATCTTTGGGATTGGCGCACAGTTCTGGGCGTTAATCTTTGGTGTGATGGTTGCTTATTTGATGGATGGGGAGGATGTGAGACGGGAGAAATTGGAGAAAGTGGCGTGAATATAGATAAAAAAACTAGCACCTAAACTGCATTGGGCAGTGAGGTGCTGTTTTTTTACCAACCGGAATCATAGTCACCATATGAGTCATAGTCATAACTATCATAACCGGAATCTTCATCACCATACGAGTCATAGTCATAACTATCATAACCGGAATCATCATCACCATACGAGTCATAGTCATAACTGTCATAACCGGAATCATCATCACTATACGAGTCATAATCATAACTGTCATAACCGGAATCATCATCACTATACGAGTCATAATCATAACTGTCATAACCGGAATCATAATCATCATACGAGTCATAGTCATAACTATCATAACCGGAATCATAGTCATCATACGAGTCATAGTCATAACTATCATAACCGGAATCATAATCATCATACGAGTCATAGTCATAACTATCATAACCGGAATCATAGTCATCATACGAGTCATAGTCATAACTATCATAACCGGAATCATAATCATCATATGAGTCATAATTATAGCTATCATAATCATAATTACCATACGAGTCGTAATTATCGTATGAGTTATTATTGTTATTTGAACTATAGTGATATAAAGAAGGTAACTTGGTTCCTACTACGCCAGTGTATGGATTTACGTTGCCGAAACTACTATAATTATTCCAAAAATAGCCATCAGGATCACTCCTGTAGTGGCCTTTGACATATGTACCGTCATTGCGGTAATAACCATCCACCCAAACGTCCGCATTTACAGTTCCAAACATAGGTATGCATAGAACGATGACTAAAGACAATATAAAGATAATTTTCTTCAATTTCGTTTCACCTCCTTACTATTCTTGAATTCTACAGTCACTAGTTTGTAATTTCAATAAGATATTGGTAAGTAGAGGAAAAATTAAGATACATAACGAGAATAATATCCGAAAGATATAAACATTCGCTCGGTAAAAATCTCATTCAAAAACCCGACTGTTTTAACAGCCGGGTTTCATCTATCTAATAAGGGAGATTTAAACCAATGTTATTTCTGCTCAGCCGAACGTAATTCTACTCGACGGATTTTACCGGAGGTTGTTTTCGGCAGTTCTTCAATAATCTCGATGGCTCTTGGATACTTATACGGAGCGGTGAGTTCTTTTGTGTGAACCTGGAGTTCTTGATTGGGCACATATTTTTGGGGTTTAGGCCTATAAATTCTAACGACGGGCGCATATCTAGTAGATTCGGTCGCATATCTTCCTAATCGGGGTGCATATCGTCCAGTGCGGGGCTCATATATTTTCAATTTGGGTGCATATCTCGCATATTTTCTATTGCTTTACTACGATCATGCTTAGGCTTCATTTTATTTTGCATTTGGCTCATATTTTTGGATTTTGGGTCCATATATTCTGACGACAGGCGCATATCTAGTAGATTCGGTCGCATATCATCCTAACCAGGGTGCATATCGGCCAGTGCGGGGCCCATATATTTTCAATTTGAGAGCATAACTCTCACATTATCTGTTGCTTTAGTATGATCATGCTAAGGTCTCATTATATTATGCGTTCAGCTCATATTTTTGGGTTTTGAGTCCATATATTCTGACGGCAGGCGCATATCTAATAGATTCGGTCGCATATCATCCTAACCAGGGTGCATATCGTGCGGTGCGGGGCCCATATATTTTCAATTTGGGAGCATAACTCTCATATTTTCTGTTGCATCTACTATGATCATGCTAAGGTCTCATTATATTTTGCGTTCGGCTCATGTTTTTGGGTTTTGGGTCCATATATTCTGAAGACGGGCGCATATCTAATAGATTCGGTCGCATATCTTCCTAACCAGGGTGCATATCGCCCGGTGCGGGGCTCATATATTTTCAAGTTGGGTGCATATCTTTTAGCGTTCTTCTCATGAAACGTCAAAGCGGGCGTATATTTCCTTAAATTGGTCCCATAAATTAACAAGTTTTCATAATTCAAATCTTATCGATAAGCACTCTCGCACGTATTTGCAATCGGTTCATAGTAGCAGTGTTGTTTGTATTGTCCGGTGAATGGTTGGCCGTACCAGGTAGGGGGGCAGGGTGCATATGGGTTAAAGTACCATAAGGCATATTTCGATGGGTGTTGCCTCCATCGTTGCACGACTCTTCTTGCTAACTTTCTTTCTACTTCTCTTGCAGGTTGGTAAAACAAATTTCCTTTTTGTACGGCTTCAAAGGAGAAGTTCCCTCCTTGAACTTGGTAGATGACTTCTTCGATGTTTCGCACATCTCGGAAATCTAAACAATCTGCAACGGCTCTGTTCACGATCACATTTCCGACCATCAGCATTCCTAATCTACCTTCACCTTCAGCTTCTGCCCGCATCATCCGAGCGATTAAATCGATGTCTTTACTTGTATGTCTTACTCTTGTCACATCCATCACCTCTATCTATATTGTATGAACGGCTCATGGTTACATGTTCATTTTTTTCATTGTGATTGAAAGAATGTGTTGTAGCGTAAAGCCGAAAATTCCGATATGATAAAAGCGATACTGGTGTTGATCGAGGTGTTCATGATTACTTACATATTAGGGATTTTACTTGTCATCGGTTTTTATTTACTTGGCGAAACGGTTCATGAGTTTCTTTTGCCATGGCTCCCGGGCAGCATAATTGGAATGGTCTTGTTGTTTGGCGTCTTTGTCATTTTCGGCGATCGACTTGTCCGCTGGGTCAAAGAAGGGGCGGAGTTATTCATTCGTTATTTGCCGTTATTTTTTGTTCCTGTAACGGTAGGTGTTTTGCAATATGAGCATTTAGTCAGCTGGTTTGGCTTGGCGTTTTTTGCTTTACTGTTCATCAGTTCGTTGTTTGTCATGTTATTTGTTGCCATCATGATGGACCGGAAAGCAGGTGACTCTACATGTGGCTAGTCATCACGATTGTTGTTTTTTTAGCCGCGCAGTGGGTTTATCAAATGCGCAAGAAAAATTATTTACTTCCTGTATTCACGACAACAATTGTGGTGATCGGTATCCTAGTCATGTCGGGTCAGTCGTATGAACAGTATTACGAGTCTGCCAAATGGATTGATTGGTTACTCGGCCCGGCAGTAGTTGCGCTGAGTTTTCCATTGTATAAATATCGGGCAATGCTTTTGAAAAATGGCGCCAAAATCATTGGTTGGGTTACGGTTGCTTCGTTGTTAAGTGTTGTTACTGGCGCATTCGTCTTGTCATTATTTCCGGTGAGCGATGATTATATCGTTACGGCGATGCTGAAAAATATTACAACTCCGGTAGCGATTGACTTGGCGGAACTTTATGGCGGTATTCCAACATTGGTTGCGATTATTTGTACCTTGTTCGGCATGGTTGGAGCAGTCGTCGGCCCGATGATCTATCGAAGGTTTCATGTTCAAAGTAAACTGGCACAAGGCGTAGCGATGGGTGCCCTCGCGCATGCAATTGGTACATCGAGATTGATGGAGGAGGATGATTATGCAGGTGCAATCAGTACGTTATCCTTTTTAGTGGTGACGTTGGTAATGCCGTTGATCGTCCCTGTGTTGGTATATTGGCTCGTCGGTTAGGTTGTCGAAATCTGTTGAAAAAAGTCATATAAAAAGGTTTTGTGATATAATAAAAAGGAAACTGAAATTTTATATACATAGAAAATAAATTTCAGCGATTGAATATTAGGGGGAAATATTGTTGAGAAAGTTAATTATGACCGTCTTAATGGCAGGTTTTCTACTGTTAGTCGCCTGCGGAGGACAAAGCATCGAAGGAAAATGGGAAGATAGCACGGGCGCAATCGTTGAGATTACTGAAGATGCGATGAAATTCGGGGAAGATATGGGTATGGCCTTAGAAATTGACCTCGCACATATAGAAGATGATTTGTATGAAATCTCCATGATGGGTGAATCTGAAGAAGTGAAGTTCAACGTCGATGGTGATGAGTTAACCATGGAGCACGTGAGTAGTGGTGAATCAGAGGTTCTAACAAGAGCTGAATAATGGAATGAAAAAATCAGGCTGTCCAGTGCGGGCAGCCTTTTTTTGCAGGAAAGTGTGCAGGCGTGGCACATATAAATCTGTTTTGGGAGCATATCTCCGGTAGTTGGGTCCATATATTTGGTCTTTGGTCACATAAAATGGACTGGTGGGTTCATATACGGCCACGCTGGCTCAAATAATTGAATATAGGTCGCATATCTTGCTGATGACTGAGCGGAAGGAACGAAATTTACGCTCCAAACACATAATCCTTCCGCAGTAAACTCATCATAAAGGCATCATGATATTCGCCGTTCACGAAATAATGTTCACGCAGCCTGCCATCGATTTGAAATCCAATTTTTTTGTAGATGTGCACGGCTTTTTCGTTTATTTCATCGACATATAAATACAGTTTGCGCAGGTTCACTTTATTGAATCCATATTCCACAGTTAATCGCGTGGCATCTGCAGCATAGCCTTTTCCTTGATGCTCGGGTGCGATCATAATTCCGAATTCTGCGTTTCGGTGTCTTGTTTCAATATCAAAAAGGCCGACATAGCCAATTCGTTCGTCATTTTGGTACAAAACAAATTGACGGTGCGAGTCGTTGTCCTGGCTGTTTTCATATATCGTGTTCATTTTTTCAAGCGTCGTGTAAGGCTCTTCAAACCAGTAGTCCATCACATCAGAGTTGACGCGCATTTGATGCATGAATTCCAGGTCGCTTTTTTCTAAAGGTCGTAAGTGTAAGTTGTTTGTCATTATGGGTTCTCCTTCGTTTGCAGATTATTTTTATCATAGCAAAGCAGTGAGAAAACGTGAAATGATTGATTCGAAGGTTAGCGATTTTTGAGCATTGAACGGTCTGACAGGAGAGGGATATTTTTAGATGCGCAATGTATCGAATGGAGGAAAGTTTTAGCAAAGAATGATATAATCTACGTAACTTAGTCGAATTTCCAGTAAGTTGGGAGAGACGGAAATGAAACAAAAACGATGGATGTTAGTCTTGGTGACTGTGGGCTTGCTTGTTTTGCCAATACATATGACAGCTGAAGAAAATCAGAATGAGCCTACTGTTCAGCAAAATAATGAGCCAGATGCTGAAAGTCCGGAAACGGATGGTACTGAAACACCGAAGGAAGAGGAAAATAAACCAGCTCAGCCGGACGGGAATGAGGGTGACGAGTCGCCTGACGATGGACCGTTGAAGGAAGAAGAGTCAAACGGAACAGCAGATGAATCCACAAGTCCAGAAGAAGAATCTAAGCCAAGTAAAAAGCCGGATAAAGATGAAGATAAAGCCCCTGATAAAGATAAAAATGAATCAACAGAAAAAAACGAGCAAGATCGTCCACAACAGCAAGATAAGGATTCTACAACAAAAGAAGAATCCGATAAAAAGGATTCAACTAAAAAAGACGATAAGCCGAAAACATCAACAGACAACACAAGTAAACCGAAAAACGACGCCAATGCAACGGACACAACTAACGAAACTTCAACTCCAACCAACTCATCGAACAGCGAGTCTACATACGAAGATAATTCAGATCCTGAGATCGAGGATGTGCAACTGGAGGATGAAGAGGTTGACGAAGATGAAGAGACGGAAGAAGTCGATGAAGATGAAGACGAGGAAGAGGATTCAGCACTCGGCGGAATCGGCAGCAATATTTTCTCGAATCAACGCGTGACGGACGGATTTTTTCAAGAAGTTCGGTTGGTAAAGAGTAAACCTGAAGAAAAAGTAGCTGAAGCGGAGACGGATGCAGATTCAGCGAATGAAGTAAAAGTAAAACATTATTCTTCCGGTTACACATCGGATGAGCCGAGTACGTTGTTGATTGTGGTTATCGTGTTGACGACAGGAATTTTAGCGTTTATGGCAATTCAGCATTTGGTGAAACGGCGAGTAAAGTAAATGAATTGGCGGAATTGGCGCAACTCGATTTAAGGGTCGCGCCATTTGTTTATTTTCAACAAAAAAGGAGGCGTTCTACATGGAAAATTACGTTTGGTATGCGAGTTACGGATCGAATATTAACCAAGATCGTTTTCATGCGTATATTTTTGGGGAGATTCCGCCAGGTGGAACGGTGAGTGAGGTTGGTTGTCGCGATCAGTCCCTCCCTTTGCGTGCCGAAAATGTGATGATTGATTTTCCGATGTTTTTCGCGAAGCGGTCGAAGCGGTGGGACAATAAAGGAGTCGGCTTCATTGATACGACCTCCAATCCAGATCGACCTACTTTTGGACGGATGTATTTGATTACGAAAGAGCAATATGTTGATGTTGTTCGGCAAGAAAATAACGATATGACACTTGAGATTGACTTCGACCAACTGGAGTCGAAGGGAGAATATGTGATCGATTCGAATAAGATGTACGGGAAAGTCCTCGACGTCGGAGAAAAAGAGGGACGTCCGATTTATACGTTTACGCATCCGAATGCAATCCAGTCAAATGAACGGATGACTCCTTCGGTGACGTATTTGAAAGTGATCGGCGCAGGAATAAAAGAAGCGTTTGAAATTTCGACAGCGGAATTAGTCGATTATTATTTATTGCGAGAAGAAGTGGCGGAGGCTTATACGAGAGCGGAATTATTGAAACATTTGGCTCGGTAAGTCGGTTGAACGAGCAAACTTTCATCGAGCCTCTATCTTTTGCATGAATTTTCAGCTAATATAATACTATAGAACTATAAAAAGAGAAAAGAATAAAGGGGTAGAGAAATGAAGTTTTGTTCAGAATGTGGAACGGAATTGTCTGAGTCGACAGCATTCTGTTCGAATTGCGGGAAAGAAGTAGGCTCGTCTACGAATCAACAGGGGGAAAAACCGACGACAAATGGGGCGAATCGACAAAGCCAGACGAATGATGGAATAGGGGTATTCGTCAAAAAACATAAGCAACTGTTGTCAATTGGATTAGGTGTGGCACTCGTCATATTGGCTGGTTATTTCACCTTATCATTTATCAATTCATCAGAGCGTTTCGTTAATGGCGTTGTATATGCTATTGAAGAAGATGATTATGAATCATTGGTTGGTACGATGTATTTTTCAGATACGGAAGAAGAGATTTCAAAAAATGAAATAGAAATTTATGTTGATTATATTAAAGAAAACGCCAACCATCTTGATCAAGTGAAGCGTGGTTTACAAGAGCAAGCGGAGATGATCGAGCAAGAACATGCGATTTCACAAGATTTTTCTAGCTATGCAGAAGAAATGTATTTGGTTAAACGGGAAGGATTTTTAAAAGATTCTTATCAAATTCATGTCATCCCGAGTTATATAACGGTTGAATCTACGATGGATGGTTTGATTTTATCTAATGAATCGGAAGAAGAATTACATACGTTTTCGACACATGAAAGTACGTTTGAAGTAGGACCGACTGTACGTGGTTTTCATCAGTTCACCTTTACATATGAAGGCGAATGGATGCAGTTGGAGGAAGAACGCGAACATTATATTGCTGGGAAAGCTGAGCATATTTCACCGCAATTTGATGTAGATTACGTAACATTCAAAACAGATTTTCCTATGGAATATGAGGGTAAGCTTCTTGTCGATGGAACGGAAGTGAAGGAGCCCGTTTTTAACGAACAGATGGGTCCATTTCTACTGGATGAGCAATCAACAGTTCAATACGATGTTGATTTTCCATGGGGTACGATGTCAACAGGCGAGCAGCCGATTGATGCAGCAACAGTTTCCTTAAACTTTGAATTGCATCAAGCGTTTGCCGATCAGTTGGCAGAAGCGTTACAAAATCACTATGAAACGATTCTAACAAGCTACGAGACGAGAGACTTCAGCTTGATGGAAGGGATGAATGCAGGATTACGTGATTCTTATGAATACGACTACGAGTCAATGTATCGTGCGTTCGATCGAAGTGATGAGTGGTATAGTGGGTTACATTATAAGGATTTTCAAATTTATTCGAGGTTAACAAATTTCGGTAAAGATGACCAGGGTGAGTGGTTCGTTGTCGTACCGGTGGCAGAGGATAAAATGGTGATCAACTCTTATGATCAACCGGATGCCAGTGAATTGGAGGTTTACCGGAAAAACTACACTTTTTATCAGCTAAATTTCCGTGATGATGAGTGGGTTGTTGTCGATGATGTTCCGAGGTTTGGGTTTACGAGCGAAAAAGAAACGTATGATTATACCTATGATGGCGAAGTAAGGCTATTGGAAACAGAAGCAGCACCTGAAGAGGACGTTGAAAAAGTCGTTCAAGTCAGTGTAGGTAAATATATCGAACATTTAGTTGAAGCCGTTAACGCCGGCGATTACTCCATTGTGTCGCCTTACATTTTATCGGGAAGTGACTTAGAGAATGATCAGCAGTCTCTTGTGAAACGTTTGCATGAAGCAGGGACGACAGAAGAGCTGGTTTCATCAGAAGTACTGTCCGTCAAAGAAGATGGAGATAGATGGAAAGTTGATACAAAAGAAGAGGTCACCATTCATTACGATAGCGGAGAAAGTGAAACGAACTCATATGAGTGGACCTACACAGTCGTTGAAGAAGACGGTGATTATTTACTTAGCACGATTGAATAAGTAATCAAAAGCCTTTATAAATGTAAATCGTGGAGCTACATTAAGTATGAGCTCCAAGATTTTTTTATAGTAATTGTGCATGACTGATAACTTTAAAAATAAGCTAAGTGCTCAAACAAGTCCATCAAGTAATTATTAAATAAGAAGTATGTGATGAATGATACGAGTGTGACACTGAATAAGGCGGCATATACATACTGGCCATTTTGTTTGGATAAATGATGAGTCACGATGATCACGGGTGCAGCAGTGATGAATAAAGCGACAGGAACGGAAACCATAATTGCCTGGAAGGTTTCACCGTCACCAAGTCCGGCGAACATCGAAACGATTCCTACTAGAACAAATGGAACAGCAAGTAAACAATACTGTGTGGCAATCGTAGGGATACTAACTTTTTTCTGGGTAAAAGCAAGTGGTGCGACGGTTGCGATTAACCCTGCCCCTAAAAACAAAGCAACTCCTATAAATGAGCGTGAGAAAATGTCAAAAAAAGGCAAGGATTCAGGTTCATATCCCCAACCGCCTGAATGTTCTCTGTACATCCCATTCATCCAGAAGTAAAACGCCAATGCGATGAGGATCGCGAAAATGGCAACGGTCGTAATTCCGTAAAGAAACTGCTTATCCGTCCGTTTCAATGCCAATGTCGGGTCTTTCAAAATCGCGCCAAATTCATTCGAATACGTATGTTGATGAAAATTTACCGGTGCCTGTTTCGCTGTATTCGCGGCGTATGTTGCAGCTACTTCATCCCGCTGGTTATGTACTTGGGTTGTTGCATGATTGCTGGCTAATGGTGTGCCGCAATTTTCACAGAAATTTCCATGAACTTGTTCATATTTACAAACATGACATCGATGCAATAATGACATCTCCTTTACGTTTAATAATATAATCGTAGGGTACTTTCTTTGAATAAACAAGACTTTATCCCTATAATTCGTGAAAACTACTACCCTTTCGACATAAATTCACATGAACTTCATAGATTTTTTGTTAAAAAAATGGCATGATTTAATTATCAGATTACTGAATCTATTAAATTCGCTGGAGGTATTGGATGTTAGAGGAATTAGGAATAACCAAAGTTACGATTCCGCTTCCTTTTCGGTTGAATCATGTCAATTGTTTTTTAGCGGAAGGTCAAGATGGATGGCTCGTGATGGATACGGCGTTGAATCGACCCGTCACGAAAGAAATTTGGCAAAGTCATTTATCCGATAAAGAAGTGAAGCAATTATTGATTACACATTACCATCCGGATCACTCTGGCTACGCGGGTGAACTGCAACAACAGATGGGCGCGGAGGTATTGATGACGCAGACGGCTGAACGTGCCAGAAAAAGAAATTGGTCAGAAAACGCAGTGGAGACCATCAGAGCTTATTATCAAGCGGTTGGAATTCCGCACGAAATAGCGGACGGAATTAGTGAAAACACAATTGAATCAACAGATTTCGTCATTCCGGAGCCTTCGGTGGATCGGTATTTGAATGAAGGCGATTCTATCAAAATAGGAAACTATGAATACCAGGTGATTTTTACGCCGGGCCACGCACCAGGATTGATTACGTTGTATAATAAAGATAAAAATGTGTTGCTATCGACCGATCACATTTTACCGAAAATCACGCCGAACGTTTCCTATATGTTCATGGGCGATCAAAATCCGCTTCAGACCTTTATGGAATCGTTGCAGAAAATTAAACAACTAGATGCCGAGTATGTCATTCCATCGCATGGCGAGCCTTTCCATGGGGCGAATGATCGAATTGATGAAATCGTCAAACACCACGAAAGCCGGCTCAATGATATACTGGATCAGCTCAAAGACGGAAAGACAGTTTACGAAGTGTGCCACTATTTATTTGGCGATCGCTTGACCATCCATGAGATGCGCTTTGCGATTGGCGAAGCTTTAGCCCACTTGGAATTTTTACGCAAAAAAGGCGAGTGTCAACGAGAGGTGAGAAGCCACGACTGGCTCTATCGCGTGAAGTAGGTGAAACTTCAGGGTGACTCCTGAAGTTTTTTGTTTTTGGAAGGGATTTTTAGAGGGAGGGAGCGTGATCGTTCAAAATGTTGCGCTGACCGTTCAAAGGGGTGCGCTAACTGTTCAAAATGTTGCGCTGAGTGTTCAAAAGGGTGCGCTAACCGTTCAAAATGCCGCGCTGACCGTTCAAAATGCCGCGCTGACTGTTCAAAGAGCTGCACTAACCGTTCAAAGAAGTGCACTAACTGTTCAAAAGGGTGCACTAACCGTTCAAAATGCCGTGCTGACCGTTCAAACCAGCACTCCTATTGCTCAAGCACCCCCCAAAAATCATCCATATAAAAAAGCCCGTCGGTTTAGCCGAGCGGGCTCTCCTTATAGAAAGTAATAAAATCCACAGATCAGTAAGTAGTGTGCGAGGTATGTGAGCAAGCCGAAGCGGAAATTTAATTGATAGCCAACGCGCAACGAGTTGCTTCCGACGAGGTTTCCTACCATCAAGTTCGTTGCTGAGAATGGCGAGATCATAATGGTAAGCATCCAGCCGCTCAAGATACCGAGACTCAGGATGAGATGGTCGCCTGCAAAAATGACAGATGAACTGAATGTCGTCGCCAGTGCGGTATTGGTGATGATCGGATGTATGCCAATAAATGACAGCACGTTGATGACCAAAGCAATCAATGGCAATAAGATAAGCACGTGTGTAATGCCGGTTGATTGCAAGAAAAAGATGACTAAGTCACTTGCACCAGCTTGGATGATGGCATATCCGAATGCACCAGCTGCGATGAATAAAGATAGCTCATTTCCCATTTTTGGTAGTCGATCTTGTGTGTAATCGGAGAGTTTTTCAGCAAATTGTCTCGGTGATAAGTAAAACAAAGCCCAGACTGTTGAAAATCCGATAGCGACAAGCGGGACGATGGTAATCATCGATAAATTGACGAACTGTTCGAGCAAGATGGTGATGACTGTCATCGTGACGATTAACGTTAGTAATTGAGCAACTTTTCGCTGGGCATTTTTCAATGTTTGTTCATCCACAGGGTCTTGATTCATGTCGATTGGCTGCGAGTTTTTCCCTTGGGCAATCACTCCCATCACCATGCCAACAAGAGCGAGGGCAAGCCCATACGGAAATAATTCTAACCAAGAAATATCGAAATAACTTAAAACGAGAGCAACGGAAATGAAATACGGTGACCACATGAAGGCCATTGAAAATCCGCGATTCATTGCCCGCAACTTTGTATCCATGTGAGGATTGAATGCATCTGTGCTCGTCAGTTGGTGAATGATCGGAATGGAACCTAAGTTCATCACCGACCCAACCCCCATCGTTGAAAAAGACAAATAGGTGAAAAGCTGTTTTGTTGTACGAACATACGATGTAAAAATAACATCCATGGAATCCAAGTATTTACCTGCTTTAATCGGAATGGATATCAGCGGAACGAAAATGAAAATCGCTAAAAGTCCCGCATTCTCATCAAAACTCCACAACATCTGAAGTAACCCTTCACCGAAAATGGATAAGATGGTGGTCAAAATCAATAAAGAGCTAATGAGGATTCTCGGAACTTTTGTTAAATAAGGGATAAAAAGAACTAACGTAATAAAAGCGAAAATACTGACCAATTTAGGCAGAAGCGGCGAGTCTATGAACTGGGAAATCAAATACGTGATCCCCATCAGCAAGATGCTCGTCGACTGCAAACGTATATAACTCATGTTGAAACTCCTTTGTGATTCACTTGTACCATTATAGAAAAGTTGGCGTGGTTTGTCATGGAGACTGTCTGTGGAGGGGGATTAATGAGGGAATTATCTAGAAATAATATGCGCCCATTTGCTTTGGATATGTAACCGATCTAGTGGGATATGAACCCACTTCACTGATATATGAGCCGAGGCATCGAATATATGCGCCCTATTGAGTGAGTTATGAGACTAACTTGAGGAAATATGATCCATTGAAATCTAGCTGCTGAACTGTTGCTTCATTTGAGATGAATGCTAGGATATGTGCCCTGATTTCCAGGAAATGAGCCAAGAATGACTGATATGCGACCAGCTATTGTATATATGATCCCGAGTTATTGAGATATGTGCCCAGAGACCGAATTTATGAGCCCAACTTCAAGATATATGAGCCCACTCCGCATAATATGTATTCATCTCCATGATCTATGCGGTAATCTCAAACTATATGCTCCCAACTCCAGAATATATGCACCCTACTCAAGTCATATGCACCCAGCTGTGGTATATATGGTCCTGAGTTATAGAGATATGCACCCAGCATCCGAAATTATGGACCCAATTTCAATAAATATGAGCCCAACTCCGAAAAATATGAGCCCTTCCTCAAGACATATCCACCCGTCCCTAAAATACATCCTCCCTCCCTGGGTTTCTTTTCCGAAGTGACTCGATTATCATAGAAAATAGATGTTTAGCATGAAAGGGACCGATAGATGATGACAGCTTCTGTGATTTTTTATCTTATTCTCGCGTTAATCGGCGGGGCGATTGGCTATATTACCCGCTTGCCGGTTGGCGTCGTTCTTGGCTCGATGTTTGCGGTCGGGTTGGCGAAGTATTTCGATATTTTACATTTGGAGCGAACCGTTTCGATTTCGTTTGTCATTCAGGTGTTGCTCGGTGCGATGCTTGGGTTGTCGTTGATTAAAATTAATAAACAACAATTAATCACGCTCGGGAAAAGCTTGGCTGTCGTCGTGGTCATCGTGGTTATTTTTACAGGTGTGGCAGGTGCGACGCTCGGTTGGATGACGGGCACTAATCCTGTTCTGGCAACGCTCGCGGCATCGCCTGGTGCCATTGTGGAAGTTGCGACATTAGCGCAGGAATTGGACTTGGATGCACCGACTGTTGTACTCGTTCATCTTGTGCGCGTTGTCGTCATTATGAGTCTGTTTCCAATTTTATTGAAACAAGCAATGCGATTGAGAAAGAGAGAGGGGGATCTCAATGGATAAGTGGATTTTTGTAGCCGTATTGGCTTTTACCGGCGGTACGATTGGATTTTATTCAGGGATTCCTCTTGGGACGTTGCTCGGATCCTTATTTGCGGTCGGTGGCTATCAATTTGTCCGAAAAAATTTACCGACCTTTAGTTTCCGTGCAAAAAAAGTCATGCAAAGTATCATCGGAGGGAGTATCGGCCTCGCATTTACGACAGAAACATTTCAGGCGATTCAATCCGTTTGGAAGGTTGCACTGTTGGCGCCGATTGCCCATTTAATTCTTGCCGTTATCTTAACGTGGGTTCTGCATCGTGTTTTTCAATTTGATATCGTGACGTCATTTTGCAGTTCAGCGCCGGCTGGAATGAGTGAAGTGACGATAATTTCGGAGGAGTTCAGAGCTCAAATGCCTGTCGTGATCATGGTTCATACGATTCGCGTGATTGCGATTGTCGTGAGCGTACCACTTCTCGTCATGTTGTTTTAAATTATTTTTGAGGATATTTTCGTGAAAGTGGAACGATCAGTAAAAAGTGAGCTAGCGTACCACCGATTAATGAAGCAATTAGGAAAGTCCAATTAAACTCACCATCATACCAACCAGATATTAAAAATGAGATGAAAAAACCAAGCCAAATGCCAATTAGAAAATGGATTTTCATAAATAAACCTCCTCGAAGCCTTTGTTTACTGATTATACAAGATGCCATATACTGAAAGCAAATGAACTTGAACGAGGTGACTAAGTATGATTGGAAGAAATGACCCGTGTCCGTGTGGAAGTGGAAAAAAGTATAAAAAGTGTTGCTTGAATAAAGTTCAACAAGTGGCAGGGATGGTATCTCAAGGGATGTTTGAAGAAACCATCCAAGCGTTTCAACGAATGATTTTCGAAATTACAGAGAACTATACTCATTTATTGCCGACTCGGTTTGTGGATCTTGAAGACAATGACCTTGATTTTGTATATCAAGTTTCTAAGTTATTGAACGCGTTACGAAATGAGGAAAAGGGAGAAAGCAAATCTTATCTTGATCACGTTATCGCGCACCAGAAGAAAAAAGAACGACGGGAATCCGTCATCCGAAGTATGGATGAATGGCATAAGGTTGAGTCGTCATTTTTTGAAATTCTTGAAATGGAAAATGGTATCGCGCGTGCGAAAAATGTGTTCACCGAAGAAGAAACGTCGCTTCTTTTAGGATTCCATACAGACGACCCGGAGATAGACTGTGTTTTTGGACTCCCTGTACAGTGTGGTCCATATCAAATTTTTCCGCATGAACTAATAGAGATCATCGATGAAGAAATGGATCTTTTGAAACAATTGATTTCGTATGCGGCAGATGAAGAAGGACAAAGTATTGATGAATTTTTACGAACAACTGATTATATCTTTCCGGCAATTGATCATTTAGATGAAATGATGGAAGAAGCGACTGAAGATATGATTGGTTCATTTTCCTTGCTTCCGGAAGAAGAGGAAGTTTCGCAAGGGATTCGTCAGCTTCAGAAACCTGGAAATGAAGATGTCATTGATGAAATGATTGCTGAGTGGGAAAATATGGCACGTGTTAATTATATTCAAATCAATAAACCAGAACCAATAATTGCGGCTTTTGAATATGTTTACCGGGTAGACCTTTATCCAGAGGATTATAAAAAGGTGACACTCAAATTTTTAGCCGAAAAATATCAAACAACAACTGGGTCGATCAGTAATCGGAAAAAACAAATCGAGGAATATTTTGATGATAAAATGGAAATGGGATCGCCGATTATTACCCGACAATCTCCAGCAGCGGATTTTTCCAGTCCCACGGAAGATATGTTTCGGGCGATGAACGAGCAAACTTTTGAAAGCGAGGAAGAGTTCGAACAGTTTATTCAGAAATGGAATGAAACGGGCGGCGAAGGGATGATTCCCGACAAATCCGAAGCCGAAAAATTGTTTGAGGAAGCGGTCCACGCACAATCCCAAGAGCAAAAAGCGATGCTTGAACAAGTATTGACCCTCAAACCTGATTATGTCGATGCACTCATTCTCTATTCATTTCACCTTCCACCTGATGAGAGAGAACGCTATTTGACAGATGCGGTGAAAATCGGAGAAGAGAAATTCGATGATGAATTCGAGAAGGAAAATGCAGGCTCGTATTGGATGATGGTTGAAACAAGACCTTATATGCGAGCTTTATATGCGTATGCGAAATATTTGATAGAAGTAAATAAGAAGGAAAAAGCAAGGGAGTACTTTGAGCGGATCATGTATTTAAACGAAAATGATAATCTTGGCGTTCGTTATGATTTGATTCCGTTACTGATCGAACTCGGAAAATTTGACCGAGCAGAAAAGTTGTTTGATGCGTTTCCAGAACAAACAACTGAAATGATGTATCACAAAGTGCTGTATGATTACAAGGCCGAAAAGCCAGAGAAAGAATTGAACCAATCAATCAAACAAGCCATTCAAGAAAATGAGCAAGTCATCGTCGTGATGGGCATTCTAGCCGATGTTCAGAGGGGCGGGAAAATCACCCCTGAGATTGGCCAAGCTGAATACGAAGCCTATCAATATGCGAGTCAGTATGCACAGTATTGGGACGAACCACTTCTGGAAAAAGTCAGAGAGATTCAATTTTAACCCACAAACTCACCAGGAATCTGGTGGGTTTTATTTTTTCTACCTAATTCATGGTTATAACGTCAATGAACTGAGTAAGGATAAGAAACGGTTGGTTGTCATTATCGACAATGCACACCATTTAATGAAATTTGGGTCGATTTCTAGTTGCCTGCAGCTTTTTATCTCGCCTGTTTAAAGGTGGGTTCTTTTTTGCGGGAGAGGGCTTGGATATGGACCCTTATTTGAAAAATATGAGCCAAGTAGACGAGAAATGTGCCAGAGTTTTGTTTATATGGTCCCATTTATAGGACATATGCGCCCATTCTTGAAATATATGTACCCAGTCTCAAAATATATGCTCCCTTAGGCGGAGAATTGTTTTCGGAGCCTTTGGAAACAATCCCACGTGAATTCGTCGCTTAATGTGAAGTTGTTGCTTCGGAAATGCACCCTAATTAGAAAAATATGAGCCAAGTAGATGAGAAATGTGCCCGAGTTTTGTTTATATGGTCCCATTGATGGGACATATGCGCCCATTCTTGAAATATATGTACCCAATCTCAAAATATATGCTCCCTTAGGCAGAGAATTGTTTTCGGAGCCTTCGAAACAGATCCCACGTGAATTCATCGCTTAATGTGAAGTTATTGCTTCGGATATGTACCCTAATTTGAAAAATATGTGCCAACAGGATGAGATATGTGCCCGAGTTTTGGTGATATGAACCCATTCGAGGGATATATGCACCCATATTTGAAATATATACGACCAATCTCAAAATATATGCTCCCGCCCCCGGTATACATAGACTAGCCTCAAAAATATATGCCAAACCAAAATATATGCTCCGTGTCACATGAAATATGCGCCCATGCAATGAATATTTGCACCCAAGTTATGAATTTATGAACCCAACCTCCGATTATATGATACCAATCTAGAAGTTTATGTGAACAAATTGAAAATATATGCACCGAATCAGAATCTAATTGAACTTTTTTTCTGTTTTTTATGCTACGATATGGAATGGTTCATAATAAATCGTACATAAGCTGGGGAGAAGCAGGATGTATAAGAAATTTCGAATTAAATTATTTTTGACGATGATTGTTTTCGCTGTCATGATCGCTGGAACGATTGCTTTCGTGAATTTCAATGAATTGAAGAAACAAACGACACAAGATCACGAAGAGAAGATGCAGCATATTGAAGATATGGTGACTCAATCATTGGAAACGACGGAAAAAGCATATTATTTTCTTGATCAGGAGATCGCTGAACAGATGGAAAATATATCTGAACGGTTCGTTGAGAAATATCAACGTAATCCTGATTTCGATACATGGAATTTTGCTGAGTTGAAAAAAGAAATAGGAATGGATATCTATATCATCAATCAGGAAAATGAAATCACACATAGTAGTTTTGCCGATGATATCGGAATGGATTTTGATGATTGTTGTTCAAAGCTAGCTGTATTACTGGATCAGTACCGGATGAATGGAATTTTCCATCATGATGGAATGGAAGTTGAACAGAAAACCGGGAAAATAAAGAAATACAGTTACATGGGGACTCCAGATGGTAAGTATGTGATCGAGCTCGGGAATGATCTAGGTAATGAAGAGGTTTTTCATACGTTTAATTTTTTGGAGTATGAAGATCAATTGACACAAAAATTTGTGTCGGTCGAATCGGTACGAATACTGAATATATGGGGACTGGCCTATGGAATGGCACGGGAAGAAGCTGAGTTGAGCGGAGAGCGAAAGGAATTTTTTTCACGAGCGTTGGCTTCCAACACGGATCAGGAAATGAAGAAAGACGGATTCACTTATCGATATATTCCTTACCAATCGGAGTACGATTCAGGTACATCGGAGAAGAAAGTGATCGAGTTGGTCATGAATCGAGATATGCTGACATCCGTATTAGCTTCCCAGCGAAATAAATTTCTGTTGCAAATGACGGCGATTATCGTCATTGCTATATTGGTTGCGGCGCTTATTTCTCGGTGGGTGTCGATTCCGATGCATCTCGCTTTCCATGATGGTTTAACGAAATTGAAAAATCGCACGGCATTTGAGGAAGTGCTCAACCAATCACTTGCGAAACGTACAAATTATGCTTTTTTAATGATTGATTTGGATTATTTTAAATCGGTAAATGATTTGCTCGGTCATGAGGCTGGTGACCGGTTACTCAAAAAAGTTGCATTTGCGATTGAAGAAAATATACCTGAACAGGCTACTGCTTATCGGTATGGCGGCGATGAATTTGTTGTAATCATCAAGGATAGCAGTCGTGAAGAAGCGATCGAGACAGCAAACCGAATCTTGAAATCTCTTGAAGAAGTTTTTGGGGACCATGAAATGTTGCGTCAGTTGAACGTGTCTGCGAGTATTGGTATTTCGCTGTCTCCAGACCACGGAAAAAATGCATCATCACTATTTCGAAAAGCGGATGCAGCCTTATATCAATCGAAGGAAAAAGGAAAGAATCAATGGGGATTTTTCACACAAGGAATAGAGGATGAATAGGAAAACTCCAGGTTAGTTGCAGCAGTGACTAATCTGGAGTTTTTTAAATTAGCAATCTATGAAACTCTTTCTCCGGTTTCGTAATCAAAAAAATGAATGTGGTCCAAGTCGAAAGTTAATTTCATCGTATCTCCTGCTTTGTAATTTGTATTGGAATCAACACGTGCCACCAATTCTTGCCCGTCAATTGTCGTATATACATAACTTTCCGATCCCATTAATTCGACGACTCGAACGGTTGCTTCGAACGTTGCATAGTTGTCATCTGGAATTTCACTGATGTTTTCAGGTCGGACACCCAAAATGATAGGTTTATTTTCGTAGCCACGTTCCTTCAAGGTTTGAAAGTGAGGTTCAGGGAGCAGAAATTTTGATTGACCGACGATAAAGTGACCGTCTACAATTGTCCCGTTTATGAGATTCATAGAAGGTGAACCGATGAATCCTGCGACAAATGTGTTTTTCGGATTGTCAAAGATTTCTTTCGGAGCACCGATTTGTTGAATTTCACCCTGATGCATCACGACTAATCGGGTGGCCATTGTCATTGCTTCAACCTGGTCGTGTGTTACGTAAATCGTTGTTGTCTGGAGCTCTTGATGGATTTTTTGAATTTCTGCACGCATTTGAACACGTAATTTCGCATCCAAATTGGAGAGCGGCTCATCCATCAAAAATACTTTTGCATCACGAACAATCGCTCTTCCTAAAGCGACGCGTTGACGCTGACCGCCGGATAAAGATCCCGGCTTGCGGTTCAGACACGTTTCCAAGTCGAGAATTTTCGCAGCATGTTTAACGCGCTCATCGATCTCTTTTTTCGAAAACTTTCGGAGCTTTAATCCAAACGCCATGTTCCCATAAACAGTCATGTGTGGATATAAGGCATAGTGTTGAAAAACCATCGCGATATCGCGGTCTTTTGGTGAGAGATCATTCATTCTTTTTTCATCGATATAAATATTCCCTGATGAAGGATCTTCCAGTCCGGCAATCATTCGTAATGTCGTTGATTTGCCGCACCCGGATGGACCTACGAGAACGATGAACTCTTTATTGTGTATATGTAAATTAATGTTATTGACCACAACGTTTTTTCCATCATAGGATTTTGACAGATTTTCTAACCGAAGCTCAGTCATATGTATTCTCCTCCGTCGTTACTTGTATTTATTTTAACGTATTTGTTTGAATGCCGCCTAGTATAACCCTGTACTTTCAAGTTTCTATCTACTAAAATTAAATGAAACAATTCGTACGAGGACGAGGTGAATGTTAATGGATAAAAATATCGGTTTTATCGGCAGTGGAAAAATGGCCCAGGCCATGATTGGTGGGATGTTGGAATCACGAATGGTCAATAAGGATCAAATTTTTGCATCGGCATTGACGACCCGCACAATCAATTGGATGGAAGAGCGATACGGGATTGAAATGTTTAAAGATAATAAGAAGGTCGCTTCAGAAAGTGATTTTTTATTTTTTGCAGTAAAGCCGTATGTTTATCCAGAAGTGATTGAAGAAGTAAAAGGGCATTTAAAGAAGGGTGCGATCATTATTACCATTGCACCAGGTGTTTCAATTAAAGACATTACCGACGTATTCGGGGAGCAAACAAAAGTTGTGCGCAGCATGCCGAATACACCTTCATTTGTCGGAGAGGGCATGACCGTCATTAGCCCAAACGAACTCGTATCAGATGAAGAACAAGGTGAAGTCATTAAAATTTTTGAAGCTTTCTCCCAAGTGGAAGTGATGGAAGAAAAGCAAATGGACGCGATTCCTGCAGTATCCGGTTCATCGCCAGCATATGTTTATGTCATGATTGAAGCGATGGCAGATGGCGCGGTGAAACAAGGAATTCCGCGTCGGCAGGCGTATCGCTTGGCCAGTCAAGCCGTTCTGGGAGCTGCGAAAATGGTGCGCGACACCGACATTCATCCAGGAGAACTGAAGGACCAAGTATGTACACCGAAAGGCACGACAATTAAAGCCATTGCAGCGTTGGAAGAAAACGGATTCCGTAACAGTATCATTAAAGCGATGGATGCGACGAGAGAAGAATAATATCAGGTGGCGCGCTCTTCAGAAATTGAATGAAGAGCGCGTTTTTTTTGGGTTTATTGTGTTGGTTTGAGCGGTTAAGGTAATTCTTTGAA
>NZ_VMHF01000004.1:0-47820 GCF_007559355.1 Allobacillus sp. SKP2-8 | reverse complement strand
CGTTCACTTGCGTACTTTGAACGGTTATCCACACCGTTTGAACGGTCGTGTTTATCTTTTGAACGGTTGAGCACTTTTGTTTGAACGGTCTCGCGCATTTTTTGAACGTTGAGCGCTCTCGTTTGAACGATCCCGCGCATGATTTGAACGTTGAGCGCTCTCATTTGAACGATCCCGCGCATGATTTGAACGTTGAGCGCTCTCATTTGAACGATTCCGCGCATGATTTGAACGTTGAGCGCTCTCGTTTGAACGATCCCGCGCATGATTTGAACGTTTAGCGCTCTCATTTGAACGATCCCGCGCATGATTTGAACGTTGAGCGCCCTCATTTAAACGATCCCGCGCATGATTTGAACGTTGAGCGCCCTCATTTAAACGATCCCGCACATTCTTTGAACGTTAAACAAACTCTTTTGACCGCTTAGCACTAAACACGTTCATCAAAGCCGAATCAAAATTCAAACACCTTCTGATCAATCGTAAATTTCTCCATCGCCTCATAATCGATGTCAAATCCAATTCCTGCACCCGTTGGCACAGTGATTTCGCCGTTTTGGACGGTTACTTCCGGTGTAATAATGTCTTGCTCCCAATAAAGTGCGGGGGCTGCGGTGTCACCGGGTACGGTAAAGTTCGGCAGGCTTGTGAGTGCGATGTTGTGCGCCCGTCCAACGCCTGCTTCAAGCATGCCGCCACACCAAACATCTACTCCTTTCTCGGCACAGTAGTCGTGAATGCGTTTGGCTTCGGTCAGTCCGCCGACGCGTCCGATTTTGATGTTGATGACTTGGCAGCTTCCGAGCTCGACAGCTTTCCGAGCGTCTTCAAATGAGTTGATACTTTCATCTAAACAGATCGGTGTTTCGATCGCTTGTTGCAACATAGCGTGATCGACAATATCATCATGACCGAGTGGTTGTTCAATCATCATCAAATCGAGCGTATCCAATTGCTTCAAATGTGCCATATCTTCTAGGGTGTAGGCAGAATTGGCATCAACCATCAATTGTACATCCGGAAATTTCTTACGCACCTCGGTCAGTGGCTCGATGTCAAAGCCGGGCTTGATTTTTAGTTTTATCCGCTTATAGCCGGCATCTAATTTTTCTTGGACGCGATCGAGCAATTCATCGGTCGTAGGTGCAATACCGAGACTAATCCCGACATCAATCGTTTCTTGACTACCTCCGAGCGCTTCACTCAACGAAATGTTTTTTCTTTTGGCATAAAGGTCCCACACCGCGCCTTCAATGGATGCTTTCGCCATGTTATTCCGTCGGATGACTGCAAAGCGTTCGGTTACTTCACTCGGATGATCGATTGGTTTTTCCGTCAATAACGGGATTAAAAAATCAATGAGCATATGCTCTGTCGTTGCGACGGTTTCCTCGGTATACCAAGGCTCTGTGAAGGCGACGGATTCGCCGTAACCACGGTTACCCTCACCGTCCTCGATTTCAATGATAAAAAGTTCTTTATTCTGGAGCGTACCAAAACTCGTTTGAAACGGATTTTTCATCTGCATACGTAATTTATGTAACGTAATTTTTTGAATCGGGATCATGGAATGACTCCTTTAAACATTCAGTTATTTTCTTCATTTTATCATATCTCCGATGTGTTAAAATGACAGAAAAGGGAGCGAGGCAAATGAAAAAGTTATTGCTAACCGGTTTTGAACCGTTTTTGAATTTCAGTGAAAACCCGACGATGAATATTGTTGAAAATCTTCATGGAATAGAAATAGCTGGGTACCAGGTGATCGGCAAAAATTTGCCGGTTGATTATGAAAAAAGTGGCAATGCGATGATCGAATTGATGGATGAAGTGGGGCCAGATGCTGTTGTATCTTTAGGTCTTGCAGGTGGAAGAAACCAACTAACGCTTGAGCGGATTGCGATTAATTGTAATGAGTCCGATCAACCAGATAATGCAGGGAACAAGCCGCGGGGCGAGCGAATACATACGGAAGGACCCGATGGCATTTTTTCAACATTACCGATTCAGCAAATGGTCGACTGCTTGCATAAAGCGGGGTATCCCGCGAAAATATCTAATTCAGCTGGAACTTATTTATGTAATCATGTCATGTACAGAGCGCTTTATTACTTTCAACAAAATAAACAACAAGCGCCAGCAGGGTTTATTCATATCCCGGCTTCACACCAATTAGCTGTCGAACATGGGCGGATTCCAAGTTGGTCTCAAGCGGATTTACAAGAAGCCGTTCGAATTTGTTTGTCATGTCTCGAACAATAGAGGAGGAGCGTTATGGGGGAAATCATCTCATTTGTATTGTTGCTAATGGGCACATTACTGCTAATGTGGAAAGATCTAAAAAGGCTAAAATTCCGCGAATGGATTGGTTTCATTATTAGTCTTGTGACAGCTGTCGCGGTTGGTGTCATCATTATTTACTTTTTCGGCAATTGGATTTTGGATATGATCGATCATGCTACACTGCATTGGATTCTCAGCTGGGGCATTGCCATTTTCGGTGTAGTCATTGCATCTTATATCTATTTCAAGTTGACTCAAAAATTTACGCATGGAAAGTTATAAACCGGTGCGCTTCTATGTTCATGATGATTGAAAAAACGGTGTTCGGGGAATAGTATTCTAAAACAGCAAAAAAGGTGTGTCCCTGATGCGGTGGATTTTTCGAATGTTATTTCGTGTATTTGTAGCTAAGAAATTATATAACAAAATTCGAGGCAGAAAATAACGAGGTGATTGCATGAGTGAACTAGAAGGTTTAGATGGTACAGTGAATGTTTATGTCAATGGAAAAGAAGTTGAAGTGTTTATGGGTGCACGGGTGAGAGATGCACTCATGACTTATGATCAAGAAGCATTCAGTGAGCATTTGCAAGGTGAAATCCGAATCGAAGACCAAGATGGACACCGACTGAGTCCACAAGAACGTGTGGCAAACGGTGCACAATACTTTATTGATGAAAAATAATGCATTGTTCAAAAAGCTTCAATAGCCAGAAATTGCTGTTGAGGCTTTTTTTATATCCTCGAGCTTTGTCAATAATCAGAAAAAAATGTATACTTGAGTCAAAAAAGATTGAAAGGGAGATTTTTATGGCTCGGAAAGGGTTGGTCGAACGGATTAAACGAATTGGACCAGGAACGATTGTCGCAGCAGCGATTGTCGGGCCGGGAACGGTGACGACGGCCTCATCTGTTGGTGCGGAATTTGGTTACATACTCATTTGGGCGCTCGTCTTCTCCGTCTTGGCGACGATGTTTCTGCAAGAGATGACGACTCGTTTAGGGGTTGTGTCTCGGATGGATTTGGGTGCGGCGTTTCGAAATCAATTTCAGAATCCGATTTTGAAAACGGGTACAATCCTGTTGATTATTTCAGCGATTTTCGTCGGGAATGCGGCATACGAAGCGGGTAACATTACCGGTGGAGCCATTGGTGTGGCTGCACTGACGGACACGCCTGTTGCCTACTGGTCGATTATTATTGGTGTGATTGCTGCATTGCTTTTATGGTTTGGAAATTATCAGATGATTGAGCGTGTCTTTATTGTATTAATAGCCGTTATGAGTTTTAGTTTTATTCTCACGGCAATTGTCATCAAACCGGATATCGGCGAGATTTTTGGTGGGTTTGCTCCTGAAATTCCCGATGGGGCAGCAATTTTAGTGATCTCTTTAATCGGGACAACGATTGTACCTTATACGCTTTTCTTACAATCGGCAACGGTGCAAGAACGGTATGAAGGAAAAGAGCGTTTAGGCGATAGCCGTTTTGATATTATTTTTTCAATGGTCATCGTCATGGTTGTTACCGTTTCGATCATCGTGACGGCAGCGGTAGCTTTTCCGCTTGGAACAAATATCGAGAATCCGATTGATATGGCGGACCAATTGGAGCCACTACTAGGTACGTGGGCAAAATATGTCTTCGGAATTGGTATTTTTGCAGCAGGAATCACTTCAGCGATGACGGCGCCACTTGCTGCAGCATACGCGACAACGGGGGTACTCGGTTGGAAACAAAACCTAAAATCCTATAAATTCCGTGCCATATGGTTGTTCATATTAATTACAGGTGTCGTGTTTGCTAGTATGGGCTATAGTCCAATTCAGCTCATCGTATTCTCTCAATATGCGAACGGACTCATTTTGCCGATTATCGTTCTATTCTTGATGTTCGTCATGAACAACAGTCGAATGCTCGGCGAAAATACAAACCGAACATGGCTAAATATTGTCGGATGGATTATATTTGCGATTACGTTATTGCTTACGTTGAATAGTTTTGGAATTATTTAATGAGCGTTAGTTGAAGCCATGTCAGTTCACGTGACTGGCATGGTTCCTTATAAAAATTTCGAGAAGAGGTTTGCCGATGTATTTTCCGTCCAAAAAAGATTTGCTTTTTTTCTTGATATTCTGGGGAATTATTTTATTTTTAGTCGGCGTTTATTTTGTAGGTGGCGAACCTAGTGGCTTTCAGCTAATCGCGTATGATAGTTTGATCGGCATCATCATTAACGTATTACTGATTGGATTTTTGTTATGGATTTGGTTTGGAACGGGTTATTTAGTAGAGGACGGAAAGATCGTTATACGTTCAGGACCGTTTAAAACAACCGTGCCAATCGGCGAAATTAAAAAGTTAAGTAAAACAAAAAACCCATTTTCAGCACCGGCCTTATCGATAAATCGGATGGAAATTTTATATGGACATTATAAGGTCGCGTTAATTTCTCCAGATCATGAAGAAAAGTTCGTTGTGATGTTATTGGAAGAAAATCCGCGGATTGAATTGGATGAGAAATTAAAGAATCACATAGAGTTATGATGGTTCCATCGGGAAAAAAGTGAAACGACATAATGAAATAGAATTTCACTCCAGTTAATTTTGTTGCTGGAGTGATTTTTTGCTGTTGGCGCTGAAGTAAGATGATTTTATCGGCCGTATATGCGACCATCTTTTGAAAATATGCCCCCTATATGTCGCAATATGTACCCGGTTTCCACACATATGCTACCGATCAGACGAGATATGAGCCCGCGAGCAGGATATATGCGCCCACTTTTCATTTATATGTGCCCAACAGATCCTGGAGGAACCAATCTGAATGATGTAGATATATGCGCCCAACCTCAGGAAATATGGGCCTATCCTGACGTGTTATGCCCCCGTCTTCTACATATATGCGCCCGGCCAAGCGAGATATGAGCCCGCGAGCAGAAAATATGCGCCCACTTTTCATTTATATGTGCCCAATCAAATCTCGGAGGAACCGATCTGGATGATGTAGATATATATGCGCCCAATCCCAGGAAATATGGACCTATCCTGGCGTGTTATGCCCCGTTTTCTACACATATGCGACCGACCAGGCGATATATGAGCCCGCCGGCAGAAAATATGCTCCCACTTTTCATTTATATGCGCCCAATCAAATCTCAGAGGAACCACCCCGGATGATGTAGGTATATGCCCCATACTATAAGTAATTCCTTTCAGAATTTTAACAATCAACTGCTAAATAAAAATAAATTTCACAAAATATTGTTGAAATTTGATATTTTATTTTATACAATGAATATATAGTACTTAGCTTAAGTGTAAGTCTTTTTTTAAAACCACTTTTGAAAAGGCTTTCATATTAAGTAGGAAGGTATGAACATGGATATGCTAACGAAGCTTACGACAGAAAGACAAAACCAAAAATCTTTGCAACTCGATCAGATGCCGGTCCGTGAAATTCTTCAGCTGATAAATGAAGAGGATCGTTTGGTTGCTGATGCGGTTGCCAAGGAGCTACCTTCAATCGAGCAAGTGATTGAAAAAGTTTGCGAAAGTTTTCAAAACGGAGGGAGGTTATTTTACATTGGTGCCGGAACGAGTGGACGGATTGGGATTTTAGATTCGGTTGAATGCCCGCCGACATTCAGTACTCCGCCGGAACAAGTACAAGCGGTCATGGCTGGCGGTCAGCAAGCGTTTCTCGTAGCTGTAGAGGGTGCTGAGGATCAAGAAGTGAATGGCAGGAATGATTTATCTCAAAGAAACTTGACTGAAAACGATGTCGTGATCGGTATTGCGGCAAGTGGCCGCACGCCTTATGTGATCGGCGCGCTGAAATTCGCCAAGGAAATTGGAGCGACAGCGGTCAGTCTCGCGAGTAATCAAAAGAGTGAAATCAGTCAATATGCCGATTACTCTATTGAAGTAGAAACAGGGCCGGAGATTTTGACAGGATCGACTCGGTTAAAAGCGGCTACCGCTCACAAAATGGTATTGAACATGATTTCAACCATTTCCATGGTCAAGGTGGGGAAGGCTTATAAAAATTACATGGTCGATGTCAAGGCGTCTAATCATAAACTTCGCGAGCGCGCAAAATCGATTGTGGCAGAAGCCGCTGATGTTCGGTACGAAGAAGCGGAAGCTGTTTTACAAGAAACAGAATTTCAAGTGAAGCCGGCAATCGTCATGATCATGACAAATCAAACTTATGAATCTGTAAAACTTGCATTGAAGGCGTCGAATGGATTCGTCAAAGAAGCGATTCAACAATTGCTGAAACAGTAGGTGATAATGATGGAATTACAAAAAGAAGTCCAGACCATCACAGATTCTTATCTAACAGAAAACTATTTTAATACAGTCGATCTCTTATTCAAGCAGGCTAATCACGAAATGGTCCGGCTGTCTTACTCGGATGGCAGGTGGATCAATGAACCGACCGATCCATTGATTTTTGATTTGGCGAGTCTGACAAAAATCATCACGACGACAGGTATTCTCAGATTAATCACAGAGAAAAAGCTATCACTCGAATCAACATTAGCTGAGCATGTATCACTACCGAAGTCACTCGCAAAGGAAATCGGCCACATTACAATCGAAGAACTATTAACACACTCATCCGGTTTGAGGGCATGGTATCCATTTTATAGTCTACAAACGAGAGATTTTTTGGAAGCTTTAACCCAAATGGAACTCACACATAATCAAGAGAAAAAAACGGTTTATAGTGACTTGAATTTCATGTTATTGGGTGAAGTAATCCAAGCAATTACAGATATGCGTCTAAATGATTTTGTGAATAGCGAAATCGTAAAACCTTTAGAACTTCGGACATTAACCTACGGGCCTGTAACGAATGACAAGACCGTTATACAGACAGAGTTCGGGAACCAGACAGAGAGAAAAATGTGTTCCGAACGCAATACTTCCTTCGATGGTTGGAGAGATTTCGATCAAGCCATGAAAGGCGAAGTGAATGATGGCAATGCTCATTATTTTTTCGGTGGTCAAGCAGGCCATGCAGGGTTATTTGGAAGTATAGATGATTTACAAAAAATACTAGATTTATATAGAAAAGGGGGACTACATAAAGGAACCGTCTTTATTGAGCAAGAGTTAGTCGACCGATCGCTTTGCTCGTTAATCGAACAAAGAGGACTCGGTTGGCATTCGGGTGAACCATTTCCGACTGGAGTTGGTCATACAGGATTTACAGGAACATCGATTTGGCTTGACCGAACCAATGAGCTGACGGGGATTATTTTAACGAACCGCTTGAATGAATCGACACCAAAGAACATTAATCCTTATCGCTTACAGGTACATCAAAAAGTAGTGGATTCGATTCAAAAATACTAGGAGGTAGAAACTCTTGAAAAACAAAAAAATTCTTTTGGCTTTGTTTGCGATTACATTCATGATGTTGCTTGTGGCTTGTGGAGGAAGCGATGATGAAGGAGCGTCCGGTGAAACAGATACGGAGAAAACGGAAGATACAAATACAGAAACGGAAGAAGGCAATGAAGAAGAATCGTCTGGCGAGCAAGTGTTGAAAATTGCGAACGATCAAGAACCGGCAGGACTTGATCCACATATTACACCAGCACATTCATCCGTTCGTGTTTATTCAAAAATTTACAGTACGTTAGTGCGTTTCGATGAAAACATGGAAATTACTTCAGATCTTGCGAAAGAGTGGGACTGGAAAGACGATACGACACTTGTTTTCCAATTAAGAGAAGGTGTCACTTTCCATAATGGAGACGAAGTGACAGCAGAAGATGTCATTTATAGTTTTGAGCGTATTTTAGATGAAGAAACGGGTTCACATATTGCTTCTTATCTTGGTTCGATCGATAGCATGGAAGCAACGGACACTTACGAAGTTACGTTCCACTTAGCAAGTCCGGATGCAACACTGTTAACGAATCTGACAAACTCTAGTGCAGCGATCGTCAATCAAGCAGTTGTTGAAGAAAATGGTGACTTGCAGCAGGTTGCAGTAGGAACAGGACCATTCAAATTGGAAGAATGGGTTCCAGATAACCGTGTAACGCTATCCAAAAACGAAGATTATTATGTTGAAGGACAGCCAGCAGTAGACAAACTGGAATATTACACAATGGTTGAAGAAGCTTCTAGATTATCAGCGGTGCGTACGGGTGAAGTCGATATGACTACTGTTACCGCACAATCGGCTGAGCTTTTGGAAAACGAAGAAAACGTCAATGTGATGGATTTTCAAACATTGGAATATAGCTATGTTGGTTTTGATATGAACCACGAAATCTTAAGTAATCAAAAGGTCCGCCAAGCACTAAGTCTTGCGACGAACCGTGAAGCGATTGCGGATATCGTATGGAATGGCCAGGCGACAGTCAGTGGTCCGATTGCACCATCTATGGGGAACTGGTCGATCGATGTGAAAGAACATGATCTTTATTCAAATGATCTTGATCAAGCACGTCAGTTATTGGAAGAAGCGGGCTATGGTAACGGCTTTGAAATTGAAATCACTGCAGCTTCTACGTATGCTGACATGATTGATACGGCTCAGATTCTACAGCAACAGTGGGCAGAAATCGGTGTTGATGCATCCATTAAACAAGTTGAATGGGGCGAGTATATCGACATTTGGTCAAATACTTCTGCTGACGTTCTTGTCGGAAGAAACGGTTCCGGAAGTGACCCAGACCGTGCAATGAACTACTTCTTTAATTCTGAAGGTTCTGCAAACGTATGGGGTTATGCAGATGAAGAGTACGATGAAATCGTTACAAATGGTAAAACAACGATTGATGATGAGAAACGTCAAGAAATTTATGTAGAAGCACAAAATCATCTATTGGAACAGTCTCCAAACTTATTCTTAGTTTCTCCGAAAAACTATGTGGCTGTTCGGGACTCTGTTGAAAACTATCAACCATACCCGCACAATGC
Organism: Allobacillus sp. SKP2-8; assembly: GCF_007559355.1. Classification (NCBI taxonomy): domain Bacteria; kingdom Bacillati; phylum Bacillota; class Bacilli; order Caryophanales; family Bacillaceae; genus Allobacillus; species Allobacillus sp. SKP2-8. The sequence goes on along the minus strand of NZ_VMHF01000004.1, from coordinate 38,588 downwards.
TGAATATATTGTAGAAACAACGAAGAAATAAGTTCATTATTCAATTGACCGAGCAACTCGATTAGGTTTATACAATGTTGGTTGCTCCGGGTTAAAAAAGAATGAGAGGCTGCTTATTGATAAGCAGCCTCATCTTTCTACTTAAGGGTGAGATTCATGTACGCATATATAATTAGAAGGCTTCTCATGATTATTCCAGTGTTGTTTGGTGTCTCGGTCGTTATTTTCTTTACGCTTCGAGTCATCCCGGGAGATGTCGCACAAACAATTCTCGGTACAAGCGCTACAGAAGAATCATTAGCAGCACTACGTAATAAATTTGGTCTTAATATGCCGTTGTATGAGCAATATTTTACATGGATGTCCGGTGTGCTTGTCGGGGATTTCGGTGTATCGATGCGGACCGGGGCAGAAATTCTGCCGGAAATTTTAAGCCGCTTTGCGATCACGTTTGAATTGACCATTTTAGCAGCCTTCATTTCATGGATTATTGCTATTCCACTCGGCATTATTGCTGGGGTGAAACGGAATACAAAAACGGACTTCTCCGTTCGGATCATTTCCTTATTAGGAGTATCCGTTCCAAACTTTGCGTTGGCAACAATCTTAATCTTAGTTCTATCACTTAGCTTCAATTACAGCCCGCCAGTCGGATATGTCGGTTTTTTCGAAGATCCAGTAAAGAATCTACAATTCCTTTTCTTACCTGCCTTTGTGCTTGGAACAGGAATGGCTGGAGCAGTCATGCGGATGACTAGATCGTCCATTTTGGAAATATTGCGGCAAGATTTCATTCGTACTGTACGCGCTAAGGGTGTGAGGGAGCGAGTGGTCATTTTCAATCATGCTTTTAAAAATGCGCTGATTCCGATTTTAACGATTATCGGGATGCAAATTGGCGTTTTACTCGGTGGTACGGTCATCATTGAACAGATTTTCTCTTTACCGGGATTAGGCCAAATGGTGTTAACCGGTATTAACCAACGTGACTTTACCGTCGTGCAAGGGGCTATTTTATTTATTGCTTTTGTTTTTGTCCTGATTAATTTGCTCGTTGACTTACTCTATTCTTATTTAGATCCGAGAATATCGTACAAATAGTCTAGCATGGATGAGTCTTAAGAAAGTGGGATTCGAATGAGAGATTTTACACGAAAAATAATAGAAGACAAAGTGGGGCTCGTCGGTCTGATCGGTGTTTTGCTTGTTGTCTTGTTGGCTATTTTCGCGCCGATCATCGCGCCTTATGCGCCGGATAAAATGCACACGCTTCATACGATGGAAGGGCCGAGTTCCCAGTTTTTTTTCGGTACCGATGAATTTGGTCGCGACATTTTTTCCCGTGTCGTTTATGGTGCGCAAGTTTCCTTGCAAGTCGGCTTGATCGCCGTTGGAATCGGAGCATTTTTTGGCTTGTTATTCGGTTTGTTGGCTGGTTTCTTTCAAGGGAAAATCGACCAGTTCATCATGCGAATCATGGATATCTTTTTCGCTTTTCCGGATATTCTTTTAGCCTTGACGATTGTCGCGGTTTTAGGACCGAGTTTGACGAACACGATGATTGCGATTGGTATTGTGTTTACGCCGGTTTTCACCCGTTTGATCCGTTCAGCAGTGTTGACCGTTAAGGAAAATGAATACATTACCAATGCGGAAGCGGTTGGAGTCAGCAATACGAAGATTATCGTCAAACATATTGCACCGAACGTAATGGCGCCGTTCATCGTACAAATTACCCTCGCTTTATCAGGTGCTATTTTAACAGAAGCCGGTTTAAGCTTTTTAGGCTTAGGTGTTCAGCCACCGGATCCTTCATGGGGCGTCATGCTGAATGAGAGTCGCTCTTATATGGAAATTGCGCCATGGATGATGGCGTTCCCAGTAACCGCAATCATCATTACAATTTTCTGTTTTAATCTATTGGGTGATAGTTTACGAGATTTGCTCGATCCGAAGTTAAAACAATAACTTTTTGATAAAGGATGAAAAACATGTCGAAGTTAGGAATCGGTTTGATGTCAGGTACCTCTCTCGATGGAATTGATGCAGTTCTCTGCCGGGTCAATGGCACAGCCTTTGAAACGGAGCTGGAAGTGCTTGATGCCTATAGTATTTCTTATACCAACGCAGAGAAACAAAAAATCATGGCTTTATGCGATGAAGAGACGGCACGCGTGGATGAGATTACGGCGATGAATTTTTATTTGGCGGAAAAGTTCAGTGAAGCGGTTTTGCAACTCGTCGATCAATCGGATTATTCGTTAAAGGATATTGATTTTATTAGCAGTCATGGACAAACAATCTATCATTTGCCGGATGAAGGAAAGAATGATTTTCAACCGAAAAGCACACTACAAATCGGTGATATTTCGGTTATTTCTGAGCGAACAGGCTTGCCGGTCGTTGGCGACTTTCGGACTGCCGATATGGCAGCAGATGGACAAGGTGCACCGCTTGTATCTTTCTTGGATTACGTATTTTTCAAAGATGAAAAGAAATCACGTGCTTTGCAGAATATCGGTGGCATCGGGAATGTGACATATCTTGGCCGTGGTGATGACCAGCAGCTGACTTCGTTTGATACAGGGCCTGGCAATATGGTAATCGATGAAGTGGTTTATCGGTTGTCGGAGAAAACATTAACTTATGACAAAAACGGTGAGTGGGCTGCGAAGGGACAAGTGAATAACGCGTTCGTCGATGAATTAATGCAGCATGATTATTTCTCACGGAAACCACCGAAGACGACCGGCCGTGAAGTGTTTGGAAAAGCCTATGTCGATGGTGTCATGAACCGGGCAGAAGCGATGAATCTATCAGCGGATGACCTCGTTGCCAGTGTGACGGCTTGGACGGCGAAAACCATTGCGAACAGCTATAACGATTTCATTTTATCGGCGAATAAACCACTTGATGAAGTCATTGTTTCAGGTGGAGGCGGACATAACGAAACGCTTCTCCGATTTTTACAAGATGATTTACCAGAGCAGCGTGTCACCACCATCGATGAGTTCGGAATTTCTAGCGATGTGAAGGAAGCTGCGGCGTTTGTCGTATTCGGCTATCATTTCTTACAGGGAAAAACCAATACAATCCGTGAGTTTACCAATGCGGACCATGAAGTCATTATGGGTAAGCTGAGCTACACACAACCACAAGCGTTCGAAAAGGTTCTTTCCATAAGGGGGAGTTAGCGTGGAAAGTTTGTTGGAATTGAAAGATGTTTCCATAGATTTTCAGTCGAAACGAAAATCATTTAACATCATCAAAAATATTAATCTAAAGATTGACCGGAAAATGAAGTATGGCATTGTCGGTGAATCAGGCAGTGGCAAAAGCTTGACTTCCTTGGCAGTGATGAATCTATTATCGGATAATCTATCGATCGGTCAAGGCGAAATTATTTTACGGACTGAAGAAGAAAAAGTGCTGAATCACTTAAGCAAAAAGGCAATGCGCGACGTTCGCGGTGAAGACATTGCGATGATTTTCCAAGAGCCGATGACAGCGTTAGATCCGCTTTATACGATTGAATACCAAATCATTGAAGTGTTAAAATATCACCGCAAAATGAGTAAAAAAGAAATGCGTGAAAAAGCGATTGCGATGCTGACGAGTGTTGGTATTTCTCGACCGGAGAAAATCATGGACGATTATCCGCACCAGTTATCTGGAGGGATGCGGCAGCGGGTAATGATTGCGATGGCGCTGATTACAGAACCGAAGCTGTTGATTGCCGATGAACCGACAACCGCGCTGGATGTCACCATTCAAGCGCAAATCCTCGACTTAATGAATGATTTAACCGAAGAACATGGCACGTCCATTTTAATGATCACACACGATCTAGGCGTTATTTTGGAGACGTGTGACCGGGTTGCCGTTATGTATGCGGGTCAAGTGGTGGAAGAGTCTACGGTCAAAAATGTGTTTGACAACCCGCAACATCCTTATACGCAAGGATTACTGAAATCGATTAAAACATTAGGCGACCGTTCTGAAAAGCTTTATTCCATTCCAGGTAATGTCCCGACACCAGATGAATATCAAGAGCTCGGTTGTCGGTTTGCAACGCGCTGTCCATTTGCTTTCGATAAATGTTTCAGCGAAGAGCCACCAGCATTTCAAGTAGGGGCAGATCAAACGAGCAAGTGTTGGCTTCACGATGAGGAGGCAAATCCGAATGAGTAATCAGCCAGTTGTTCTAGAAGTGAAAAATTTAAAGAAACATTTCCCAATCAAAGGGGGAGTCTTCAAAACAACTCAAGGATACGTTAAGGCAGTTGACGGCATTTCTTTTTCCATTAAAGAAAATGAAACGTTTTCAATTGTTGGTGAAAGTGGCTGTGGAAAGTCAACAGCAGGTCGAACGATTTTGCGTTTGTTGGAACCGACAGAAGGAGAAGTTTGGTTCAATGGTGAAAATCTATATGATATTAAAAAACGGGCATTTCGGAAAAAGCGGAAAGATTTTCAACTGATTTTCCAAGACCCTTATAGTTCCTTGAACCCAAGAATGACGGTCCAAGAGTTATTGGTCGAGCCATTATTGACGCATGATTTATGTTCGAAAAAAGAAGCGATTGAAAAAGCCAAGGAAATGGTTGACCGTGTCGGTTTATCGGAAAAACATTTAAGTAGATTTCCACATGAATTCAGTGGTGGTCAACGACAGCGGATCAGTATCGCACGGGCGTTGATCGTTCATCCGAAATTGGTCATTCTTGATGAAGCCGTTTCGGCATTGGATGTGTCTGTGCAATCGCAAATTTTAAATCTATTAATAGACTTGCAGGAAGAGTTTGAACTCACGTATATTTTTATTTCGCACGACTTGAACGTTGTCAAGCATTTAAGTGATAGGGTCGGTGTCATGTATTTAGGACAAATGATGGAGCTGGCAAAAACGGACGATCTTTATAAGGAGCCGCTGCATCCATATACGAAGGCTTTGTTGTCAGCAATTCCGAATCTGTCGACGACTGAGAAAAAAGAACGGATCATCTTACAAGGTGACGTTCCAGACCCTTCCAATCCACCTTCTGGCTGTCCGTTTCGCTTGAGATGCCCTGCCGCCCATGACCGCTGTGTGACGGAAAATCCAGTTTTCCAAGAAGTAAAGGATGACCATTGGGTTGCCTGTCATTTATATGATGAAAAATAGCTGAAGAAGGAAAGGGATACTGATGAATTCAGGGTTACTGATTGTGAAAGAAATGATGGAGAAGCTACCGAATTCGGAGAAAAAAATTGCTCACTATATATTGGAACATCCGCAAGATACGGTTTCAATGACGGTGACAGAACTCGGGAAAAAAAGCGGAACAAGTAGTGCGGCCGTTATCCGCATGTGCAAATCATTGAAATTAAAAGGATTTCAAGATCTGAAATTGCGCATTGCGGGTGACTTGCAACGCCAACAACCAGTAGAAGAAAGAGACATTAATCGCAATGAATCGATTGATTCCATCTTGCAAAAGGTGACGACGATCAGTCAACAAACGATTCAAGAAACGGCAGATTTGCTGGATGTCGATCAACTAAGAAAAGCCGTTGAGGTCATTTTGAACAGCCGAAACGTCCACTTATATGGAGTTGGCGCTTCTAGTATTGCAACCTATGACGCTCAGCAAAAGTTTTTGCGCATTAACCGGAATGCATTTGTGTTCTCGGATTTACATATGGCTGCGACGACCATTGCCAATGGGACAGCAGAAGATACATTGATGGCTATTTCTTTTTCTGGAGAGACAAATGAAGTCATAAAATCTTTGCAAATTGCCAAGGATTCCGGAATGAAGACGATCAGCTTGACGAAGTATGGTGACTCGACGGTGGCCCGTTTGGCGGATATTAACTTATTTACTTCAGCGACAAAGGAAGCGAACTTCAGAAGTGGTGCGACATCTTCTCGACTCGCCCAACTTCATGTCATCGATATTTTATTTATGTGTGTCGCTTCAAAAACATTTGATGAAACGATCGAATACTTGGATTCAACACGACAAGTGATCCGTTCGTTGTATGAATAAGTAGAGGTTGTTTCGGTTGCGAACGTGATTACGTACTTATTTTAAAGGAGAGATTATATGTTATCTCCAGCGATCATTCAAGAATTTGAACAGTTATGCGGGAAAGAAAATGTCCAGCATTCAAGCGCCTCGAAGCTCGCTTACTCGTATGATGCGACAGCGAATTTCCAATCGTTGCCGGACTTGATCGTCTCGCCTCGGAATACAGAGGAAGTATCCGGGATTGTGAAGCTTTGTCAAAAACATGAGATTCCGATTGTTCCGCGTGGATCGGGAACAAATTTGGCTGCAGGTACGACTCCGACGATGGGCGGTGTCGTTCTTTTATTTCGCCATATGAATCAGATACTCGAGCTCGATGAAGAGAATTTGACGGTGACCGTGCAGCCTGGCGTGATTACGGATGAAATGAATGCGTTTGTTGAGGAAGAGGGATTGTTTTACCCGCCTGATCCGAGCTCTGGAAAAATTTCGACACTCGGTGGCAATATCAGTGAAAATTCAGGTGGATTGCGTGGCTTGAAATACGGCGTGACGAAAGATTATGTGTTAGCACTTGAAGTTGTTTTACCGAGTGGGGAAGTGATTCGAACCGGTGGAAAATTGGCCAAAGATGTTGCGGGGTATGACTTGACGAGTTTAATGGTCGGTTCTGAAGGCACACTTGGCATCGTGACGGAAGCGATCCTTAAGTTAGTTCCAAAGCCTACGCATAATGAAACTTTATTGGCTGTGTTTGATTCATTGGAAAAAGCGGCCGAGACGGTTTCTGCGATTATCGCCGCTAAAATTATTCCGGCCACACTCGAGTTTATGGATCAGGGAACGATTCAAGTCGTGGAAGGTTATAAACAAATTGGTTTGCCACTTGATGCGGAAGCGATTTTGTTAATTGAACAGGATGGGCCTGAAGAAGTTGTCGGTTCTGACATGGCAACCGTGTTAACGATTTGTGAGCAATACGGTGCAAGAGAAATCTCCAAGGCGAAAAATGAACAGGAAGCAGAAGATTTACGACGTGCGCGAAAGGATGCGCTGTCTTGCCTAGCGCAACTGACGCCAACGACCATGCTTGAGGATGCGACGGTTCCGCGTTCAGAAATTGCGCCGATGGTCCGTGAAATTATTCGGATTGCTGAAAAATATGACGTTCGGATTCATACATTCGGTCATGCGGGTGATGGGAATTTACATCCAACTGCCGTAACCGATGCGCGAGATGAAGATGAAATGAAGCGTGTGGAAGAAGCGTTTGCCGAGATTTTCGAAACAGCCGTCAACATGGGAGGAACGATTACCGGTGAACACGGTGTTGGCGAAATGAAATCATCCTATCTGGAATGGAAGGTCGGTCCAGGTGGATTGGCTGTCATGCGAGGCATTAAGCAGGCCATTGATCCGAATAACATCATGAATCCAGGAAAGATGTTTGCGAAGTCGACGAGAAAACGGGTGGTGGTTCACAATGGCTGAAGCCCAATTACACGTTCGGATCCAAGAAGGATTCCAACAAGAAGTTGAAGAAGAAAAGCTGCTGGATTGCATGCGGTGTGGTTTTTGTTTGCCGGCTTGTCCGACTTATTTGCATTCGAATTTCGATGAAACGCAGTCACCGCGTGGGCGGATTTCCTTGATGAAAGCCGTTCGTGATGGGATGCTTCCGTTTGATGATTCAATTAAAGAATCGCTTGATTTATGTTTAGGCTGCCGTGCTTGTGAACCGGCTTGTCCGGCTGGTGTCGAGTATGGTTCATTGCTGGAAAGTGCCCGCAATGTCATTCAACGTGAGAAAAAACATTCAGTGACGGAAAAAGTTGCCCGCTATGGAGCGTTCAAGAATTTATTTAAAAACCAACGGACAATGGAACGGACGACAGGCTTAATTCGATTTTATCAAAAATCAGGGATTCGAGCATTGACGCGTAAAACAGGAGTTCTTTCTTTGTTTCCATCGATCATGAAAGATATGGAAGCGATTTTGCCAATTTTAAATAAGAGCGAGATCAAAAAAGGACATACGTACCAAAGTACAAAGAAAACGACAAAGGTTGCTTTTTTTACCGGATGTATGATGGATACGATTTTTTCTGAAACGAATCAGTCAACAGTCGAGCTGTTGCGAAAGTTAGGCTGCGATGTTTGGGTGCCAGAGAATCAAGTGTGCTGTGGTGCGTTGCAAGGGCATAGTGGCGAACTTGACTTGGCGCGTGAGAATGCGATTCGTAATATCGAGGCCTTCCTTGCTGAGGATGTCGATTATATTGTGAACAACGCAGGGGGATGCGGAGCGTTTTTATCTGAGTATGATCATTTACTGAAAGATCATCCAGATTTCTTGGAAAAAGCTAAGGCTTTTTCCAAGAAGACCATTGATATATCAACGCTAATCGAAAAACTAGGTGTAACCGGACGTTCATTGAAATTAAAAGACGGTCGCCAAGCGGTCATTACTTATCAGGACTCCTGCCATTTACGAAACGTCAATCGTGTTGTGGACGAACCGAGACAGATCATGCAATCGATTGATGGCGCGAGGTACGTGGAATTATCAACCGCCGACCAATGCTGTGGATCAGCCGGGATTTATAATCTGATTCATACCGAAATGGCAATGCGCATACTCGATTCAAAAATGGAGGACGTCAAAGAAACCGAAGCTCAATTTTTATTGACCTCCAATCCGGGATGCCTCTTACAAATGAAACTCGGTATAGAAAAAGCCGGCTTGTCTGATCAGATGGAAGCCATGCATCTCGTCGATTTTTTGACTGAGTATGTTGTGGTGGAGTGATACGGGACGATAGCTTCGCGTGCGGGCGCGGGGTGCGAGGTGCGGGGCGCATATATTTCGGATTCGGGCCCATAAATAGCCGAGATGGACGCATAAATCCCGTAACAGGTCGCATATTTGCATGGAGTGGGAGCATATCCATGTTTGGTGGGCGCATATATCCAAGGTTAGGGCACATATCCCAGCTTACTCTCATCAAATACAGCTAAGCTTGTCACAGGGAGCATATATTTCAGATTCGGGCCCATAAATAGCCGAGATGGTCGCATAAATCCCGTAACAGGTCGCATATCTACACGGAGTGGGAGCATACCCACAATCAGTGGGCGCATATAATGTGAAGTAGGGCGCATATCCCAGCGCACTCTCATCGAATACAGCTAAGCTTGACACAGGGCGCATATATTTCAGACTCGGGCGCAAATATAGCCGAGATGGTCGCATAAATCCCGTAACAGGTTGCATATCCGCATGGAGTGGGAGCATATCGACAATCAGTGGTCGCATATATTCAGAAGTAGGGAGCATATCCCAGCGCAGCCTCATCAAATACAGCTGATCTTGGCACAGGGCGCATATATTTCAGATTTGGACGCATAAATAGCCGAGACGGTCGCATAAATCCCATAACAGGTCGCATATCCGCATGGAGTGGGAGCATATCCGTATTCGGTGGTCGCATATATTCAGAAGTAGGGCGCATATCCCAAAAGGTAGGGAGCATATCCCCAAGGGTAGATCGCATATCCAAACGCACCCACCTCAACCAAAATCCCAATAAGGAAAAAGGACAAGAGCCAAAAACCGGCTCTTGTCCTTTCTTCTATGTTCGATTCCAAAAGCGTTGTTGTGCAATGGCGGAGATGAAGTCTTGGCCGAAATCTGGGTTGTTTTCGGCAAATATGACGCCGGCGAGGTTGTTTTGTTCGGTGGCTTGGATGTAAAAGTTGGCGCCGGTTGCGACTCCGATTGGTTTGTATCTACGGTAAGCTTCGTTGACGAAGTGTAAAATTTCCTGGTTGAATTTTCCTTGGTTTTTTGCTTCTCCTCCGACTACGTAGAGCGAGTCGTATAGGACTGGGTAAGTGGTTGTGAATGTTTCGTTGACTTTGATTTTTGTGCCGTCTGAAGCGACAGCTGGGTTTAATGTTTCGCTGATCACGTCGAAGAAAACGCCATGCTGTTCAAATAAGTCGGTTACATACCGGACTTCATCACAGTTAAATCCATCGCCAATCAGGATTCCGACTTTTTGGGTGTAGGCGTAGTGCGGTGTATTCGCCTGACTGATCGCTGGCGAGCTCCCTGTAACTGGGACGTGTGACTCTTTTGGTGGATGGACTCCAATCGCTTCGGCTATTTTTGTTGCCATGCCGTGGTCAACGTTTGCCCACATTTCAATATTTTGTTGTCGTACGAATTCACTCTCTACACTACCGAGGTGGAAAATAAACGTGTCGACGAGATCTTGTTTTTCCACCGGCGATAAGCTATTCCAGAAAAAACGGGCTTGAGAAAAGAAATCTTTAAATGAATCGCTTGGGACTTCTCGGGTGACGTGCCCATCTACTTTTTGAGGATAATGTACATAACCGCCTTCTTCCCACGAGGCTTCAGATGGAGTATTGCCAGCAAGGGAATTATTATGATAATTTACTTTGTCGACATCGATGCGGTGTCGTTGATAGCTGTCTCGTAGATTATAATTTTTTGGCGCAAGTGGTTTGTTGACAGGGATATCTTCAATATTGGCAGAATGCTGTCGGTAAAGTTCGGTATCACGATAAGCAATCGCTCTGCCTTGCAGGACAGGGTCATTCGTAAAATCGATACCTGGAATGAGATTTCCTGGGTCGAATACGGATTGTTCTTCTTCGGCAAAGAAATTATCGACCAATCGATTTAATGTCAGCTTCCCGACTTTTTCAACGGGAATGACTTCTTCCGGCCATAATTTTGTATCATCGAGAATGTCAAAATCATAATCGAACTGTTTTTCTTCTTCGATCAATTGAACTCCTAAGTCATATTCAGGATAGGCGCCTTTTTCAATGGCATCGATCAGGTCATGACGGTGATAATCCGGATCAACCCCACCAATAATATTGGCCTCATCCAACAATAAAGAGTGAACGCCAAGTCGAGGAATCCATTTGAACCGGACAAATGTCTGCTTGCCTTCATCATTAATGAAACGGAAGGTGTTGATCGGCCAGCCTTCCATCATGCGCCAGCTTCTCGGCCGCCCGCGCATCGACATGAGCCACATGACCATATGAGCGGATTCCTGGTTGTTTGCAACGTAATCCCAGAAGCTATCATGAGCAGTCGTCGCTTGCGGCACATGGGTTTTTGGATTTGGTTTGGCTGCATGGGTAACATCCATGAATTTCATCGCATCGGCTAAAATAAATACAGGGAATTGGAGGGCGAGCATGTCATAGTTTCCTTCTTGTGTGTAAAATTTCGTCGCAAAGCCACGAATATCGATTGCCGTATCTTTTGAGCCTTTGCTGCCGATGAAGTTGGAAAACCGCACAAAGGTAGGTGTTTTACAGCCGGCTTCTTGTAAAAAGTGCATTTTCGTCAAATGCTTTAATGACTTGTATGTTTCAAATTCACCATAAGCGCCAAATCCCCTGGCGTGAACAACTTTTTCGGGAATTCGTTCGCGGTTAAAGTGGGTCTGTTTTTTATAAAAATGAAAATCTTGCAGTAATGTCGGTCCGCGTCTGCCGGCTCGTAGCGTTTGTTCATCATTGGAGATTTTTTTGCCATTTTCATCGGTCATTTTCTTGCCAGGACCTGTATTTTGATGACGGTATTCATCCAGTTGCTCTTGCTTCGGATTTCGATAGTCTGAGTGGCGGTGTTGTTCTTTATCCTTATCCACTGAATCACCCTTCTTTACAAAATATTTTCATCCAATGAAATCATATGACGGGCAAATGGGCTTTATTCGATTAATTTTCTTGAGGTGTTTTCACGTTGGAATTGTGCTTTTGACAGCAAGCTTATATACTAAATGAACAAACAATTGATTGAATCAAGGAGTGGTTTTCATGACAACAAAAGAAAAAGTCATCCTGGATTGTGACCCAGGTCATGATGATGCGATTTCAATTATTTTAGCGACGTTACATGAAAAAATTGATATTGTCGGCATTACGACGGTCGGCGGGAATGTCAGTGTTGAAAAAACAACGAAAAATGCGTTGAATATTTCTGATTTGGTCGGACTGGATGTACCGGTTGCCATCGGAGCGAGTCGTGCACTCACGAAGCCGCTTTCGGTTGCTGAATCCATCCATGGTGAATCCGGATTGGATGGACCTGAACTACCTGAAGAGCCGGCGCTCAAGCCAATCGACCAGCATGCGGTTGATTTTATTATTGAAAAATTGCTCGAGTCAGACGGGGACATTAAGCTTGTACCGACTGGCCCGCTTACCAATATCGCTTTGGCAATGATTAAAGAACCGAACATCATTCCGAAAATCAGTGAAATCGTCTTGATGGGTGGTGGAACGTTCGGGAACTGGACACCCGCAGCAGAGTTTAATATTTGGGTAGATGCGGAAGCGGCAAAAGTCGTCTATCAGAGTGGTGTGCCGATTCGGATGTTTGGCTTGGATGTGACACATCAGGCGTTGGCAACGAAAGAGGTTACGAAGCGGCTTCAGACAATCAACAATAAAGCAGCTGATTTCGTTGTAGAACTTTTGCAGTTTTTTATTCACACGTATAAAGAGGTGTTTGATTTCGATGGCGGTCCTGTCCATGATGCTTGTACGATTGCCTATTTGATCGACCCTAGCCTGTTTGAGTTCAAACATGTTCATGTCGATATTGAAACGAAGGGTGAGTTTACATACGGAATGACATGCGTGGATTTATTGGGAACAACAGGGAAAGAACCGAATGTTTATTTTGCTGAAACATTGGATGTCGACCGGTTCTGGGATCTATTTGATCAGACATTGCAAAAGTTTTAACGCGAAAGGAGGAAGTCTCATGAACGTTCTTGTGATTGGAAGCATTAATATGGATTTGGTTTTAAGCGTGAAAGAGATTGTGAAGCCTGGGGAGACGACGACGAGTACTTCGTATACGACGAACTTCGGTGGAAAGGGCTCGAATCAAGCGGTTGCTTGCCGCCATTTAGGTGCGGATGTTTCTTTTATCGGAAGTGTTGGTACGGATGAATTTGGCGATGCGATTATGGAAAACTATGATCAGCTAGGCATTGAAACGTCTGGAATTTTAAAAGAGGGACAAACGGGAATTGCGATGATCCAAGTGAATGAAGTCGGTGAAAATTCAATCGTGCTCGTTCCAGGGGCGAACCATCAAGTGTCGAAAGCGGATATCGATCGTCATCGTTCGCTGATCGAAGCTTGTGATGTGGTGTTGATGCAGCTTGAAATCCCAATCGAAACCGTTGAATATGCCATTGATCAAGCGAAAGCTTTGGATAAAAAGGTCGTCTTGAATCCAGCGCCAGCCAACGAGCTTTCACGAGAGGCCCTTCGTAAAGTTGATTTATTGACACCGAATGAAATCGAATTAGCTGGCTTGTCCGGTCTACCTGTTCATGATTTGGAACATGCTGAAGCGGCCGCCAAAATGCTTTTAGATGAAGGTGTTGGTGAAGTTGTCGTCACATTAGGCCGACACGGTTCGTTATTGGTCACAGAGGAAGAAAGTTTTTATGTAGAAGCGAGTGATGTCAACGTAGTTGATACAACGGGCGCGGGTGATGCCTACAATGCAGCATTGGTGACAGGATTGAGCGATGGGTTGCCGATTAAACAAGCGATGAAGCTTGCGACGAGGGTAGCCGGATATACGGTCAGTGTGAAAGGGGCACAGCCAGAGCTTCCATCCATGACGCATTTTTTGAAACAGGTGGAACATGACTAAAAACAAATCTGTTATCAGTGTTTCGCTTTTATTGCTGCTCAGCTTGTTATGGGGATCTTCTTTTCTGTTTACGAAGATCCTTGTGGAAGACCTGCACCCGGTCAGTCTAATTTTTATCCGTTGTTTATTCGGTCTTGTGATGTTGGCACCGATTCTTTATTTTAAAAGAATTTCGATCAAACGAAAATTGACGTTTACGTTTGTCAGTTCTCTTAGTCTCGCGGCAGGCATTCCTTGGATGTTGATGGCCTTTTCACTAGTGTCTTTACATAGCTCGGTAAGTGGGATTTTGAATTCTTTCACATCGATTTTTACCTTTGTTTTATCATTGATCTTTTTGAAAGTTAAACCACTTGCTAACCAACTCGTCAGCCTTGTGCTTGGGATGATGGCATTGATCATTCTATTTCTCGACACACTCCAAGTGGATGCATTTGGTTTCTTTAGTGTGGGCTTAATGCTGACGTGTACGCTTTGTTATGCGACAAATTCCATTATTGCGGGGCGGTTTTTCCAAGGGATTTCGCCGTTTGTGTTAGGTTTTTATACGTTGTTATTCGGTATGATCATTAATGGCATTCCAACGATATTCATTCAACCGGAAGTGTTTTTATTGTTGGGATCTTGGGACATCCTAATCCCAGTAGCCATTCTTGGATTTTTAAGCTCTGGTCTTGGCTATGTGATTTTTTATCAATTAATTGAAAACGGCGGTCCTGTTTATGCGACGTTTGTGACCTTTTTGATTCCATTCGTCTCTGTGTTACTCGGTGTCGTCGTGTTGAATGAACCGTTTCGTGTGTACATGATTATTGGTGGTGTCATGATTTTCTTTGCGCTTGTCGCGATGAATTGGCATCTGTTTACGAGAAGAAATATTAAAGTCACCTAAAGTAATTTTAGGTTCAAATAAGGAGGACGAGTACATGACATTTTTATTAGACATCTGGGATTATCTACTTGTTTTCCTATTGGCGGCTGTTCCGTGGTTTGAAATTGGGTTAATTATCCCTGTCAGTATCCTTGCTGGAATGAATGCGTTTTGGGTGGCCATTCTAGCATTTTTCGGAAATTTACTGACCGTCTATTTGCTGATTGTCTTTTTTGATCGATTAAAAGGATGGTTCTTTAGAAAGAAAAAGAAGGAACAAAGCGATCAAGAAGAAGATTCAGGTCGTTATGCGCGAGCGAACCGGATGTGGGATAAATATGGTGTGTCTGGGTTGTTGCTCGCAGGACCGTTTTTAACGGGTTCGCATATTGCGGCTGGTGCAGCGATTGTTTTCGGAGCCACAAAAACCAAAACACTGTATTGGTCAACGATTAGCTTAGGACTATGGACACTAGTTTTTACAATCGGATCGATCTATGGTCTCGGTTGGTTAACGGACGTCAATCTTTCAATTTGACCAGGAACATTGCCGATAAAAGCAGGATTTTCGGTGTTTTTGACGAATTGAAACAAAAGAGGAAGCTTGTAGGGATCAAGTTAGCCATCCTATTTGCGATGATGACCCAGATGGAAGGGGGAAGACGATGAACAAACGAGTGACTGTCATTGGTATGAATGAAGTTGGATTGGCAGCGGCTGCCGACTTAACGCAACGTGATTTCGAGGTTACTTTATTCAATTTTGGCCAAGGCGATGAAGGATTGAACGGGATTCACCAGGAAGAGGGAGTCTATTTCAATGGCGAATGGGTTTCTTTTTCAAAAGTTGTTGATGATGTTGAAGACGCCTTATCTGCTTCGTCACTCGTCTTGATTGCCGATTCGGCGAATTGCATTGACCATTTAGCAGAAATCTGTGCACCATTTTTAACTGAAAATCATCGACTCGTATTTCTCGGGCATGGATCACTTGCCAGTATACGTTGGAAGCGGCGATTGAGAGAGTTAGGAGTCGAGATAAACATACCAGTTGGCGAAACACATTTGCCACCTTATGAAGCAAAAATGGATGAACATACAATGGAAGTGGAATTATTGTTACGAATAAAAACGCTTCTGTTTTCTACATATCTAACTGAGCATGAAGATGAATTTTTCCGTGAAATCCGTCTAGTCTATCCAGGCATTGAAAAAGCGACGAATAGTTGGGAAGTACTCCTGAATAACTTGCTTCCTGAAACGATCGTCGTACCGCTGTTATCAAACTTAGCAAAGTTTAATCAGGAAGATCTGCAATTTCAATTATATCCGGACGGCATCTCTGCATCAGTCGTGAACATCCTTCAAGAAGTGGATGAAGACAGACAAAGAATTTGCCGGGCATTGGGACTTGAGGCCAAATCGCTCGAGCGGCGTCTCGTGGAGACAGGCTATGCGAAACCACTTGATGAATTAATCGACCAACTTAAAGAAAGCGACGTCCTGAAAAAGAAAGCGATCGTTCCATCTGAAGCAAACAAGCAATTATTGGAAGGACTGCATTTTGGCGTCGTTCCATGGGTGGAATTAGGGAACATGCTCCAACTAGAAACACCAACACTCAATGCTTTGTTGCACCTCGGTTCGGTTTCACTGGATCGATTGCTTGTTCAAGAAGGACTGACACTGGATAAGATCGGTTTGTTTAATGAAACAGCTTATACATTGACGACTGCGGTTCAAGAAATCGATGAAGAAACAGATGAACCACTTTCTTTGCAGTGAAACTTCACATAATGAAATGAGAAGAACAACCAAGAGATTATACATACACTTTTGAAGAGCAAAACGAAGGATGAGAACAAGATTATGAAACGAGTAAGTAAGCACTGACTCCGGTCGGTGCTTTTTTGTGTGCATGCAAAAACGTTAATGTTGAAGCCCGTGGGATTAACACTGAAGAAAAGTAAATTAACCCTGAAGTTCGTGGAATTAACACTGAAGAAAAGTAAATTAACCCTGAAGCCCGTGGGATTAGCACTGAAGAAAAGCAAATTAACCCTGAAGCTCGTGGGTTTAACACTGAAGGAATGAAAATTAACCCTGAAGCTCATGGGATTAACCCTGAAGAGATGAAAATGAACGCTGAAGCACGTGGAATTAACCCTGAAGCTCGTTGAATTAACCCTGAAGAGATGAAAATGAACACTGAAGCTTGAGGGATTAACCCTGAAGAAAAGAAAATTAACATTGAAGAAATACATTTAAGGCGAGGAAATTAATTATTCGAATGCGAAAGCCTTGTATGGGAAAGACCACTAGCCCAAACAAAAAATAAAAATGTTTCTTTTCTACTGAACTTGGCAACTAGATGATTAGAGGATGTTCGTAGAAAGTGGTGAGACAATGAAAGAATTGCTCGCGAAAATGAAGACACAAATCGTATTCATCATTTCAGCAATCATTATTTTTATGTTAGTCATATGGGGGCTCATCGGCCCGAAATCAATGGAATCCATCACAACCACATTGATGGATGGTATGACAAAGCATCTCGGTTGGTTTTATGTGGCAGCGACAGCCTTCTATGTTGGGTTCTGTATTTACTTAGGTGTTGGCCCGTATCGAAAAATGAAGTTAGGCAAGAAGCATGATGAACCGGAATATTCTTATTTTACTTGGATCGGTTTGTTGTTTGCGGCAGGTATGGGCGTAGGCTTAGTGTTTTGGGGATTTGCTGAGCCACTTTCACATTACATTACTGCACCTGGAGCAGCAACTGAACCGGAAACGGAGGAAGCAGTCCGCCATGGCTTATTGTTGGGTGTTTTCCATTGGGGAATTCAACCATGGGCGATCTATGCCATTGTGGCACTAGGTTTAGCTTTTGCAAAGTACAGAAAAAATCTACCGGGTTTGGTCAGTTCAGCATTTTATCCATTGATTGGAAACCAAATTCACGGTTGGCAAGGTAAGACGATTGATATCATTGCCATTGTCGCGACAACAGTAGGTATTGCGACATCGTTCGGATTAAGCACAATGCAATTTGGAAAAGGCTTATCCGAAGTGTTTTCATTACCTGATAATAACTGGATGATGGTCGGAATTGTTGTCGTTATTACGGTTATTTTCCTTACATCTGCATTAACCGGTTTGGATAAAGGGATGAAGTACTTAAGTGTCGGGAACCTTTGGCTATCAGCAGTCGTTTTGATTGCTGTTTTATTGATCGGCCCGACGGTCTTTTTACTCGAACATTTGTTGAAAACGATTGGTGACTACGGCGCTAATATTTTACAATACACGTTTAATACGACACCTTATTCTTCGGACAACCAATGGATGGGTGATTGGACGTTATTTTATTGGGCTTGGATTATTTCTTGGAGTCCTTTCGTGGGCACGTTTATCGCACGTGTGTCAAAAGGGCGCACGCTCGGTGAATTTATGCTCGGTGTACTCGTCGTTCCAACAGCAGTGACGATTGTTTGGTTTGTCGTCATGGGCGGCACCGGACTGCATATGGAGCTAATGGGACAAGCAAGTTTCGCTGAAGAAATCAAAAATACACCGGAAGTTGGGTTGTTCCGTGTGTTGGAACAACTACCAATGGGGCAGATACTTTCCGTTCTTGGGTTAATTTTAATAGGAATCTTTTTCATTACGTCAGCAAATTCAGCCACTTATGTCCTCGGTGTATTTTCGGAATCCGGTCGGTTGAATCCCGGAAAAAAAGTCTTACTGACATGGGGATTGCTGATCTCTGGAATTGCCACTGTTTTACTGTTAAGTGGAGGCCTAAAAGGACTACAAGCGATTGCGACGATTACAGCTTTCCCATTTGGAATTATCATTATCGTGATGATCTTCAGTATCATTCACTCACTACGACAAGAAGGCCGTGAAAAACAGAAAGTTGAAGAGAAAGAAGATTGGTAGAATTGGAGTATGTGAGTTTGAAAGTAGGTGTGGGTTGATCAGCAGTTGAAGCGCGTTTATCAACAGTGAGCCTGCGTTTATCGACAGTTGGAGCGCGCTTATCAACAGTCAGCGGGCGTTTATCGACAGTTGGAGCGCGCTTATCAACAGTTGGAACGTGTTTATCAACAGTTAGAGCGCATTTATCAGCAGTCAGCGGATGTTTATCGACAGTTGGCGCGCGCTTATCAACAGTTAGGCAGTCTTTATCGACAGTTGGCGGGCGTTTATCAGCAGTCAGCGGGTGTTTATCGACAGTTGGAGCACGCTTATCAACAGTTAGGCAATCTTTATCGACAGTTGAAGCGCATTTATCAACAGTCAGCCCGCCGATTTCAACAGTCAACCCACCCGGCTATTTTTTGTGGCCTTTATATCCACGCCCATAAACTTCTTGAACGCGGTGGACGGTGATATAGGCATCTTGATCAATCGTGTCGACGATTTTTCGCAACCGGACGATTTCTCGTTTGTTCACGACGATATACAATACTTGTTTGTTCATTTTTGAATACCCACCGCGGCCTTCGAGTACGGTGACTCCTCTGGCCATTCGCTCGGTGATGACTTCTAGTAATTCTTCGGATTTGTTGCTGATGATCATGACAGCGCTTCGGGCATTCGGTCCTTCTAACACCATATCGATCACTTTCGCACTAATGTAGACGGCGACTAATGTGTACATGGCTCGTTCTTGGCCGATGACAAAGGCTGAACCGGCAATGATCACTAGGTCGATAAATAACACGACACCGGAGACACTGAAACCGAACACTTGGTGCATGATTTGTGCAATGACGGTTGTTCCACCAGCAGTTCCGCCTGATCTAAGCATAAGTCCAAGACCTAATCCGATGAAAACACCAGCAAATAATGCGGCAAGCAATGGGTCATCCTCAATCGGACTAGTCCACCCCTCTGTCACTAATAAAAATACAGCTACTGAAACAACCGATAGCGCTGTGTATGTTAACGCTCGTTTCGTGAAAAACTTGTAGCCGACAATGACTAATCCAGCGTTGAGGGCAAAGTTAACCACACCAGGTGACCAGTCAAAAAGGTATACGAGAATGACGGTTAGACCGATGACACCGCCTTCAGAAAGCATGTTCGGAATGATAAAGTAATTGACACTGAAGGCAAGAACAAAGGCACCGATCAATACAAAGCCTATGTCTCTAATGAGATTCCAGTGGCGTTGCTGCATGTTCAGTCCTCCCTATATGTAATCGATTTCGTCCAAATCGCATGTTTTTTCATTATAATACATTGATTTCAGAAAACAACCGGATGAACTGCTGCGTTCGTTTTTGAAAGCTTGTCCCCGTGCATGTGTGAGTATGACATCCACGCCAATAACGAAATACCTAAGCGGTTTTTGACTACTTTTTTGATTGGATAAGTGGTACAATTTAAGAGTAAGTAGTTTCATACATACGATTGATCTATTGGAATTTTTCATAAAAAAGAGGCGATTGTTGTGGACCAGTTGTTGATCAAAGGTGGCCGAGTTGTTGGACAAGAGCAAGTGTACCAGCCTGGCTATATACTTGTGGAGGATAAGAAAATTAAACGTGTCGGTCCGATGGAAGAAGCACCGGACGATCAAGGTGTTCGAGTGATTGAACTGACTTCGGACCAAGTGGTTTTTCCAGGGTTTATTGATATTCACATCCACGGAGCGAACGGCTATGATGTCATGGATGGGACAATGGAAGCTTTGGATGAAATGACAGCGGTCTTGCCGCAAGAAGGAACGACAAGTTTTCTGGCGACAACCATTACAGAAAGCAAGGAAGCGACCAATCAGGCACTTCAAAATGTCGCCCGGTTCGTTGATACAGACTATACAGGAGCGGAAATTTTAGGTATTCATTTAGAAGGACCGTTCATCAATGAAAAAAGAGCGGGAGCACAGCCCGTCAAACATATTTTACGACCTGATTTGAACCAGTTCGATGCTTGGCAGGAGCACGCCAATGGATACATTAAAGTGGTCACGCTGGCACCTGAAATGGAAGGTGGCCAAGAGTTCGTCAAGCATTTGAGTGACAGAGGGGTCATCGCATCGATCGGCCATTCGGATGCTAGCTATGTAGATGTAAAAAAAGCAGAACAAAATGGTTTGAAACATGCAACCCATCTATTCAATGGCATGCGTGGTATTCACCACCGTGAGCCTGGTGTGGCAGGGTCTGTCTTTTTGAGTGATCAACTAAAAGCAGAAGTTATTTTCGATGAAATTCATGTCAACCCAACAATGGTTCAGCTTGCTTATCAAAATTTAGGTGTTGAACGTTTGATGTTGATTACCGATTCGATGCGCGGGAAATGCTTGAAAAATGGCATGTATGACTTGGGTGGACAGGAAGTCACACTCCAAGACGGTGAGGCGCGCTTAGCAGATGGAACGCTCGCCGGAAGTGTCTTGAAGATGAACGAAGCGGTGAAAAATGCGGCTCAGTTAAAGCCGATGGATCTCATGAAGCTGGCCCAATTGTCTTCTGGAAATGTTGCTAAATCCTTAGGGATTGATCATTATAAAGGGGCCATTCGAGAAGGTTTCGACGCCGATCTTGTAGTTTTGAACGAAGACTTTGAAGTGAGAAAAACAATTTGTAGAGGTCAGTTAACCATCGAAAAATAAAATAAAGGTGAGGGATGCAACATGAACGTAATTGTCGTAAAAAACTATGAAGAGGTTTGCCAAAAAGGTGTAGAACTTTTTATCGAGCAAATCCAAGAAAAAAATAATATTAATTTAGGACTTGCGACAGGCAGTACACCACTCGGTTTATATGACAAATTAATTGCATGGGCACAAGAACAAAATGCAGATCTATCCCATGTAACGACGTTTAATTTGGATGAATATATTGGTCTTCCAAAAGAAGATCCAAATAGCTACTATTATTATATGAAGGAAAAGCTATTTGATCCGCTTAAACTATCACCAGAGCAAACCTTCTTACCAGATGGTCGAGCGACGGACATTGAAAAAGAGTGCGAAACATATGACCAGATCATCAAAGATAAAGGCGGTATTGATTTACAATTACTCGGTGTCGGTGTCAATGGGCATATTGCTTTTAACGAGCCTGGCACTTCATTTTCATCTAGAACCCATGAGGTAAGATTGGCTGAATCCACGCGTGAAGCAAACTCTCGCTTTTTCAGTTCCATGGATGATGTGCCAACACATGCCATTACAATGGGGATTGGCTCCATATTGGAAGCGAAAGAAATTGTGTTGATCGCCAATGGAACGAATAAAAGTGAAGCGATCCAACAGTTGGTTGAAGGTAAGCAAAGTGAAGATTGGCCAATTACTGCTCTCCAATCACATGATCACGTAACCGTTATTGTGGATGAAGAAGCGGCTTCATTATTGAAAAAATAAATCACTTGATGACTGCTCCCTTACGTAGATGGTCTTTACGTAAAGGGAGTTTTTTGATGAAAAAATCTTAAGAAAAGTTTTTCTGACCGATTGTGCTTTCAATAAAATCATTGACAAAAATATTCAAAATATAATGCTTTTTCGTTTTTCATCAGCTAAAATGGTTGATAAGTAGATTTTTCAATAGGGGGGCTTCGCCAATGGAAAGACCTGATCAAGATTGGCGATTTAAGATTGCGAATCGAGAAGCACTAATCGGATGCGCACTTGCTGTTTTTAACTTTATTTGGTGGTATGGTTTCGCCTATGGATTGGGCTCCAAGCCACCAGAAGAATATACGTATATTTTCGGTTTTCCGGCTTGGTTTTTCTGGAGTTGCATCGTCGGTGTGCTCGTGATGATCGTATTGGTGATGGTTGTCACTAAATTTTTCTTGAAGGATGTTCCCTTCGATGAAGATGAGGAGGGGAACCAATCATGAATTGGGCAGTTCTTGGCCCGTTATTGGGCTTATTAGTGATTATATTTTTTATCGGGATTTGGTCGAGTCGCCGGATGAGTGATTCCAGTTCATTTTTAAGCGATTACTATCTTGGAAATCGGCAGCTAGGTGGCCTTGTTTTGGCAATGACGATGACAGCGACATACGGGAGTTCCTCGAGTTTTCTCGGTGGCCCTGGTGCAGCTTATGACATTGGTTTAGGCTGGGTTTTATTGGCGATGTCTCAAGTCGTCACCGGTTATTTTGTTTTACTCGTTTTAGGAAAGAAGTTCGCAATTGTTACGCGGAAAATGAATTCAGTCACACTGATCGACTTTCTGAAAGAACGCTATCAAAGCACGACAGTTGTCTTACTTTCGGCAATCAGTGTCGTCGTTTTCTTGTTTTCTGCCATGGCGGCTCAATGGATTGGTGGCGCCCATCTAATCGAATCGTTGACGGATTTAAGTTATACAGGGGCATTATTCATTTTTGCCGTTGCTGTTCTGATCTATGTGATCATTGGTGGTTTCCGCGCTGTAGCGGTGACGGATGCGATGCAAGGCATCATTATGTTCATCGGAACACTGATTTTATTGGTAGCCGTTGTAATTGCTGGAGGCGGCGTTCAGAATATATTCAATGATTTAGTCTCAGAAAATCCGAATCTAGTGACTCCTTTCGGAAATGACGGTAGTCTATCAGCGGCTTATGTGTCTTCTTTTTGGATTCTCGTCGGTGTCGGTGTGATCGGATTACCGCAAGTCGCCGTGCGTGCCATGTCCTACAGCAATTCACGTTCGATGCACCGGGCTTTAGTGATCGGAACCATCGTTGTCGGGTTGATTATGCTGAACATGCACTTGATTGGAGTGTTCGCGCGTCCCGTCTTGCCGGGAATTGAAGTGGCAGACCAAGTCATTCCGTTGATTGCATTGGAAACGTTGCCACCATGGGTCGCAGGCATCGTCCTGGCTGCACCGATGGCCGCAATCATGTCGACTGTTGATTCGCTGTTGCTATTGGTCAGCTCAGCGGTCGTGAAAGATATTTATATTAATTACGTAAAACCAGATGCAACATACAAACACGTGAAAAAAGTGAGTATCGGATTTACCGCGATCATTGGAATCATTGTGTTCGTGATGTCGGTCAATCCACCAGAGTTATTGATTTACTTAAATCTATTTGCGTTCGGTGGGTTGGAAGCGGCGTTTATTTGGCCGGTTGTCTTCGGACTTTATTGGAAATATGCGAATAAATTTGGTGCCATTTCGTCCATGGTCGTCGGGATCGGTTCCTATATCGTTATCCATTTATATAATACGGCCAACGGTGAATTGTTCGGTGTCCATACGGTAACATTTCCGGTTTTATTTTCATTGATTGCATTTGTTGGATTTAGTTTGCTGTTCAAAAAGGAGCCATTTTACTTTTCATTGAAACAAGCGAAATAAAATGATTGTAAGTGACCTGGTGGGCGTATATGTCCATCAGGTGTTTTTTTAAATTAAATGGAAAGTAAGCTTTATATTTTGCGTATGATTAGTTATAGTTAAATGGAAAGTAAACTTTCCAATTTGGGGATAGGTATATGAAAAATAAACTAAGTGAGATCAGAAAACAACATCGTATGAATCAGCAGGAGTTGGCCGATGTACTTGAGGTGACTCGTCAAACGATTGGGTCGATTGAAAATGGCAGGTATGATCCGTCATTGCAACTCGCTTTCAAGATTGCGAGATATTTTGACATGGCCATCGAAGAAATTTTTAGTGATGAAAGGGGTGAAGGATATGAATCTTAGACTGTTTTGGTCACTTGAAGTTGTCGGCGGTTTGCTGGTTGTGCTTGGAGCTGCGTTAGGAATTATCGGCATAGACAAGATAGGTGTTACGCTTCCACAAGGCGACTATGCTGCATTTGCAATCGTTTTTATGGGTGTTTTTTTAATCATGATTGCAACCGTCCCGATTTTATATGAAAAAAACAAAACGAAACAACAACGAATTGAAGAAAAAGATGAGCGGGTAATTGCAATCTATCAGACGGCAAAAGTAAAAACGTTTAACTTGATGGCAGTTTCGATCCCGTTTGTATTAATAGGGTTAGCGTTATTCGGGTTTATGAATAAAGTATCTTTTTTTACATTAGGCGGTTTATATTTAATTTTCATTGAGTATTTTGCTTTTCAAGTGATTAAAAATGGAGAAATGATGTAAGGGAGAGGTGTGCTGAGATGAATCAATTAATTAAGGTCGTCAGCATCGCATTGGTAGCTTTTATTGTCAGTTATTTGGTTGCAGGTGTTTTTGATCGATTCGGTTTTGACACTACGAAGTGGTATATCGGTGGCGTGATTATCTTGATTACGCTTATCCTAATTTTTGGTGTGTTGAGTTTGATTAACAGGCTCGTTTTGAAAAGAGCGAGATAGTTTCGTCTCAAGACAAATGTTTAGAAACCGATGAACTTGGCTATTTTTTAAGGAAAGGCCAAAGGAGAGTGATCGAATGCCTTGGGATAAAAATGACTATCCTAGTTCATTGAAAAATTTTGACGAAGCGACAAGAAATAAAGCAATCGAAATTGCGAATGCCATGATTGAAGAAGGCTATGATGAAGATCGCGCCATCCCAATCGCAACCGATCAAGCGAAGGAATGGGCCGATGGTGCGAGCAAAGACGAAAAGGATGAAATGAAAAACGTCAGTAATGCGACGTTAAAAGATCACGAAGAAGATGAAAATGACACGGACTTAGATCTTCTCGATAATGATGTACTCGTTAAACCGCATGAAGATGGTTGGGCAGCTCAAACCGTTGGTGCAGAACGAGCTGACCAAGTGTTTGACAAAAAAGAAGATGCGATTGAACGGGCGAAGGAAATTGCCGAAAATAAAGAATCGAAAGTTCGCGTTCAAGATGAAGATGGGAAAAAACAAGACACGATTTCATTCGAATAAATATGATCACCTGCCGAGTGGGTAGGTGATTTTTTTTGCTGAGATGCACTTTGGACGAGTTTATTCGACCGAAATTCACTTTCATCTAACGCTCGAGTCGATTTGTTTGCTCCTAATCGACTGAATCACTCTTTTCTCTAACGCTCCGGGCGAATTGACGACTCCTAATCACCCGAATCACCCTTTGTTCCTATAATCCGGTCGAATAGGAAAGGTCTAATCGCCTGAATCTCCCTTCGATCATAGAATCCGGTTGAATAGGATGGCCCTAATCGCCCGGAACTCCATTTGCACTTCCAATCCGGTTGAATAGGACGGCTCTAATCGCCCGGAACTCCATTTGCACTTCCAATCCGGTCGAATAGTAAGGCTCTAATCGCCCGAATCTCCTATCGCTCATAGAATTCGGGTGAATAGGAAAGGTCTAATCGCCCGAATCTTCTATCGTTCATAGAATTCGGTTGAACAGGACGGCTCTATTCAACCAAACTCATTTCCTCTCTTACTAATCCGAATAATTTGTCGACTTCTTGTTAATATGGTTCTAAATATTCATAGAAGTGATATAATTGGAATTGTAACGTTGAAAAGGGGGAATTTATCAATGAAGAAGGTCTGTCAAAACTGTCAGACGGAAGTGAGTGAAGACAGTAAGTTTTGTACATCATGTGGATCGCAGCTAGAAAATGGTGCTGAAAGCCCAGTAGCTTCAGCAAAAGAAGAGAGCGCCGCAACCTCAGATACTGCAACAACAAATGATTACGCCGAACAAGGAAAGGCGTTGGCGCAAGGATACTGGAAACATCTCGTACATATGGCAAAAAGCCCGTTGCGCCATGGGAAAGTAGAGGGTGAAGGCAACTTCGTCAATGGACTGATTACTCTCGTATTATTTTCTTTATTTATTCCAATGACTTTTTATTTTGGGATGAAGGCGTTTGCCAGTTCGATGGGAATGGGGTATTTTGGATCGGCCGTTCCATTCGGCACCATATTTTTTAAGCCATTTTTCTTTATTTTATTATTTATCGCTGTTGCGGTAGGCATCATCTTTGCAGTCGTGAGGCCAAGTGTTGCAAATCTGCATATCAAATCAGTTGTCGGCCGTTTCGGCGCTTTAATGGTCATCCCAACTGCAATTATGCTATTATCTCTATTAATCGTCAGCGTGAAAATGTTTTCGGTCTTTTTCTATGTCTTTTTCCTTGGGTTTACTGGTTTGTTTATTGCTGCAACGTTTGCGATTTACAGTTATGTTCATAACCAAAATAAAGGAATCGATGGGTTTTATGGTGTATTGCTATTTTATTTAGGTACATTTTTATTTTTGAAAATCATATCCGAGAATCTATTTATCAATGAAATGTTAAATGAGATGCTTTATTTCTAAGTTGTTTTGTGAAAATCCCACTGCCGGATTCCGGTGGTGGGATTTTTTATGTACCCTTTTTGGATATATATGCTCCCTTGATTAGTGGATATGTGCCTAAATTATGCTTATATGGTGCCGGCTCTCGAATATATGAGACTTAATTAACCAAATATGCGACCGAAGTGGGAATTTATGTGCCCGGGCGGTGCTTGTCCAGTCATTTTAATGTATTTAAGCATGGTGGGATTTTTTATGTACCCTTTTTGGTGATATATGGTCCCTTGATTAGTGGATATGTGCCTAAATTATGCTTATATGAGCCCGACTTTCGAATATATGAGACCTAATTGTTCAAATATGCGACCGAAGTGAGAATTTATGTGCCCAGTTAGTACTTTTTACAATGAAATTTTTAAAAAAAGCACTCAAAATGTAAGCGCAATCTGGATAAGAATGGACAAAAACATATTTTAATTCAAGAAAACTTCATCAAAAAGAAATTAAATGATAAAAATAGTCAAAATTATGTTATGATGATATTAATAATTCAAACATTTTGTAAAATACAGATTAAGGGAGAGGTTGAATTGGTTCAATTTGATGCGCGTTATCACCCGTATAACTCAAAGCGGAATACGGTGTATAGTCGAAATGGAATGGTTGCAACATCCCAACCGCTTGCTGCGCAGGCTGGATTGGATATACTGAAAAAAGGCGGGAATGCGGTTGATGCAGCTATTGCGACAGCGGCGGCATTGACAGTTGTCGAGCCGACTTCGAATGGAATCGGTGGAGATGCCTTCGCACTCGTTTGGATCAAAGAT
The DNA here is from genome assembly GCF_007559355.1 of Allobacillus sp. SKP2-8. Taxonomy (NCBI): domain Bacteria; kingdom Bacillati; phylum Bacillota; class Bacilli; order Caryophanales; family Bacillaceae; genus Allobacillus; species Allobacillus sp. SKP2-8. Next base: position 10,947 of record NZ_VMHF01000004.1, on the reverse strand, counting down.
GAAATTTACGGGTTAAATGCCAGTGGCGGTGCTCCAGCTTCGATTTCAGTGGATAAAGTGAAGGAAAAAGGACATGAAGAGATGCCGACATTTGGAATGACACCAGTTACTGTACCAGGTGCCCCGTCAGCATGGGCTGCATTATCCGAGCGATTTGGAAAGCTGGAATTCTCAGAACTGATGGAGCCTGCGGTTCGGTATGCGACTGAAGGATATCCACTCACGCCAATATTGGGACATAATTGGGAAAAAGCAGTTACGAAATTTAAAGAAATATTTAAAGACAAGGAATTCGATCATTGGTTTGAAACATTTGCGCCAGATGGCCGTGCGCCGAAAATCGGAGAAATGTGGAAGTCAGAAGGTCATGCGAAAACGTTGAAAGAAATTGGGGAAACGAAAGCGGAATCGTTCTACCGTGGGAAAATCGCCGATAAAATCGATGCATTTTTCCAAGAGAATGGTGGGTTTTTGTCCAAAGAAGACCTTGCAGCTTATGAGCCAACGTGGGTTGATCCGATCAAAGTCAATTACCGCGGTTACGATGTTTGGGAGATTCCACCGAACGGTCAGGGACTTGTCGCACTCATGGCACTAAACATGCTGAAGGGCTTTGAATTTACGGAAAAAGAAAGTGTGGACACATACCACAAGCAAATGGAAGCAATGAAACTAGCTTTCTCAGATGGTTTGAAACATATTACGGAAGAAAAAGAAATGAACGTTCGTGTAAATGATCTATTATCTGAGCAATATGCTGAAGAGCGCAGTGCATTGATTGGTGAGGATGCGATCATGCCTGAGGCGGGTGAGCCGAAGAGCAGTGGTACGGTTTATTTATCAACTGCAGATGGAGAAGGAAATATGGTTTCCTTTATCCAAAGTAATTATATGGGCTTTGGTTCAGGGATTGTCGTACCTGGTACTGGAATTGCGATGCAAAACAGAGGACATACATTTTCTCTAGACGAAAATGACGTTAATGTGTTGAAGCCTGGCAAACAAACGTATCACACGATTATACCTGGCTTCCTATCAAAAGGAGATCAACCGGTTGGTCCATTCGGCGTGATGGGTGGATTTATGCAGCCACAAGGTCATGCGCAAGTTGTCATGAATATGGTCGACTTCCAACTAAACCCACAAGCAGCACTGGATGCTCCGCGTTGGCAATGGGTGAAAGATAAACAAGTGAAAGTAGACCCATCGTTCCCGGAACACTTGGCGCAAGCTTTGCAGCGAAAAGGACATCAAATCATCCGTGAAGTTGATCATGGTGATTTCGGTCGAGGACAAATTATTTGTCGCGACCCGGAAACAGGTGTATTGGCCGGCGGAACAGAAATGAGAACGGATGGTTCCATCGCAGCGTGGTAAGGTTTAAATATCAAAAAAATCTCCTGTCTCTTCTTAATCGAGACAGGAGATTCTCTCTATAGCTTCAAACCGGTACGACTTTTAAAGCGGCGAAGCAAGATATGACTTTCCACATGACTGATTCCTTCAAGGGCATATAGCTCCTCATTGATGAATTTTTCCAGACTCGTGAAATCTTCTACAAGTACATGCGTATGTAATGTGCTTGGACCAGTCATTTGGTAACAGCTTGCGACATTTGGGTTTTCCGCTAATTTTTCGGCGACGTATACCAGTGAATTCGGTTCACAGTCCACATTGAAAAATGCGGAAACTCCTTTGCCGACTTTTTCTGAGTTAATGACGACACTGAATTTTTCAATAATGCCCGATTCTTGCATTTGATAGATTCGATCTCGTACAGCGACACGTGAAAGATCCAATTCTTTCGCGAGGTCGACATAAGACATACGACCGTTGTCACTGAGCATGTTGAGAATTTTTAAATCCGTATCCGTCAGTTTCAAAATGTTCACCACATTTCCTGTAATTTACTTCTATTATAAAGAAGATTGATTGTTCTGTCACTTTTTGTTTTGAATAAAAGAGATTTATTGTCATTTTGAAAGGTATATCGGCTTGAAAATAAAAACGAATAGCTGGTTGAACGTATATATGCGACCGAAAGTTTCGGATATGATCCCTAGGTTATGAGATATGCGCCCTTTGTGGTCAGTTATGGGTCTGAAATCTAGATATTTGCGCCCAAGTGGGAAGTATATGGTACTGATTCAGTTTTATATGAGCCGAATCAGAAATATTTTCCGACATGATTGATTGGCTTATGGATCCGACGGTAGGTGCGGAAATATATTGGTCCGAGCGGTAAATATATGAAATTAAAACATGGGTATATGAGCTCGATTCAAAATATATGCAACCAAATGATAGATATATGAACCGGAATCAATAATATATGAGTCCAAATCACGGATGTATGCGCCCAATCTACGGATATATGAGCCCGCTCTATAAATATATGCACCCAAATACAAGATATATGAGCCCGCACGGCAAATATATAAGCCCGAGCAACTAAAAAATGTGCCCGAAACATGGATATATGCGCGCGCGTTGTTAATGATGACGCGAGCCACAAAAAATGAGCTCGAAGTATGAGCGATAAATATATGATCCTGGGAAACAATTAAATGTGCCCATTTTCTAAATATATGAGCCCGGTTCAATAATATATGAGCCTGATTCAATAATATATGTACCCAATCATCGGATATATGGACCCGGAACAAAAATATATGGACCCAAAACGAAAATATATGCACCCGCTCGGTAAACATATGTACCCAAACCAAAATATATGCACCCAAATGCAAGATATATGAGCCTGCATACTAAATATATTTTAAAGAAAGTGAAAGGAGGGTGCCATTGATGACGAAATCGAAATGGGATGTAAATAAGGATTTATTCATCAGTTTTTTGCGAACAGGTTTATTAGGATATGGGGGAGGTCCATCAACGATCCCATTAGTTCATAAAGAGGTTGTTCATCAGTATAAATGGATGGATGACCAGGAGTTTGGTAATGTGTTAGCGCTCGGGAATTCACTTCCGGGTCCAATTATGACGAAAATGGCTGGTTATATCGGTTACCGGATCGGTGGATTCACGGGTATGATCGGTGCCTTAATCGCTGCGGTGCTTCCAACAGTACTGTTAATGATTGCATTGATCAGCTTTTTGGTCAGTTTTCGCGATTCGTCGATTGTTCAAGGAATGACGCAAGCAATCGCGCCGGTCGTCGGGGTGCTACTCTTTATGTTGGCGTTTAATTTTTTTAGAAACTCTATTAAAGGGTTAGGATTACCGATTGCGATTAGTTTAAGTATTGTCAGTATTATTGTTTATGTTGTACTTAGTTGGCATCCAGTCCTCTTAATTGGGGCTTTAATCATTTATGCGCTGACGACGAAACCAAAGAAGAAAGGGGCGTAAATGGATGCTTTTGGATTTATGGTATTTATTTTTAGCTTTTTTTATTCCAGGGATTGTAGGGTATGGTGGCGGTCCGGCTATTATACCGTTAATTGAAATTGAAGTCGTTCAGCGGTATGAGTTCATGACACGTCAGGAGTTTGGTGAAGTGTTGGCGATGGGGAACGCCCTTCCAGGTCCAATCGCTACGAAAATGGCGGGATATATTGGATTTGAAGTAGCTGGGGTACTTGGTTCATTAGTCGCATTAGCGGCGACGGTTATACCGACGTTAGTCGCCATGATCCTTCTTCTCAATCTATTGAATAAATTCAAAGATTCACCGAAAGTAAAGCGAATGACAGCGCTAATTCGCCCGACCATTGCCGTATTATTGGCCGTTTTAGCTTATCAATTCTTTGAGACGTCTTATTTTGATGCGGGAATCGTTCATACAATTATCTTGGTCGTTTTAAGTTTTATATTTTTGGAACGGTTAAATATTCATCCGGCGCTCGTCATTGTCGGGGCGCTCGCTTATGGGGCAATTTTCTTATCTTAATTACATCAGGTGTGGTTCGACAAAATTATTTCCTCGGAAATAATTGTCGAGTCATGCCATTTTCTATTTCTTCTTTTGTGACAGCCACTTCGGTGAATTCGTTTTGCTCATAGATTAAGCAGTTCAATTGATAGCCAAATGTATAGCCACCATCAATACCGATTTTATTGTCATTAAAGTAGACGCCGGCATGTTTTTGCAGTCCTTTTGTCGGTGTGTGACCAAAGATGATTGGTTTGTTGGAATCAATGATACTGTTGTGAAACTCTTTTCGAATCCACAAGAAATTTTCCTTCGAGGTGTTTCTCCAATCGACTTGGAGCGGATCGATGCCAGCATGAACGCAGATAAACGCTTCGTGTTCATAATAGAGTGGTAAATCATTCAAAAAATTGATATGTGTGGGGTGATTTTCTCGAATATACGTAGCCCATTCCGTTTGTTTTTGGATGGAAAAATCGTCACCCAACTCATTGAGATAGGATTGGATGGTTTCCATACCACCGTTCAACAAAAAGTTGGGCGATACTTGACTTGGATCCCGAAGCCACTGAAGGAACCAGTCATCGTGGTTACCGCGTATCACAATTGCGCCATTCGCTTGTAAATCCATGACGAATTCAATCGTTTCTTTACTGGCGGGGCCGCGGTCAATATAATCCCCTAGTAAAATTAATTGGTCGTACGCTGGTTGATAATCCACTTTTTCAAGTAACTGCTCAAACGCATTCAAATGTCCATGGATATCACTGATCATAAGGTTTCTATTCATACGCTTCTACCCTCGCTTATTTTGTTCTTATTGATTGGATGCCCTCTTCAAATAATTCCAAAGAACTTTTTTGATTTAATCCGCGTCGGCGGTTCTGCGAAAATCGTTTCATTTTCGATTAATGCTTGTGTATTCTCCAAAAAATAATAATGCATATGTTTTCCGAAGCTTTTCTCTATTTTTTTGTATGCTTCTTTTAATTCGAATGGATATTTCCTCGTATGGTTTGCTTCAGAAGAAATAAAGTGGACTAAATTTGCTCCCATCAATTCATGTGCAAACTTGGCGATTTTCTTCCCGAATCGTCCGGTGACACTGCCTGCTGTCAGTTGGACGAGCATTCCTTTCTTGACCAAATTATATAAGAATTGTGGTCTTTTGAAAAATTCATTGTTTCTTTCCGGGTGAGCAATGATCGGTATGTATCCTTTCATTTGTAGGTCGAATAATATTTGTTCGGAAAATTTCGGGATATGGTTGGGTGGAAATTCGATCAATACATACGTCGATTTTTCGTTGATCGGAAGCAGTTCATTTTTTTCTAAACGCTCCAATAGATCCCAAGATAATCGGATTTCCTGGCCCGCTAAAACCGTTAGTGGAATATTGGCTTGCTCGAGCTCATTTCTAAAATGGATGACATCTTCCAGTATATCCAACTTAGGATTGTCATTATTCCCATCGAGGTGACGAGGTGTTGCAACAATGGTACGAATACCATGTTTGGTTGCATCCTTGGCCATCTGTATACTTTCATGGACGGACTTAGGACTCGTCCCCCTTCCCGGTAAGATATGACTATTCATTTCGATCAATTAAAACTCCTCCTAGTCAAAAGCTACTAATCATTTAACAGTTTTTTGTATTATAAGTCTACCATATTCCCTTAACTAGGTGAAGTAGGTTTTTATGGATAGTTTTGTCATCAACTGTCGGTGTTCTTTCGATTAACGTTCGTCGTTTCGCGCTATTTCGCCAAAGCTTATGATGCGTTATAGTAGTGAAAGAAGTATAAAGATAGAGGAGATGCAGCTAGTTGTCTATTTTTATTGAAGTTATCTTACCGATTGTATCTATTTTCGCTCTCGGATACGTTTTGCAGCGAATCCGTAAGATGGATGTCCGTTCCGTCTCTGCGGTAACGATCTACATATTTGTTCCTGCACTCGTGTTTGAAGCCTTTTATACGAGGGATTTATCGGGGGAGTTTAGTACGATTCTACTCATGTCCTTCATTATTTTGTTTGCGATGATTTTCATCAATAAGATTTTATCGGTTCTTTTTCGATGGGAACGTTCTGTCGAAAGTGGTATGATTTTATCAAATGCTTTTATGAACGCTGGGAATTATGGTTCGCCGGTCATTTTGTTTGCGTTTGGTGAAGAAGCTTTTGTTTATGCGGTGTTATTTATGTCTATACAGACGATCCAAATGAATTTTTTCGGAATCTATTACGCGTCGCGTGGTAAGAGTGGTATGAGACAGGCGTTATTGACCATTTTGAAAATGCCTGCCACTTACGCCATGCTTATCGCTTTCTTGATGAAGTGGTTGAATATTGAGCTTGCGACTCAAGCGATGGAAGTCGTCAATATGCTGGCCGCTGTTGCGATTCCGCTAATGATGGTCGGGCTTGGAATGCAGCTGGCCAATATCGCTTTCCGCGAGTTTGACGTCCGTAAAGTGGCTTTATCATCGTCATTACGATTAATTATTTCACCGCTCATTACATGGTTGTTCGTCATGATTATTCCGATGTCTGATTTGCTCGGTAACGTACTGATCGTCATCGCGGCCATGCCGACCGCTGCAACGACAACGATGTTTGCTCTTGAGTTTCGTGCACGACCGGATTTGGTTTCAAGTATTACATTGGTCACGACTGTGCTCAGTATATTTACGATATCCGGCTTATTATGGATATTGACATAAAAAAGGAGAGGGTACCCATGAAATTTATCGCTTTTGAAACGGATCATCAGCAGTATTGGGGAGTATTGAAAGGAGATCACATCGACTATTATCCTAAATTAGTCGAGTTGTTCCCGACGCTTTTATCGGTCATTCAAGGATTCCAGTTCGTCGATTTTCAAAATGAAATCAAGCATTCTATCTCGGTTGACGAAGTGAAGGTTCGCGCGCCGTATATTCCAGAGAAAAATATTATCAGTGTCGGTAAAAACTACCGCGAGCATGCGATCGAAATGGATGAAAATCGTGATGAAAAAGCTGTTCCGAAAGACCCAGTCATCTTTTCAAAATCACCGACATCGATTATTGCCAACGGTGAGACAGTCGAGCCACATGAAGCCATAACAAGTGAGCTAGATTACGAGGGAGAATTAGCGGTCATCATCGGCAAACAAGGTGTGAATTTCAGTGAAGAAGAAGCCTTGGATTATGTGTTTGGTTACACGATTTTGAATGATATTTCGGCACGTGATTTGCAAAAACGACATAAACAATTTTTCCGTGCCAAGTCATTGGACACGTTTGGGCCGATGGGGCCTGTCATTGTGACGAAAGACGAGTTGGCTCAACCGGACAACCTCTCCATTCGTACGTATGTGAATGAAGAAATGCGACAAAATGGAAATACAAAGGATATGATTTTTCATGTACCTTATTTACTCTCACTGCTGTCCACAGGGATGACGTTGTATCCAGGTGATATCATCACAACTGGAACGCCGAGTGGTGTCGGAAAAGGGTACAAACCACCGAAGTTTTTGAAAAAGGGAGACAATGTTCGCGTAGAAATTGATGGAATCGGAGCATTGGAGAATCCGATTGGTAAACAATAGTTGGTTAATGAAAGAAATTGAATAGCAATCTTTGGTAATTTCAAGAAAAGCTTTAAAGGCGATCTCGACTGCAATCGGGATCGTCTTTTTTGTGTTGCGTTTATAAGCAAAAAAGTAAAGTAGAAAACGACTTTTTGCTGGCTGATTTTTTTGTTTAATGGGTAAAAATGCGGGTAATTATGTGGAGAGAGGAAGTTAGGAAGTTAGGGGGCGTCGTGTAATGAATTGGCTAAGAAAGATTGATCGTATTCAAGCGAAAGTAGAAGGCTGGATGATCAGTTATGCGTTAATTGCCATTACCCTCGTCTTACTCGGAAATGTCATCGCGAGGAGTGTTTTTAACAACTCGTGGACATTTGCCGAAGAAGTGGGTCAGTTTCTGATTATCTTGATTACGTTTGTTGGTCTCAGTTTTTGTGCACGTTGGGGCAGGCATTTGAAAATGACAGCGATTGTTGAATTTTTACCATATAAAGTGAGAAAAGCGCTCGTTATTTTCGTTACTATTTTCACTTCAATTCTATTATTCTACTTAAGTTACTTATCTATTGAATACGTCCTCATATTAATGGAAACAGGACGAACCACTCCTGCCTTGCAAGTTCCCTATTATCTAGTGTCGATTTTCATTCCGTTAGGGTTTTTCTTTGCCGGAATCCAATATGCGATGGAAGCCGTTTTGAATATCCGTCATAAGGAACTCATCGATGGAACACAGGATCCGATTTTGACGGAAATTAAACGGAGAAGGAAGCAGGGAGATTATTCGCTTGTGAAACGAAGTGAAGTAAGTGAATCAGGTGCTTCTGAGACGGAAGACAATGAACAACAGCAAAAAGATGTGGAGTTGCAAAGGCAGAATCCAGGTTTGCATCAAGGGGGTCGTAAAAAATGATTTGGATCATGCTAGGGGTTATGTTTCTGTTATTATTTTTAGGCTTTCCGATTATGATCCCATTGATTGTTGCACCATTACTTATTGCGATTATTTATTTTCCGGACCTCAATTTAATGGTCTTTATCCAACAATTCTCTCTTGGAATCCAGACGTTTGTGCTACTGGCTGTTCCGATGTTTATTTTTGCCGCTGACATTATGGCGAAAGGAAAAACATCTAGCAGATTGCTCGACTTTGTCGGTGCTTTCATCGGACATATTCGAGGAGGATATGCAGTCACCACGGCAGCCGCTTGTACATTATTCGGTTCGATTTCCGGTTCGACGCAAGCGACAGTTGTTGCCGTCGGGAAGCCAACGCGTGAACGGATGATCAAAGAAGGCTATAAAGATTCACAGGCGATTCCGTTGATCATTAATGCGAGTGACTTAGCGCTGATTATTCCGCCGAGTATCGCGATGATCGTTTACGGAGTTGTCACAGGGACTTCAGTTGGTGAATTATTTATCGCCGGCATTTTGCCAGGGCTTATTATTTTCGCGATGTTCGCTTTATACAGTTTCTTTTTGGCTAGTAAAAATGATATCGGGCGAATTGAGAAGCAGACTTGGAAACAACGTTGGACAGCTTTTCGTAAGGCGCTATTGCCGCTCGGCTTTCCAATTGTTGTCGTCGGTGGTATTTATACAGGGATTTTCAGTCCGACAGAAGCGGCAGCGATTTCCGTCGCTTATGCATTCATTTTGGAAGTATTCGTTTTCGGTGATGTGAAATGGAAGGATATCCCGAAAATTGCCGAGTCTTCCGCAGTGGTTACAGCAGCGGTCTTTATCCTTGTTGCTGCCGGAACAGCACTTAGCTGGGTGTTGGCTTATGCGAAGCTACCGGAAGTACTGACTTCTGCTGTCCTTGGCGCTGACCCTTCAGCTACGTACGTTTTATTTATCGTTGCGGTGTTTTTCTTTGTCGGGTGTATGTTCGTCGACCCGCTCGTCGTCATTATTATTATGACTCCCATTTTCTATCCCGTGGCGATGGATGCTGGTGTCGACCCAATCGCTTTAGGGGTAATCGTAACGTTACAAGCAGCAATCGGTTCAGCAACACCGCCATTTGGCGTGGACATTTTTACTGCCATTGCCGTATTTGAAAAACCGTATCTAGAAGTTATTCGAGGCATATGGCCATATATCTTAATTTTATTTGTCGCATCTGCGTTATTCATCTTATTTCCAGAAATCATTACAGCTTACCAGATGTTTTATTCCGAATAGAAAGAAGGTGAATGGGTATGAAAAAGCTAAGTCTGCTCTCGATTTTGATGGCATTTGTTTTACTCACCGCTTGTGGAGGCAATCAAGGAAATACGGTATCTGAAGCTGGAGAGAAAGGACCGGACCATGTAATCCGTTTTGTACATGAGGAACAAATCGATTCCGTCCAACAGAGCTATGTCGAAGAGTTTAAAAAAATCATCGAAGAAAAGTCGGATGGTAATGTGCATGTTGAAATTTACCCAGTAGGACAGCTGGGAGACGCAACGACACAGGCGGAGCTACTGCAAATCGGGGCCGTTGATATGGCAATCGTTTCACCGGGTAATATTGGAACGATGGTACCCGAATCACAAGCGTTGTTATTACACTTCTTGTTTTCTGATGATATGCAAATCAATAAGCAAGTTCTGAATGAAAGTGAAGCATTGTACGGTCCAATGAACGAAGCGTTTCTCGACCGGCGAATCAAGGTTTTATCTTATTGGACAGAAGGCTTCAATCATTGGACAGCGAATACGTCGTTTGAGCAGCCAAGTGACTTTGAAGGAAATCGATTCCGGACGATGCCTTCACCGCTCATTGTTTCTTCCTATGAAGCCTATGGAGCGAACCCAACACCAATGCCTTATGAACAGGTCTATAGTGGACTTCAATTAAATATGATCGACGGCCAAACGAACCCAATGTTCGCCATTGAACAAATGAAATTTTATGAAGTTCAAAGCAATATGACCTTATCCAGACATTCACTTTACGTGACAACAACAGCAATCAACCCAGACTATTACGAAGGATTGCCTGAGGACGTTCAACAAATGATCGACGAAACCGTTGAGGAAATGAAGGATAAATCATTCGAAATTCAAAACGAGCAAAATAGCGAAGATTTAGAAACGATCAAACAAGAAAGTAATATTGAAATCAATGAATTGACTGGTGACCAACGTGAAGCGTTTCGCGAAGCAAGCAAGTCTGTACGCGAAGAATACGTAGAAATGGTCGGAAACGAACGCGCACGTGAAATTATCGATACGCTGGAAAAAGAAATTCAAGAGCTGGAAGGGAAAAATTAGTTGTCTATTTTTGCCGGAATGGTGATCTAGTTGATCGCCGTTCCGGATTTTTTTGGTAGAAGTTGAAGAGACTGTTCAATGAGTGGCGCTGACTGTTCAAAGAGCGGCGCTGACTGTTCAATAAATCGCGCAGACTGTTCAAAGAAAGTGGTTAACCGTTCAAAAAGTAGCGCAGATCGTTCAAAGAAAGTGGTTAACCGTTCAAAAAG
>NZ_VMHF01000039.1:0-1814 GCF_007559355.1 Allobacillus sp. SKP2-8 | reverse complement strand
CTCCCTCAATAGATTAATTATTTCTTAGTTTTTCGCCGTTTTACTTTGATTTTCTAATTGACTTAGTTAGAAGCGCAGGGTGTTTAGTTGTATATTCAAACATTTTCGGTTGAAATTGGAATTGTTAGTTTTGCATAAATAAGCCTAGTAGCTCAATTTCCTAAAAAAGGAAGATAGTTGTATGATCGCACGATTGGATCTCCACTTTCACATGGCGGTAAACCCTCCCATGTCTCTCGGCGTCTATGCGCGTAAATTCCTTCGTTCAACCTATCCATGTGTGGATGCCGGAAATGCTCCTTTGGTGGGTCAAAGCCCTAACGGAAATAATAACGACCGGCTAATCCGTGCTTCAATTGTCAATTAAAATAGCAGTCTAAACGGCTCAATATACTAAGCAACTTCTTTACTTTTAGCCAATACGGGTATATCATCTAACATTTTGGACTCACTAAATGAACACTGATGTGTTCCTAATACATAAAAGATCTTGATTAACTTACGACTTAAGGCAATAAACGATTGTTTACCAGTTAGAGGGTTATTCGGACGATTTCGATAATAGCCATGCAATTGCTTAAACGCTGGATTATGGTAAGAAAGTGGAATCGCTACTTGATAAAGGACAGAGCGTAAACGTTTCCTACCACGTTTGGAAATTCTGGTGCTTCCATGATGTGTTCCGGACTGATTCATCGTTAAATTGAGTCCCGCTAATTTAATGATTTGGCGTGGATCTCGATAATTTGAGAGGTCTCCGACCTCCGCAAAGAAAGCGACAACTGTCATGGAACTAACTCCTTTGATAGCTACCATTTCCGAAGCTCCAGGTACATGTATTACGAGTTCCTCAAGTGATTCTTCAAGCGTTAATAACCGTTGGTTTAAATGAATGTATTGATCGACCAAATAACGTAATTCCTCTTGTGCCATGTTCAATCCTACTTGAATGCCAACCGTCGAATCGGCAGCTTGTTTTAATTCTCGAACACGCTTTAGGCCGACAGCACGTTGAGTTGCTGATTTTATCTCAGCTAATAACACATCTTCTGAAGTATCGATAATCTTGTTCGGTAAATAACCTTGTTTCAATAAATGGAGTGCTGCTTTCCCGGTCCAATTCTTGAATACAGTCAAAAACTCAGGGAAATAGCGATCCAATAGATTATGCATTTGAGCTTGAATAGAATTCAAGTCCTCTTGAATCATGTCATGAAGCCTCATGCCTTCACGCAATTCTGCATACACATCCTCAGGTAAAGTTGGTTCATGAAAACGACCGTCACGTACGTTTTGTGCAATGACCTTGGCATCCTTCGTATCGTTTTTCGTTGGGGAATCATCGTCTAATTCCTTTGATTTTTTTACCTTCATCGGATTGACAAGTACGACTTTCAGACCTCGATCTTTAAGAAAATAAGCTAAGTTTAACCAATAGTGTCCTGTTGGTTCCATACCGATAATGATGTGGGTTCGATTCAGTTCATTGGATAAGGATTCAGCCCAGCGAACTAACTCAGTAAAGCCTTCGGCTGTATTTTTGATTACCAATCGTTTTACTAGATCGACTCCACGATCATCCACAGCACGGGCAACATGCTTGTATTTGGCAACATCAACGCCAATAATAATTGTGTTTTCAGTAATTTGCTTTAACCTTTTATTTTGTGTAAAATCCATTTTGAGTCCTCCTTCGGTATTTTCGAGGTCATTTCGTACGTGACACTCTCTATACTACCAAGGAGGGCTATTTTTGTGTAATCCCGTATAAGCTTATTTTTAGCTAAATTCTTTTATTACAGGAATGCTCCTTT
>NZ_VMHF01000038.1:0-2111 GCF_007559355.1 Allobacillus sp. SKP2-8 | reverse complement strand
AAACGGAATATAACCCATTTCATCCAAAATGATGAGGTCCACCTTCTTGAACTTGTTCCTGAACCATTGAAGTTTACCCTCGTTCCAAGCTTTCTCCAATTGATCCACTAAATCGGCTACGCGGTAGAAACGCACTTCATATCCTTTTCGACATGCTTGCCGTCCCAATCCGGTTGCAATATGTGTCTTGCCTGTACCGGGCGAGCCTGTCAGAATGACATTTTCTTTTCGCGAAATGAATCCCAAGCTCTCCAGGTCTCCACGATTGATCTGTGGTGGAAATTTCACCTGGTCACCCCATTGAAAATTGTCTAACTCCTTACCGTTCATAAATCTGGCTTTCTTTATGAGACGTTCACCCTTGGCTGTATCACGAAGGTCGAATTCCTGCTGGAATAAGGCTTCCAGGTATTGACTGGGATTCTCGAAGGGGACTTTTTCATAAATATCTGCCACATAGGCTAGACGCAGCGATTTGCACATTTCTTTTAATCGATCACTCATGGATATTCGCCTTCCCTTCAGATGCAAGCTCCGTTGGACACAAGGAATCATACATATTCCAATTCACTTCATATGGATGACTACCAAATTCTGAAGACGGATGACCCTTCGTGGGAAGTAATTCATAAAATCGTTCATCAATCTCATTCATACTATAGGTTACAATCAGTCCCATTAACCATTCAATTCGTTCTTTCTGTATCTCTGGTGATTCGATGTTTACGTAGCTGGCTATCCTTCCAGGTAGGTAAGGGAAATACCTAGAGTGGGATACAGATCGAGGTTTCCTTTTCCACATTCCCAAGATGGATGCCCATGGCAGTTCCCGGGATTTATTCATGTAAGGACGTGGCCCTTCACCTAACACCTCACCGTTTGGTGAGATCACCTTGTAGGAATCCCAATAAGTAATCACATACAATTGGCTATAATGATAACTGTTCGGAATATGAATGGGTTCACTGTCAATGAGGACTTCTCCATATTTATTGGCAGACACCGTTTGCTTGCCGAATACCGGGTAATCATTTTCCGGTAAGGCCAGGCAGTACTTTTTCTCTTCCTCAATAAGATTCTTTATCGGCTCGCCTTTCTTGTAGTGCTTACGTTCATGATCTTTCGTAGATTTCTGGGTGAGCATTTCCTCTAGATGGTCCAAATCCCGAATCACTGGAGAAGGAGTGAAGAAATTGTATCTTACATAGCCAACTTTGTTTTCCACATGGCCTTTTTCATTTCCCTTCCTTGCATTACATGCCAGTGGCTCAAAGCCATAATGACTGGCGAATTTCAGGAAGCCTTCCGTAAATATCGTATCGCCATGTTTTCCTCTTGCCCTTACTACGGCAGCAGGCAAATTATCGATCCGTAGCTTCCGGGGCACACGCCCCAATTGTTTGAATAACATTTTCAAACCTTCGAGGAAGCACTGTTGATTCTCTCCTGGCAAGGGAACAGTAAATCCCGCATTGCTGTAAGGCAGACTCATGATTAAGCAGTGAATATCTTTTGCTTTTCCGTCTTGGATGGCCTCCGTCATCCCAAAGTCAATTTGGGCTTCAGCCGGAGGATGTGTCAACCGGTCGTATTCCTCCTTGAAGGTCTCTCCATCTTCCATTCGTTTTTCACGCCACTCTGCAATATAATTACAAACGGTTCGATATGATCCTGCGAACCCCAGTTCCTTGAGCTGTTCATAGATGTTCTTATTATTACGTCGTAGCTTCTTCTTCAGAGCGTAATCCTCCAACAACCAATCAGAAACAATCTCTCCCCACTTCTCCTCATACATCATTCCACCCTTCTTAGGAATTACTTCCGAAGGGAGATGATCTTCATCAGCATATTTCTTGACCGTTTCCCAACTAAATCCCGTTCTCTCTGATATTTTATTAATCGATAATGATTTCACGTTTCTCAGTTTTTTGATATGATTAATTTCAGGCATTGCCAGCATCCTTTCATTACCTCCACCATTAATTGTTTAGTCACTATTAACGGTAGGTTTTTTTGATTGGGCTGGCAAGCCTTTTTTCTTTGCCTTATGATAATTGCATAGTTCTAAGATTTTCTTTGCAATTCTCTCTACTTTTATTTTGCACTATACA
>NZ_VMHF01000037.1:0-4315 GCF_007559355.1 Allobacillus sp. SKP2-8 | reverse complement strand
TCTGTTTTTAAAAATGCAATTCAAAACATTGGAGAAGTCTTTGTATTTTTAAAAAGAGCAATTATGAAATTGATTCACGTATGGTTTTATTTTATTATGCCATCCGAGGTCCGTCATTGGGGTTATAGATTTTCTTTTTTAGCGGATAGCTTTTTGGCTTGTTTCAAATAATATCCCATGGTTACCAGCATAAGAAGGACGACACTGAAACTGAAAATCGAAACAAATATATTCAACTTCGTCTGAAAAGAAATATTCAAAAAGGCCAGAAACAAGTTCACTAAAGTCAAGATGCCAAGCATTTTACTGATTGAATAATAATGTTGAATTTTTGACGCGTAATCTGAAAAAATATTGAATGGTCCATCTTCTGTTTTTTTACGAAAAATTGCCCAATTCATTGCATAGGTAATCAATTCAACGTTACTATCCTTCATAATTTGAAAATATTCCTCGTTTTCTTCATCCGTATTATTTCCAACATATTGGATTCGGTAGATATATTTACCCGCTTCTCCTTCTTCAAAGGTGTATTTTGTCAATGAATACTTCACGAGATGGTAGCCCTTTTGAGCCATCTCATTTAACCACTTTTCTTCTTTTTCATAATTAATAAAGATCCTTCGTTTTATCATCGTCATTGATCGAAACCTCCAATTTTTCGGTGCCATTTTGAAGTAATTCCTGTAATCGTTTTAGCTCTTTTTTCAATAGGATGAGGCCTTTTTCAGTCAATAAATATTCTTTTCGTCGTGTTTTGAGATCTTCATTAACTAACTCGATCAATTCTTTTTGAACTAATGATTTGATTGCACCATATAGCGTTCCAGGTCCTAATTGAATTCTCTTGTTCGTAATCTCCTCAACCTCCTGAATAATTCCATAACCATGAAGCGGTTTCCTGACAGCTAATAAAATATAAAACACCGTCTCAGTCAATGGAGGTTCTAGTTGATTAGTCAATTTCTTTCACTCCTAACTATATCGTCTGACGATACACTGTATATTTATTATATCGCCTCACGATACAGTTAGTCAACATTTTTTTCCAAAAATAAAAACGGTACCTACTATAGCCTAGTACCGTTTGATACAATCTTAAATTTGGCAAGTTTTCGGATTTCCGCTCTGATTAAAAATCATAATATACCTGATTATCGTAAATGTTCAGCCGACAGATCAATCCAAAAGTTTACTATTCAACTGTTTTATAATTTTACGATTGAATCATATACTCATAAACTTCCAAATCAATTTTTCCTTGTTCTTATTCACGCTCTTCAAAATTCTCCGTATGAATATAGTTCGTCAATCCTTCATAAAATGATTGATCATCAACTGATGAATTTGTTAAATAACCTTGTTTCACCAATACTTCAGCTATCTTTTGCTTTCGTTCTGAATCAATTGGAACGATGTTTCCTTCTTTCGTTCGGTTGAAATATAACTGATATAATCGGTAAATTCGTGTCAATTCTTTAATTGGTGATGTGTGCTCGTCGACACGAAGATCCAACATCCGGTCATTATACCCACCGTATCCACCTTTTTCTTTTTCAATTAAAATAGCAGCCGATTGCATACCACGTTTATCGCCACCTGCTTGCTGTGCAGCCTCTAAAGCGGCCAACAATCGCTCAGCTAGTGGTTTCCTTTCCGTCGATTCAAACGTATCTGCCAACGCGGTAACCGTTTCTTCACTGACTAAGATATTTCCTTGAGCAGCATAATTTTTGCCTGATTTGCCGCCAGCCCAATCGTAGCAATCATCTCCAGTAAAAGTAGCTGAACGTCCACTAAAATCGACCACTCCAACTTGTCGAAGCGATGCATCTGGATCGTCTTTTACCAATTCATCCAACACTTCTTGTGGCGTTTTTCCTTCCTCCATCATTTGTAGTCCTCTAGGTCCATAGCTTGTGTTTGCCAACGATTGTGTGGCAACTGCACCTACATTTGCTTTCACCCATGGAACGACAGCTCCGACTCCTAAAAATTTTGATTGTGTGGCTACACCAATTTCGCCTGTTTTCGGATCCAACCCAACAATGGAATATGTAGCAACTAAATTATCTTTTGTTTTACCCATACATCCCAACTCCTTTTGTTCAACACCATTTTCTATTTTATCAAAATTTTTAAACGTTTAGTTATAAAATGAAAAATCATTCCTCTACTCATTGTGTTTGAGGAATGATTTCTGATTAATTATTTTTAATTAACTAGTTGTTTACGCAATAACTTTAACGCTCCAGACCAAGCATTCACTTGATCAAGCATCATGTTAATATTTGTTAAATGAAGCTCCTGTGGCTTGAATGTTGTGTAATTCTCAAAGTCGACAAATAGGGAAAGTGTTGGATGTGCACGAACATCAGCAACGGAAAGCTCTCCTAGAATGCCACGCAAATGTTCTGCCGCACGCGCACCACCTGTTGAACCGTAGCTGACAATTCCTGCCGCTTTGTTGTTCCATGGCTCGAGGGCTAAATCCAAAGCATTTTTCAATGAAGCTGAAATGCTGTGATTATATTCTTGAACGATGAATACAAAGCCATCCAATTCATCCAACTTTTCATTCCACTTGGCGATTCCTTCAGATTCACCTTCACCCATTAGTGGCAACTGATAATCTTTTATATCAACGATTTCATAGTTTGCATCTTTGCGTTCGTCTGCAATCCCTTTCACCCACTCGGCTACTTGCGGGCTGACACGACCTTCTCTTGTACTTCCTACGATAATTCCAATGTTTAAGTTTTCACTCATTATGAATTCCTCCTATGTTGGTTGTAGTGATTTATGGTAAATTAAATTACTAGCAAAACACGATTTCCTGATGGGTCAACAGACACCCAATGTTCTCCTTCTTGTGAAACAGCTGTACCGATTTTTTCTAATCGATTAACTGCTTCTTTGCGCGAGTCTTCTGATGGATACTTCACGGTGAATGCTTTTAGACCGGCGCCATTTTCTGGCATGGATGGAGCCCCAACGCCATTCCATGTGTTAATTGCGATGTGATGATGGTAGTCTTCGGTTGAAAGAAACGGTGCTTGAGCACCAAACCGGTTCACCACATTGAAGCCTAGACCCTTCACATAAAATTCTTCTGCAGTTTGCATTTCAGAAACATGTAGGTGAAGATGTCCCATAACCGTATCGGACGGCATCCCCTGCCACAGTTCATTCTGAGAAGCATGTTTTAATAATTCATCGAAATCGAGTGGATCGACCGTCATATGAACCATTTCACCATTCCATGTCCATTCAGCTGGATCACGGTCGTAATACACTTCAATTCCATTGCCATCCGGATCATTGAAGTAAAGTGCTTCGCTGACATCGTGATCAGAAGAACCAATAGGTATATTATTTCTGGAAATATGAACCACAAAATTCGCTAAATCCGCTTTCGTCGGCAGCAAAATGGCAAAGTGATACAAACCAGCTGTTCTTCCTTGCTTCGGTGTTACCCCTGAAGGTTGTTCAATGGTTAAGATTGCCGTCTCTCCATTAGCTGTTAAATTGGCAGTTGATGAAGTCTTGTCTAAAATATCAAATCCCAAAATCTTTTGATAGAATTCGATTGAACGATTTATATCGGTAACTTTAAGCTGGACATGTTCCACGAATGTGGCAGGCTGTTGATGAAATTTCATTATATTTCCTCCTAAACAAACCATCGAGGCGAAGTTAGCTAAAACGCTCGATGGATGAAGTGGTTGTAAAGTCACTTCAAGTTACTTTCTGTAAGTTAGTATATTTAAGTAAATAAAATTTGTCAACACAAGTATACCAATAAAGTTATTCGATCCAGTTAGTTAGATGCATATGATAGCTGATTATCGGGCTACTTATTTCTGGGTTATACCATTATCGCGGATATGCTTAAAATCGATTCTTATTAGAGTTTTGAACTACCCACCACTTAACAAACTACGGTTGTTTGAAGTGGGGGATTCCTAAGAACACCAGCGTAACCGCCAGTTATTGATTAGGCTAGCCCCGTAGCACCTACGGTTAGAAGTCTTATGGCTTCGTTTTTGATATTTATACTTGCGTTAAGGTCTCGATCGTGATGTTTCCCACAATCATTACAGGTCCATTCGCGTAAGGAGAGATTTTTAACGTTTTGATTGCGGTAGCCACAGTTTGAGCACAGCTGGCTTGAAGGGAAGTTTCTTGCAACGGTTACAATCTTCTTTCCATACCACTTGGCTTTATATTCAAGCATCGTGCGAAACTGTGACCAACTGACCTCACTGATTGCTTTAGCTAGGTTGTGGTTTTTCAACATATTCGAGACACTCAA
>NZ_VMHF01000036.1:3758-4804 GCF_007559355.1 Allobacillus sp. SKP2-8 | reverse complement strand
CTGAAGCTGCGGGAATTAACACTGAAGCCGTGCGAATTAACACTGAAGCGACGCGGGTTAACACTGAAGCTGCACGAATTAACCCTGAAGCGACGAGAATTAACACTGAAGCGACGCGGGTTAACACTGAAGGCCCGTGACCAAACATCGAAAACGACCGCTTTTATGTTTCAAGTTCCGTACATTACTTCATGTAACTGGAAGGATATGTTTAAATCGCCGTCATAGCGGGGATATTTCCTATAGAAGAAGTGAGAGAAGTTGCGTTTTAAAGGAGTTTTCAAATGTTGACTAAAAATAGTTCATTTTTACTGACAAAGGATGATTTTGAACAAGCCGATCACTTACCGGATTGGCTGTTACGAGAATATAAAACGTTTAGTGAAACTGTTACAGATCCTACATTCCCATGTTTTTTCGGTATGACGGCTCAGCGTAGAGGTGAGCTTCGTTATTCTTACATTGAGCATGATAAATGGGATCATTTATCTGAAGCCGTAGAAAGCTTTCTAAGTCTCTTCACACCGGAAAATAAAACGAGACATGGTTTATTCATTTTTGTGGAGCCTGAGTCTGAAGAAAAATCAATCGACTATTATCGATCGTATTTCTGGGACATTCTGCAATATTTACATGAACAAGACCGTTTCGATTGGCCAGCTGGCGCGCCGAAAGACCCTGAACATTATTTATGGGATTTCCATTTTGCAGGCGAGCCAATATTCGCGTTCGGTAATGCGCCCGCTTATAAGCAGAGAAAAACTAGAGACCTTGGCAATAGTCTCGTCTTAGGTTTCCAGCCACGCAAGATTTTTGAAGGGCTCGAAGGTACAGAAAAAGGCGGCATCATGTCCCGTGAAAAAGTCCGTGCCCGCGTTGAAGCTTGGGATGGTCTTCCAAAACACCCGGATATCAGTCATTTCGGTGACCCTGATCATAATGAGTGGAAGCAATTCTTTATTGGCGATGACATTGAACCGATTAAAGGAAAATGTCCTTTCCACCATAAAGATAGCTAACAATAAAAATCGCGGAAAGAGAAAGCT
>NZ_VMHF01000036.1:0-3731 GCF_007559355.1 Allobacillus sp. SKP2-8 | reverse complement strand
ATAAAATTTATATTCCAATCACGACTTTATCGATATCAATGGAGGTTACAGCATGAGAGGGATCACATCAACTCAAAAAATAAATTGTCGTACTGAATATTCCACATTAAAAAAAGCCGTTGTAGTGAAGCCTTCTTTTATGAAAATCACACAAGTAATTAATGAAACGCAGAAGCATTATAAAAACACTAATATAGATACAACGCTCGCCGTAAAGCAGCATAACCACTTTTTAAAGGTTATGAGGTCACATGGCATCGAAGTCACTGAACTTTCTCCAAATCCTCATTTAAATGAACACGTCTTTACACGTGACACTGCCTTTGTAATCGATGATCAATTATTCGTCGCTTCCATGAACGAAGAAGTTCGGCAAGGTGAGACCGAGCAATTAAAGGAATGGTTGCATGAACAAGCGATTTCTTTTCAAGAAGATTTAGCTGGCTCCATAGAAGGCGGAGATGTTTTAATTGACGAGGATACGATTTGGGTTGGTTTAAGTGGACGTACAACGTTCGATGCCGTGAAAGATCTGCAACGTCGATTACCGAGCTATCATGTGCGACCTTTACAATTAAAAGATGATATTCTTCATCTCGATTGCGTCTTTAATATCTTAAGCGAAGACACTGCTCTTGTTTACAGTGATGCTTTTACTAAAAAAGATTTAAGAAAACTTCATTCCAACTATCACGTGATTTCTGTTACCGATGAAGAGCAATTTCAAATGGGACCAAACGTCCTTTCAATCGGTGATGGAAAAGTTATTAGCCTTCCTCAAAATGAACGATTGAATAACGTGTTAGAATCCGAAGGCTATAAAGTCATACGCGTCGATCTCTCTGAAATCATCAAGTCCGGTGGCTCATTCAGATGTTGTACATTACCTTTGCAGCGAGGCTAATCGATAAGCAACATTGAAACAAATACTCGAACGATTTCTCAATTAAATCGTTCGGTTTTTTTATATATTTGTACCTTTCAACAATAAAAAAACCTTGCACTACCAACTTGGGTAGAACAAGGTTTCATTAGTCAATCCGTTTCAAAACGAAATAAGGACAACCAAAATTACAATATTCATAAATATAATCTTCTAATGTAGATATTTTCGTATCAAAGGTCGCTTTTTGATTTTGATCATCATAAAAACCTTTTAGACGAAGCTGACCATAACCCCAGTCACCGACGAGGAAATCATACTTCGCCAGCAAATCCACATATTTTTCTTCGATAGCTTCTTCATTGAAAGCTTCTCTGTATTCGTAAATTAAATCATAATTGGTTCCTTGAAGTTCCATGGAGATCACCTCGTTATACATAGTGTACCATAATTTCCTTATCCATTCTCTACATGAAAACAATTTAGCTGCTTACACTAAGAATTAGCTAAATTCCGATATGAGAAAGGATTCCAATCTGTATGCGAAAATTTCTATGCCTACTTATTATTTTGCTTGCTATACCCGTGACAGTGCAAGCCGAAGACAATGACGATGAATATCTTGAACGAATGGGACTTTACCGAAAGACGGCTGCTGTGACAGACTTGCCTTGGTATTCACTTGCAGCCATGGACCAATATGAACGTAATATCAATAAAGAGATCGATGGTCGAATGACAGGGATTATCATCAAGCCCGAAACATGGTTTGGTTTACTTAACTTTGACAATAAGCGAAAGCATTCCGAAGAAGCCATTCAATTGTTCGGCGGAAAAGGTATGGACGGAAATGGGGATGGGATTGCTGATATTGAAGATGATGAAGATGTTCTGTACACCTATGCCACTATCATTCAGCAATTGACCGACGAAGAAGGCACCATGCAAAAAGCTTTAGAAACTTATTATGACCGTGAAAAAGCTGCCGATTTAATCGCTCTGATGGAAAAAATCTTTCATAAGTTTCAAACACTTGATTTAAGTGAGCGATCCTTTATCGTTTCGAAAAACTTCAATTATAGTTACAAAAATACGTGGGGAGACTCACGTGGCTATGGAGGAAGACGGATTCATGAAGGAACCGACATTTTTGCCGGATACGGGACACCTGTTAAATCAGCCTCTTATGGAATCGTTGAGATCAAAGGATGGAACAAGTTCGGTGGTTGGCGGGTCGGAATTCGCGACGCATATAACATCTATCATTACTATGCTCATTTAAGCCGATTTGAAGAAAAGATTGAAGAAGGCACCCTCGTCAAACCTGGACAAGTTATCGGATATGTGGGTTCAACAGGATATGGGCCAGAAGGAACACAAGGCAAATTCCCACCTCACTTACATTATGGCATTTACAAAGATAACGGAAAATATGAGTGGGCTTATGACCCGTACCCTTCCTTAAAACGCTGGGAGCGAAATACTGACGGATAACTTGCTCTAGCCAATTGAAATATTTCTCCTTTAGTGAAAAAATAGAGATAGTGAACTATTGGAGATGAAATCATGAAACGAATTGCAGGCAGTCGTGTATTAAAAACAGGAATCGCTATATTTATCACCGCATGGATTTGTGAATGGATCGGTTGGCCACCGGTTTTCGCCGTTATTACAGCAATCGTAACGGTGGAGCCGACCGTTGCCCAATCGATCAAAAAAGGAATCATCCGGTTTCCAGCTTCCGCAATCGGCTCCTTTTATGCCGTTTTATTTATCACTTTATTTGGTCATTCCGCATTGACCTATGCCTGTGCAGCTGTGTTTACGATCGTCACGACGTATCGATTTAAGTTATTTGATGGTTTGCTCGTTGCTACGTTGACGTCCGTTGCCATGATTGAAGTCATTCACGATAATTTTATGGCCTCGTTTTTTATTCGTCTTGGAACGACAACGATTGGACTGGCTGTCTCTACACTCGTGAATATGTTTTTGATGCCACCAAATTACCAATCGTCAATTACGAACAAATTGAAAAAATTAGCGCAAGACACAGGTGAAACCATCCAGTGCATTTTTTCAGCTGCTCTGAGTGACCAAAGACAAGACCCGAAGATGCTTGAAACACTCGAGATTTTAGAAGAAAGAGTGTTTAAAATTGAAGTGCTCATAAATTATCAACGTGACGAAGCGAAATATCACCCGCTAACTGCGGCTGAGAACAATGAACTGAAAGCCGTTAACAAAAAGCTGACGCAGCTAAAATTAATTAATTACCACATTGAGAACGTATACTATATGACGTCTAAAACACTGGATTTAACCGAACAGGAAAAAGATATGCTGTTTATTCATGTAGAAAATGTTTCCCATTCCCTTCAAGTAGCCGAGGACTTTAGCCTTGAAGAGCACCGGGAGCAATTGAAAAAACTTGTCGATCTGTTCTGGCGAAACCAAAGTGAAATTATCGAAGAAAAACCAAGGACTACGGCATTTCCATCGCATTTCATTCTACTTTATGAACTGTTGTCGATCTATCAATTAGTGGAAAGTTACTTTACGATTAAGCCCGAAGATTTTCAGAAAAAAGAAAAGGCTAAATTGAAACAAACCATTAAAAGAAAATAAAGAGAGAACGATTTAAAACATACGAAGATTAGTGGCGGACTATTCATCGGTAGTGATCTAAAACTGTGTGCTTTCGTTGATTAGAGGCGTTCTATTCAACGGTAGCGAAGGAAAATTGTGCGCTACCCTCGATTAGAAGCCTCCTATTCAACGGTAGCGAAGGAAAATTGTGCGCTACCCTCGATTAGAAGAACTCTATTCAACGGTAGCGAACAAAAAT
>NZ_VMHF01000035.1:3640-5137 GCF_007559355.1 Allobacillus sp. SKP2-8 | reverse complement strand
CTGTGGAACGAGCGGCGGACGGGTGAGTAACACGTGGGCAACCTACCTGCAAGACTGGGATAACCCCGGGAAACCGGGGCTAATACCGGATGATGACGTGAATCGCATGATTCATGTTTGAAAGATGGCCTTTGTGCTATCACTTGCAGATGGGCCCGCGGCGCATTAGCTAGTTGGTGGGGTAAGAGCCTACCAAGGCAACGATGCGTAGCCGACCTGAGAGGGTGATCGGCCACACTGGGACTGAGACACGGCCCAGACTCCTACGGGAGGCAGCAGTAGGGAATCTTCCGCAATGGACGAAAGTCTGACGGAGCAACGCCGCGTGAGTGAAGAAGGTCCTCGGATCGTAAAGCTCTGTTGTTAGGGAAGAACAAGTACCGTTCGAACAGGGCGGTACCTTGACGGTACCTAACCAGAAAGCCACGGCTAACTACGTGCCAGCAGCCGCGGTAATACGTAGGTGGCAAGCGTTATCCGGAATTATTGGGCGTAAAGCGCGCGCAGGCGGTTTCTTAAGTCTGATGTGAAAGCCCACGGCTTAACCGTGGAGGGTCATTGGAAACTGGGGAACTTGAGTACAGAAGAGGAGAGTGGAATTCCACGTGTAGCGGTGAAATGCGTAGAGATGTGGAGGAACACCAGTGGCGAAGGCGACTCTCTGGTCTGTAACTGACGCTGAGGCGCGAAAGCGTGGGTAGCAAACAGGATTAGATACCCTGGTAGTCCACGCCGTAAACGATGAGTGCTAGGTGTTAGGGGTTCCAACCCTTAGTGCTGCAGTTAACGCAATAAGCACTCCGCCTGGGGAGTACGGCCGCAAGGCTGAAACTCAAAGGAATTGACGGGGGCCCGCACAAGCGGTGGAGCATGTGGTTTAATTCGACGCAACGCGAAGAACCTTACCAGGTCTTGACATCCCGCTGACCGGCCTAGAGATAGGCCTTCCCTTCGGGGCAGCGGTGACAGGTGGTGCATGGTTGTCGTCAGCTCGTGTCGTGAGATGTTGGGTTAAGTCCCGTAACGAGCGCAACCCTTGATCTTAGTTGCCAGCATTTAGTTGGGCACTCTAAGGTGACTGCCGGTGACAAACCGGAGGAAGGTGGGGATGACGTCAAATCATCATGCCCCTTATGACCTGGGCTACACACGTGCTACAATGGATGGTACAGAGGGCAGCGAGACCGTGAGGTTTAGCCAATCCCTTAAAGCCATTCTCAGTTCGGATTGCAGGCTGCAACTCGCCTGTATGAAGCCGGAATCGCTAGTAATCGCGGATCAGCATGCCGCGGTGAATACGTTCCCGGGCCTTGTACACACCGCCCGTCACACCACGAGAGTTGGCAACACCCGAAGTCGGTGGGGTAACCTTTATGGAGCCAGCCGCCGAAGGTGGGGCCAATGATTGGGGTGAAGTCGTAACAAGGTAGCCGTATCGGAAGGTGCGGCTGGATCACCTCCTTTCTAAGGATGAAACGTGGAACATTGATTCCACAT
>NZ_VMHF01000035.1:3376-3630 GCF_007559355.1 Allobacillus sp. SKP2-8 | reverse complement strand
GGGCCAATGATTGGGGTGAAGTCGTAACAAGGTAGCCGTATCGGAAGGTGCGGCTGGATCACCTCCTTTCTAAGGATAAGTAAGAGTGGAGCCAGCTTACTGATTTGCTGAAATATTCTGGAGTCGTAGCGAGCATATTTCTATGCCGATAAGAGATTCGGAGTATGGAAAGTCAAGTCAGTAGGACGGAAACAGATTCCACAAATGACATTAGTGCTATTTTGTTTAGTTTTGAAGGATTGAAATGCCTTCGG
>NZ_VMHF01000035.1:2446-3106 GCF_007559355.1 Allobacillus sp. SKP2-8 | reverse complement strand
GGCCTGTAGCTCAGTTGGTCAGAGCGCACGCCTGATAAGCGTGAGGTCGGTGGTTCAAGTCCACTCAGGCCCACCATCTAAGGGGCCTTAGCTCAGCTGGGAGAGCGCCTGCTTTGCACGCAGGAGGTCAGCGGTTCGATCCCGCTAGGCTCCACCATATACAACAGTTTTATTGTGTAGATTTCTGCCACGTGTGGTGGAAATTTATCTATCTAAAGCTGATAAACATGTACCTTGAAAACTAGATAAGAAGCAAGCATCGAAACGAAAAGATTTAGGCGTCTTTTCACGCAAGTAAGTTAAGTGAATAAGGGCGCACGGTGGATGCCTTGGCACTAGGAGTCGATGAAGGACGGGACTAACACCGATATGCCTCGGAGAGCTGTAAGTAAGCTTTGACCCGGGGATTTCCGAATGGGGAAACCCACCACCCGTAATGGGGTGGTATCCGTTACTGAATTCATAGGTAACGGAAGACAACTCGGAGAACTGAAACATCTCAGTACCCGAAGGAAGAGAAAGCAAACGCGATTTCCTGAGTAGCGGCGAGCGAAACGGAACTAGCCCAAACCAAGACGCATGCGTCTTGGGGTTGTAGGACATTCCATATGGAGTTACCAAGAAGGTTGGTAGGTGAATTGATCTGGAAAGGTCAGCCAT
>NZ_VMHF01000035.1:0-2436 GCF_007559355.1 Allobacillus sp. SKP2-8 | reverse complement strand
GCGTCTTGGGGTTGTAGGACATTCCATATGGAGTTACCAAGAAGGTTGGTAGGTGAATTGATCTGGAAAGGTCAGCCGCAGAGGGTAAAAGCCCTGTAACCGAAATCAACCTTCCTCCGGAATGGATCCTGAGTACGGCGGAACACGAGGAATTCCGTCGGAATCCGGGAGGACCATCTCCCAAGGCTAAATACTCCCTAGTGACCGATAGTGAACCAGTACCGTGAGGGAAAGGTGAAAAGCACCCCGGAAGGGGAGTGAAATAGAACCTGAAACCGTGTGCCTACAAGTAGTCGGAGCCCATTAACGGGTGACGGCGTGCCTTTTGTAGAATGAACCGGCGAGTTACGATCAGCGGCAAGGTTAAAGGGAAGACCTGGAGCCGCAGCGAAAGCGAGTCTGAACAGGGCGATTCAGTCGTTGGTCGTAGACCCGAAACTGTGTGATCTACCCATGTCCAGGGTGAAGGTAAGGTAACACTTACTGGAGGCCCGAACCCACGTACGTTGAAAAGTGCGGGGATGAGGTGTGGGTAGGGGTGAAATGCCAATCGAACACAGAGATAGCTGGTTCTCTCCGAAATAGCTTTCGGGCTAGCCTCAGCAAAAGAGTCTTGGAGGTAGAGCACTGATTGGACGAGGGGCCCTTCCCGGGTTACCGAATTCAGTCAAACTCCGAATGCCAATGACTTATGACTGGGAGTTAGACTATGGGTGATAAGGTTCATAGTCGAGAGGGGAACAGCCCAGACCGCCAGCTAAGGTCCCTAAGTATGTGTTAAGTGGAAAAGGATGTGGCGTTGCTTAGACAACCAGGATGTTGGCTTAGAAGCAGCCATCATTGAAAGAGTGCGTAATAGCTCACTGGTCGAGTGACGCTGCGCCGAAAATGTACCGGGGCTAAACACATCACCGAAGCTGCGGATTGTCCGCAGGACAATGGTAGGAGAGCGTTCTAAGGGCGTTGAAGTCAGACCGTGAGGACTGGTGGAGCGCTTAGAAGTGAGAATGCCGGTATGAGTAGCGAAAAAGAAGTGAGAATCTTCTTCACCGTATGCCTAAGGTTTCCTGAGGAAGGCTCGTCCGCTCAGGGTCAGTCGGGACCTAAGCCGAGGCCGAAAGGCGTAGGCGATGGCCAACAGGTTGACATTCCTGTACCACCTCCCATCCGTTTGAGTAACGGGGGGACGCAGGAGGATAAGGAAAGCGCGTTATTGGATAAGCGCGTCCAAGCAGCAAGAGTTGTGTGTAGGCAAATCCGCACACTGTACGCTTGAGCTGTGATGGGGAGGGAAATTTAGTACCGAAGTTCCTGATTTCACACTGCCAAGAAAATCCTCTAGCGAGGATGGAGGTGCCCGTACCGTAAACCGACACAGGTAGGCGAGGAGAGTATCCTAAGGTGATCGGGAGAACTCTCGTTAAGGAACTCGGCAAAATGACCCCGTAACTTCGGGAGAAGGGGTGCTCACTCAGGCTACGAGCCTGGGGAGCCGCAGTGAATAGGCCCAAGCGACTGTTTATCAAAAACACAGGTCTCTGCGAAGCCGCAAGGCGAAGTATAGGGGCTGACACCTGCCCGGTGCTGGAAGGTTAAGTGGATGCGTTAGTGCCTTTGGCACGAAGCGTTGAAACGAAGCCCCAGTGAACGGCGGCCGTAACTATAACGGTCCTAAGGTAGCGAAATTCCTTGTCGGGTAAGTTCCGACCCGCACGAAAGGTGCAACGACTTGGGCACTGTCTCAACGAGAGACCCGGTGAAATTATACTATGCGTGAAGATGCGCATTACCCGCGACAGGACGGAAAGACCCCGTGGAGCTTTACTGTAGCCTGATATTGAATGTTGGTACAGCTTGTACAGGATAGGTGGGAGCCTAGGAAACCGGAGCGCTAGCTTCGGTGGAGGCGCCGGTGGGATACCACCCTGGCTGTACGAACATTCTAACCCAGAACCGTGATCCGGTTCGGAGACAGTGTCAGGTAGGCAGTTTGACTGGGGCGGTCGCCTCCCAAAAGGTAACGGAGGCGCCCAAAGGTTCCCTCAGAATGGTTGGAAATCATTCGCAGAGTGTAAAGGCAGAAGGGAGCTTGACTGCGAGACTTACAAGTCGAGCAGGGACGAAAGTCGGGCTTAGTGATCCGGTGGTTCCGCATGGAAGGGCCATCGCTCAACGGATAAAAGCTACCCCGGGGATAACAGGCTTATCTCCCCCAAGAGTCCACATCGACGGGGAGGTTTGGCACCTCGATGTCGGCTCATCGCATCCTGGGGCTGTAGTCGGTCCCAAGGGTTGGGCTGTTCGCCCATTAAAGCGGTACGCGAGCTGGGTTCAGAACGTCGTGAGACAGTTCGGTCCCTATCCGTCGTGGGCGTTGGAAATTTGAGAGGAGCTGTCCTTAGTACGAGAGGACCAGGATGGACACACCGCTGGTGT